>NC_012781.1:1053333-1425000 GCF_000020605.1 Agathobacter rectalis ATCC 33656
ATATCAAAGTTACAAAAAGAGGGCTTTATAAAAACAAATCGAAATCATTTTGAATTGCAATTGAGTATAATCAAAAAGAAGAACTATACAATTTAGGCAAGGCAGATTGCTAAATTGTGGAACGAAACAGGAAATCAGTGAATGGGTAAACTCTTTATAAATAACAGCGTTATGGAGGTATACAGAATATGAAAAAAATAGTACAGACAGCAGGAAGAAATACACTTGGTGAATTCGCACCGGAATTTGCACATTTTAACGATGATGTACTTTTTGGCGAAAACTGGAATAACCGGGATATCGATGTAAAAACAAGAAGTACTATCACAGTGGTTGCGCTGATGGCTTCCGGAATTACGGATTCTTCTTTAAAATATCATCTTCAAAATGCAAAAAATCATGGTGTGACACAAAAAGAGATTGCTGCAGTAATCACACATGCCGCATTCTATGCAGGTTGGCCAAAAGCATGGGCTGTTTTCAATCTTGCAAAGGAAGTGTGGGAGGCAGGTGAAGGAGATTTGCCATACGAAGAGGAAGCAATGCGTGCACATGCAAAAGAGATGGTATTTCCAATCGGTGCACCAAACGATGGCTTTGCACAGTATTTTTCCGGCAGAAGTTTTCTTGCACCGATCTCTACTTCTCAGGTTGGAATTTTTAATGTGACATTTGAACCTGGATGCAGAAATAACTGGCACATCCATCATGCAAAAAGTGGAGGCGGGCAGATCCTGGTATGTGTTGCCGGAAGAGGATATTATCAGGAAGAAGGTAAAGAAGCTGTAGAAATGAAGCCAGGTGACTGCATCAATATTCCTACAGGTGTTAAGCACTGGCATGGAGCCGCACCGGATGAATGGTTTTCACATCTGGCAATAGAAGTGCCAGGTGAAAATAGTTCCAATGAATGGCTTGAACCGGTAAGTGATGAAGAATATAGAAAACTAAAATAGGAATCATTGGCTGGGGTGGAATGGCTCTTAACGCAGCTGCACTGGATACAAGAATAAAAGCAACCGTTGCATCTACCATGTATGATATGACAAGGGTAAATGCGAATGGGTACTTTGATTCTGAGGACAGTGAAGAAGCACGTTATGCGAAGAAACAGTCGCTGAATACCCTCAGGACAGAAGAATACCGCAAAGGCGAATATTCCAGAGGAGGTGGTTGTGTTCCACTTCCGGTTCCGGAAGATGCACCTTTCTTCGTAAAAGATTACAGCGAGTATTATAAAGGCAGATGTTATCATAAAAGGAGCCTGAATTCCAATGATGGCTGGAACAGTATTGGATGTATGTCATTTATGAATCAGCCAATATTAAAGTACAGTAATGAAATCAGAAGTGCAGTCCTCATTGTTCACGGAGAAAAAGCACACAGCTATTATTTTGGAAAAGATGCTTATGAAAATATGATTAAGGATAGCAAGTACACATCCAATAAAGAGCTGCTGACAATTCCGGGAGCTGTTCATACAGATCTTTACGATAATCTGGATGTAATCCCATTTGATAAAATCCAGAAATTTTTTGAAGAAAACGGAGTTGGTTAATTATGGCAAAAAAAGTAAAACATCAAAAACTATATAAAGAAACCGATGTCCATGTTGATGGTTCCATGGTATATTTCTATTGCGTGAAGTAATGCAATGATGATGATTCATTATAAAGTTTCAGATGATAAGTCTGGAACTTTATTTTTTGTGTTAGCGCCACTTAACGATTGTGGGTGTCAAAATACCCGTTTAGTGATATAAAAATTTAAGGGTGTCAGGCACTAAAAATGTAATGACAAAGATGATCATACTCCGCCATCCGGAGGAAAAACCAGTGATGATGATACTGCAAAAGAAGATACCGTAAATGTGCCAGAAAAGAGCATCTTGCATTTGCTAAGAGCTGGAAGTTGCAGATAGCTGCTTAATCAGCAGACACTAATTAATTTCGACAAAGACTTTGTCATCTTCGCAAAGAGTGGTATAATATCCTTGATATGGCAGATTGTATATACAAGATGCAGATGAATGGGGATAAGAAATGGACAAGAATTACGAGCTTGAAAAAAGAGTACTTACAATGGTATCCAGACAGTTTGAGTGTATTTATCAGATTAATCTTGATGAAATGGCTGTTACTTGTGTTTATGATGTCAAGGATGAGGCTGGTGAGGAAAAAGTATTGTCTCTTGATGGCTGGTTGGATATGTTGAATAAGTTTTGTTATTGCGAAGATAAAGAGAATCTGGGCAGATTTTTAGCGGTAGATTCTCTTTTTCAGTGTATAAAAGCTCAGGAAGAAAGCGATAAGCCGTACAATCTGCGCAGAGATTACCGATTTATGAAGCGTGATGGGGTTAAGTGGATATGCGTTACACTTATGCCGGAGATTGTATGTAATGAGATTACAGTGACATTTCGTGATGTGTCTCACCGCTATGAGTATGATGAAATCATACAAAAGAAAAATTCTGAGCTTAGAAAACTTTTGCAGACAGCAGAGCAGTACAGGGATGCACTTCTATCAGAGTCGGTTGTTCTGTATCAGGTTAATTTTAGCAGGGACAGCTTAGATAGTGATTTATTTCAGAAGAACAAGGATGGTAATGGAGTCATAAAAGTCTTAAATACCGTGGACATGTACAAGTCGGATTCTTACAACGAATACTGCACCCGCTGGCAGAGCCGCGTGTCAAAAGATACCATAGATGAATACAGAAGATATGCAACATCTGACAGTCTGGTGGAGGAATACAGAGCAGGCAGGACTCTTTTAAGTCAGGATTACCGGACACTGGATTCCTTTGGTGTTGAGATGTGGATTAACAAGACAATCTATCTGGCTCAGGACAAGATGACTGGTGATGTCATAGGCATAGTAAGCCTTCGTGATGTCACAGACCGCTATCGTCAGGAGTTCATGAGAGAAGCCTTGGAAAAACAGGCATCAACTGATTTGCTCACAGGCTTATACAATCATGTGACCGGAGAAGTGCTTATAAAGAGCAAGATTGATAACGAAAAATACATGGATGCGGCATTTATTATTTTTGATATCGATTTCTTTAAAAAGATTAATGATACCAGAGGTCATTATTTTGGAGACTGCGTCCTGCAAAAGGTCGCAGAAATTCTAAAGGGCTGTATCAGAGAGAACCAGGATGTGGCTTCAAGATATGGCGGTGACGAATTTGTGATATTTATTACCTACAAGCAGGAGGATGACATCTATGATATCGTAGACAGAATATTTAAAGCTATTTCTACTCAATATGACGGGTGTCAGATTAGCATAAGCATGGGAATCTTTCTTGCTAGTGCCTGTGAGGAGGGTTACTATGAGATGTACAAGAAGGCTGACAGGGCTTTGTACAGGGCGAAGGAAGCCGGAAAGGGCAGATATATATTTTCAAATTAAAGATTTTATAGGCAGTATGGTGGGGAGTGCTGACTATTCCGCTTTTAAAGAACTATAAGCAGGTAAATTATGTGAAAAAAGAGCAGGGCCTTGTCTAGCTCACATTTTGCCAAAATCATACCGACAGAAAAGTCCGGAGAGTATTTCGGCTTATATGATATATGCGGCAAGGGAGCTTCTTTTATTGGAACTATGCTGGTCAGTAGATTATGTGTATGATGAGGCTGTTGGGGCTTTATGAAATCCAGACAGAGCATATTAGTGGGAAAGAGATACATGGGAAGTAGTAAAAATTTATAAAATATAGTATTTTTATCATGAATGCTTGTGAAAAATAGACAAAGGGCTTATAATGTAAACTATACAAAACATGAGAGAAAGGGAGAAGGTAATGAAACAAAAAGGACAAAAGAAAACAACTTCCATTAAGACAAAGCTTCTGGGGACGATTCTTCCAGTTGTCATTGTGATTGGGCTTGTACTGGTAGGTGTGTCATATTTTGTATCAAAGCAGATAATCACAGAATATGCCACAGATTTGCTGAATTCATCCATTGAAAATCAGGCAAATGAGATTGAATCCTGGCTGGGGGAAAATCTGGCAGCATTCCAGATGGCAAAGGAGACGATTGAGGGGCTGGATGCAGATGATGCACAGCTTCAGGATATATTGGATAGATATTATGGCTATGATGACGACTATCCAAATGGACTTTACATCGCAGACGCTGATGGAAAACTGATGAAAGCAGGCGGATCAGATAAGACAGAGAGCAATCCGACAGATTCCGTGTGGTATAAGGATGGTCTTACCAGATTAAACATGGCCTTTACTGATGCTTATACAAATGCGGATGAAGAGGCTGTTATCAGTGCGTCTGGTATTTTGAATGATGGCTCAGCGGCTATGAAGGTTATATCAGTAGACTTGTCATTACAGCGTATCAGTATTATTGTAAACAGCTTTGTACAGATGGATGATGCGCAGGCGATTCTGGTAGATACCAAGGATGGCACAATACTTGCAGCCCGTGACAGCAGTTTGATTTTCTCAAAGTTAAGCGGGTCTGATGACAGCTTTTACAAGAGAATTGAAGAAAAAAGAGTATCCGGTGATTATGTTATGGAAGAGATTGATAACAGGATGGTTGCCTGTGCAGAGGTATCTGGAACTGACTGGCTTTTGGTATCCTATGTTCCAACAGCCACAGTTTATTCGGGGATTAACACTGTCAGAATGGTAATGGCACTTATCGGAATAATTTCTCTTCTAATATTAGCTGTTATCATCGAGCGTACAGTCCATGTGGTAATAAAGCCTGTAAAAGAGCTGACCAGCGTAATTACAGCCATGACAGATGGTGATTTCACAGTGAGCGTGGATGTAAAAAGTGATGATGAAATCGGTGTGATGAGCCAGTGTGTACAGCACTTTATCCAGTCTATGAGGGGCATGATTTTGTCTATCCATGGAGTATCGGACAAGCTGCATGAGCAGGCGGATAACAGCAGCCTGATATCGGGTCAGATGTATGATGCATCCAGAACCCAGAGCCAGTCTATGCAGGAATTAAATAATACAGTAGAGCAGCTCTCACTTTCAGTTAATGAGATTGCAGAAAATGCCACAACTCTGGCAATGGTAGTTTCAGACACCAGAGAAGAGGGCAGTCAGGTTGATTTGAAGATGAAGGACACTGTGGAAGTGTCAAGAAAGGGCAAGGCCGACATGCAGAATGTGGGCGATGCAATGCAGAATATCAATCAATCTGTGCTTAAACTGCAGCAGGCAATAGACAAGGTAGGAAAAGCTTCTGAGGAGATTACAAATATCACAGGTGTAATCAGTGGAATTGCTGAGGAGACTAACTTACTTTCATTAAATGCTTCTATAGAGGCAGCAAGAGCAGGGGAAGCCGGCAAGGGCTTTGCTGTTGTAGCTACTGAGATAGGCCAGCTTGCAAAGAACAGCGCAGAGTCAGTACAAAATATCGAAAAACTTATATCAGAGATAAATGTACTGGTAAAGGATGCTGTATTGCAGGCGGATGACAGCGTTGAAAATATCAACAGCAGCGGCGAATTAGTCGGTGACGCTTTAAAGACTTTTGATGTCATATTTGGTAATATTGATGAGGTAAGCACCCTGGTTCGTCAGATGATTGAGAAAGTAGAAAAGGTAGATGAAGTGGCAAACAATGTAGCCGCCATTTCAGAGGAACAGGCAGCCAGCTCAGAGGAAATACTGGCTACGTCTGATAACATGGTAGAGCATGCTAATAGTATCACAGGAAACAGTGAGACAGTAGCAAGCGATGCCAGGGAACTTACCACTTCGGCTAAGGAGCTGGCAAATCAGGTGGATGCATTTAAGGTTGAAAAGGAGGGATACTAGAATGAAAAGGAAGCTGGCATACATGTTAAGTATATTGCTATGTGGAGTATTCCTGGCTACAGGCTGTGGCAGTCAGACCACAGGTGCAGGCAGCAGTAATGTAAAAATCCTCCTCAGCGTAAATGCAATAGATGATTTCAGGCAGACGCTGGTAGACACAGCCCAGCAGGAGGCTGATGCAAGAGGAGTACAGCTTGATGTTTTTGATGCGGAAGATAATATTGAAAATCAGGTGGAGCATATTAAAAAAGCAGCAGCAGAGGGCTATGACGCTATCCTCTGTGGCCCGGTATCGACTGATACTGCGGTAGAACTAAAGGCAAATGCGGGAGATATACCAATTGTATTTTTCAATAGCTGTCCGAATGAAAAACAGTTATCTGAGGGACAGTACATATATGTTGGTTCAGATGAGAGCGTGGCAGGTCAGTATCAGGCTGAATATGTGTTGGATAAGTTTGCTGACAGGGATGAGATAAATGTAGTGATTTTCAAAGGACCAAAGGGACATTCTGCTACAATAGGAAGAACCAAAGGTGTGAAGAAAACCTTGGAGGCAAGCGGCAAGAAAATCAACTATGTATTTGAAGATTATGCAAACTGGGATGGTGATACAGCAGGAGAAATGTTTGAACTTTTCCTGAAAACAGGCTCAAAAGCAGATTGCGTGATTTGTAACAATGACGGAATGGCACTTGGAGTAATAGAAGCGTGTAAGAATGCCGGTATTGACCTGAACAGTCTGCCTATATTGGGTGTAGATGCTACAGCAGACGGATGTACTGCAATTGAAAATGGCGATATGGCATTCACCGTATATCAGTCAGGCAGTGGTCAGGGCAAGGCTGCGATTGATGCAGCACGTAAGCTTATAAGTGGCCAGTCTGTACAGGATATAGAGGGTGCAGCTGATGATGGACTGTATGTGTGGGTTCCATTTGAGAAAGTGGATAGTAATAATGTAAGCAGCTACAAATAAGTAGATATTGGAAAGGCATCTGTGAGCGTGATGGCGTGGCAGGTGTCTTTTATTCGTACTAAGCATTGGCTAAAATACTACTAGAGTGCTTTTTTCGTGCCGTAAAAGGAGGTGGTTGAAGCACAAGGCATCGGGATAAGCCCGATATATGGCGAAGCAGTATACAGATAAAGGTGTTAAATTCCTTCGTTCACTCAATATAAAGCCATTTCACATTGTTGAAGATGATATGAAGTACATCTCAAAAGAATTCTGTGCATCATTAAGAAAATCAATTCTTCATGAGAATGATTTGATTATAGTAAGAACTGGATTACCAGGGACATGTTGTGTGGTGCCAAAAGAATACGATGGTTGTAACTGTGCTGATGTGGTACTGGTAAAACCTAATGTTGATATAGTGAATCCGCATTATTTAGCAGCATATATAAATATGTGGGGAAAAAAACAGGTTGAAAATAACAAAGTAGGAGCTATTCAGAAACATTTCAATGTTAAATCAGCAGAAGAAATGCTAATAGACCTGCCTGACATAGAATATCAGAATAAGATTGCGAAAGTATTGCGTGATATAAATGATAAAATTTTGAACAACGAAAAGATAAATGATTATTTAGCGTATCAATCCTCGATGGTTGCTTGACCATTCATGAGCATTGGAAGAAGCCAATCTCGTAGATCATAAAGTTGTCGATTTTCATGCAGGATATCATTCATGTGCACTTGCAATTTGTGAATTATATGACCAAACTGAGATTGCAATGGAAGTGGCGGAACCCACATTGTATACCAATTTAAGCCATCCAAATTAAGATGCAAAACATTTGTACCAGATGCATATTTTTTTATAAAATTATGATAGTACTTTGTACGCAATGTCATATATAGGTAGTATTTATCAAATATACAATTATCTACTTCAAGTTTTGCCATATCCATTGAAAATGTCATCTGTTGAGCAATTTTAGGTACTAATATCGGGGAACCAACAATATCAGCATTTCTTGTAAGATCAGTACATGCAATTAATAATTCATTACCCGTGAGTTGCTTATCAGCTGATACATCATTGGCATAATATTTTAATTGGCCATCTCGATAGTTACGATTGATATCTATGCAGGCAAGATTAATCATTGGTGTACCTTTTCCACTGCTTATATCTTTGGAAGTATATGAAATACCACGTTCGATATTATGATGACCTCTTAAGGTTGTAATTTCCTAGAATGCAGGAATTTCCATATCTAATTTAGGAGAATACATCATTTCTCCACCCGAAGATTTATATGGTTCCCCATTTTCATTCGGAAAATCAAACTGCACAAACCAATAGTCGTAGATGGTCTTAGCCATCTCTTCTAAATAATCATTTACATTGGTTAATATCATATATAAGAGATGAAATAACATAGAAGAAGAGAATATAAAACAATAAATATCAATTATGATATGCAACTTGTGCTATTGTGGTATGAATATAGATAAAGAAACCTTATGATTTATATGACAGGAGGACAAGAACATGGAACAAGTAGAAAAGTTTTTAAAAGAAGCAGAAACATATTATTTGCATGGATATTTGGCGACTGCCGCGATAGCCATAGAAACATATGTGTTTCTATGGCTTGAAGCAAAAGGATATTGATTACATCAATGAAAAGGGATTGGATGTGATAAGGCAGCACGTACATGATTTTATTGCAAAGCGCGAAGCACCAGCGTTTATCCTGAATGATGGAAAGCAGACACCAACCAAAGGGTGCACGATGTCCAGTGGACATCGGCTTTGCACCGACCGAAGCGGAGCGTAGACCATCCTGTATTTATAGCACAACATGCAACCGCAACCTGTTGTCGGGAGTGTATCATAAAGTGGCATAAGATGCATCCTGGAAGGGAACTAAGTCAGGTGCAGCAGGATTATCTCGTAGACGAAATTATGACATGGATACAGAAAGAAATGGATAAGCATGAGATTAAAGAACATTTTGATTATCGTAGATGATATAGAAGAATCTGTCAGATTCTATAAGGATTTATTCGGATTACAGGTCATTTTGCAACAGGAAGGTAATGTTATAATGTCTGAGGGACTTGTATTGCAGGATGCGAATGTATGGTATAACAGTACAAAAATCCACACGACACCTCATAACAATATGACCGAGTTATACTTTGAAGAAACTGATATGAAAGGGTTCATTCGTAAACTTGAATCATATGATTTCTGTTTGAATTATGTTACGGAGCTGACCGAACTTAATGGTGGACAGAAGCTTGTGAGATTTTATGATCCAAGCGGAAACCTGATAGAAGTGCGGACTCCGATAAATAATTACTATCGTAGGGAAACTGATTAACAACAAGAACATATTTGATTTTTGGTTATATAGATAGAATAAGGTAAATTGTGCAGACCGTTTGCACAAATTGGATTAGGATTTGATAATATGCAGATATTTGTTGATGCGGATGCATGTCCGGTAGTGGACATCGTAGAAGATATAGCTGAAAAACATAATATCCCAGTCACTCTGCTGGGTGATACAAACCATGTATTGTATTCCGATTACAGCGAGGTGATTGTGGTAGGTTCAGGGGCAGATGCGGTAGATTATAAGCTGATAAGCATTTGCACAGTCATTTGAGAAGCTTGTGCTGATGGCACAGGCGAGAGAAGGTGAGCAAGATGGGACTGTTTAAGAAGAAAAGTGTTGTACTGTCTTATGACAAGGAAAATAAAAAGTCTGTAATCAAAGCAAGCATTTGTAATGGCGAGCAGGTAGCAGGCTTTAAGGATATACATACAGGTAAGATAGAAGAGGTTATGCTGATAAAAAGTCCGGCAGATCTTGAAAGTTTTAAGGCTATGTATGGAATAAATGAAGAGATAGCGAAGGAATACTGATATGGTAAAGAAAATAGTAAAAGATCCACTGTTTCTTGCACAGAAATCTGTGGATGCGACAGAACCAGATAAGCAGGTGGTAACAGATCTGCTTGATACACTACGAGCCAATCTTGATCATTGTGTTGGAATGGCTGCAAACATGATAGGTGTTAAGAAGAATATTATTGTTGTGGCAGCAGGACCATTTCAGTTTGCAATGATTAATCCGGTGATTACAAAGAAGTCCGGAGCATATCAGACAGAAGAAGGATGTCTGTCGCTGGAGGGGGTTCGACCATGCACCAGATACCAGGAGATTGAGGTGGATTACCTTGATCAGAGCTTTAAAAAGCAGCATGGGAAATATTCAGGCTGGACAGCACAGATAATTCAGCATGAGATTGATCATTGTAATGGTATTGTGATATAAAATGCTGTCTATTAGTAGAAAATAATACAAGTCATGACGACGCATTTTTCTATATTGCAGGATCCACTTCTGGTGGAGGTGTAGATGAAGCTATTCATCGTGCTGCAGGACCGGAGCTATTAGCGGAGTGCAGGACGCTTCATGGATGTGAAACTGGTGAAGCAAAGATTACAAAAGCATATAATCTGCCTTGTGATTATGTAATACATACAGTTGGACCGATATGGTATGGAGGCAGGGATAAGGAAGAGGAACTTTTGGCAAGTTGTTATTTCAATTCTATGAAGCTTGCATTAGAGAATGGAATCAGAACAATCGCATTATATCGACAGGTGTGTATGCATTTCCTGTAGAGCTGGCAGCGAAAGTTGCAGTTCATACAGTTAATAGATTTCTGCAGGATAATTCGGACAACTTTGATTTGGTGGAATGGGGGCTGTTTGATTCACATACTGAGGCGGTATATGAAGCTGAGGTTGATCGACTGTATAAAATGATATAATAAAAGAGTAAAGGTGTGGTAAGTAAAGTAAGGAGAATAAGGTATGAGCAAGGTTGAAATTACGGGAGTATTTGAGGATGTACTTGGAAATTGTGCCCCGTAGACCTTGCAAAACCTAGCAAAACTACGCGGTATTTATTAAATTATGAAGGAGAACTTTACATGATTAAAATACTTTTCATCTGCCACGGCAGGACTGTGGGTAGTCAGTAAAATCAAGGCTTTAGGGGGCATTACGTGGGCATATCATGGCAAGTGTAGTAGTGGCAGACTACAGTAATACTACGAATGAGGGAATGCAAATGAGCCGATGTAGAAGTGCACATTTTAACGGTAGTAGCAATCGGTGAATAGTCTAGCAGTATCGTGTAAAATGAATATCTTATTGGATACGGAATATAATATTAATGCAGCCGCAAGCTGTGATTTGAACTTATATTTGACCTTGACAGGCGGCATATTTGAATGTATACTTTAAGTAAAGTAAGAGATTACTGCAAATGTTTGTTGCTACTCGATATGCAACTCAAATAAGGTCGAGTTCAAATGTTTGTCGCTACTCGATATGCGTCTTAGAAAAGGTCGAGTTCAAATGTTTTGAGGTTCCGTTCGAGAGGACGGAGCCTCTTTTTGACGATAGGAGAAGAAATGGAAATAGGACATTTTTATTATATTGATGATCAATACTTTAAGGATTTTCCAGATTCTTATTTGATGCAGAATAAGGAAAAGGTAAATGGACAGTTACATGATAGACCATGTTTTTATGCATTCCAGGATAGTAATACGCAGCTGTTTTGGATGATACCATTTTCATCACAGGTTTCTAAATTTAAAGGAATCTATAATAAGAAAATGCAAAAGTATCATAGGTGCGATACAATTGTTTTTGGAGAAGTGCTTGGTCATGAGAAGGCATTTTTGATTCAAAATATGTGCCCGATTACAGAAAAATATATGAAAAATGAATATCTGGACTCTGTTGCCAATATACCAGTTCGTGTTGATGGTAGATTAGAAAAGGAGTTAAAGGATAAAGCAGGAAAAGTTTTAGCATTGCAGAGAAAGGGAGCTAAGTTGATTTTTCCGGATGTCCTTAGTATAGAACAGAAATTATTAAAATAGATGTAAATATCTATGTCGGATAAAGAGAGGTGTTTTTCCTAGTGGAAGGCATCTTTTTTTATTAAAAACTGTGCGGTATATTTCGGGGTATATTTCGTGTGCCTTTTTGACTGGTAAAAATATGCCTTGGCTGATATAATGTAAATTGAAAATAAAGTAAAAATATTTTGTTATACATAGTTGGCTGTTAATGGCATCTGAGATATCGTAGGATGCTTTTATGATTGGAGGATAAGGCATAATGATAAACTTGGGTACATTAAAGGAAATAACTGATTTAAGAAGTGTGTGGCCACATGAGGCTTTGAACTTTACCCCTTGGGTAGCAGAGAATGTTGACCTGCTTGCAGATGCTGTTGGTCTTGATATTACAGTGGATGAGACAGAATCATCTGTTGGAGACTTTAATGTTGATATCTATGCATCTGAAACAGGAACCGATAGAAAGATTATCATTGAAAATCAATTAGAAGACACGGATCATGACCATCTTGGCAAACTGATTACTTATGCATCCGGGAAAGACGCAGATGTGGTTATCTGGGTAGTAAAACACGCACGAGAGGAACACAAGGCAGCAGTTGAGTGGCTTAATAACCATACGGATGATAAGATAGGTTTCTTCTTGTGTGAAATAAAGCTGTTCCAGATAGGAGATTCTGATATTGCTCCATCATTTACTGTAGTGGAAAGACCAAATGATTGGACGAAGGAGATTAAGAAGACAACTGCTACAAATCCAACACAGCAGCAGAGACTGGAATATTGGCAGGCGTTCAATGATTATGCCTTTCAGAATGCAGAATTTAACAAAGCATTTAATAAGAGAAAACCAACGACAGATCATTGGATGGATTTTAGTATTGGATCATCAGCTTGTCATATCGCAGTATCTCAAATCCAAAAAAGAAATGCGATTGATGTTGAATTGTACATAAATGATGATAAGGAACTTTTCAGAAATTTGCTTTTACATAAAGATGAGATTGAATCAGTGATGGGATTGGTACTTGATTGGAGAGAACTGCCGGAAAGAAAGGCAAGTCGTATTATTATTGAAAAAGAAGTGACGTTTGATAATCGTGCCACATGGTCACAGCAGTTTGATTATATCATGGATGTCTGCATGAAGATGAAGAAGGCATTTAAGAAGTACTTATAAGAAGGTGATGTCAATGGATACAGTAGATATGATGATATCTTCATCCATGAGTTATTATAATAATTTGAAGAAGGATCCTAATGGACGTTATCGCTCATGGGAGCATTGCTATTCAAATTTTTATCATGCTAGAGAAAAAGATAATGCAGATGTAGATTACTTAAGTTTACAATTAGCTTTTTACTTGGCGAGTTGGGGAATGTATAGAGGTTCTTCGTTTCTTTTGCAGAAAGACTATAGGATACATATACCTGTTATTGAAGAACTATTGGATAAAAAATATGATTTATTGATGGGGATAAATTGTTCAGAACTGAAGAACAAAGTGAATCAGAAAAAACTCATAGAATTGAACGCATTTATGAGTGAGTATTATGATGTTATTCGCAAGAATGTAAAAGAGAAGGATTTGAAGAATAACTTATCATATACTCTGATTACGAAAATTTTAATGGGAACTATGGGATGTGTTCCGGCATATGACAGGTATTTTATTGCTGGCATCAAGAATCAAAAGGTTGCTACAGGAAGTTACAATATTAAGTCTATTTTACAGCTTGCAGATTTTTATGAAAGAAATGAATCTCGTTTAGAACCTGTCAGAGAGAATATGAGAGTGTATGATTTACCATACCCACAGATGAAAATGATTGATATGGGATTCTGGCAAATTGGGTTTGACTTGGATACTAACAAAGAAATAAACGTAGCACATTAGTAATGGCTTATTCTGCACACCCTTTTGTTGAATAATGCACACCCCTATCCGTAGTCTGAACCCCCTTAACTGACTACGATTTGACTACTACACAAGGCCTTGATTTGCTCCGTTTTGCGTTATTTTGCAAAAAGTGTAGTTTTAGATAAGAAAAACACGATGCTCGAAAAAGTCGATAAAACCTTGCAAAACTCGGCATTATAGGGCATTTCAGAACAGGAGAATTTTATGATAAAAGTACTTTTCATCTGCTTAGGCAACATCTGCCGCAGCACCATGGCCCAAAGCATCTTCACCCATCTGGTCCACAGACAGCACCTCGATGCTGTTTTCGAGATAGATTCAGCTGCGACCAGCCGTGAGGAAATAGGCAATCCGCCGCACTACGGCACCAAAAACAAACTATACGAGGAGCATATTCCTCTTATTCCACACCGCGCGAGACAGATGACACGCGATGATTATTTGTACTACGACCTTCTGATTGGAATGGACACTGCAAATATCAGGAATATGACAAGGATTGCAGGTGGCAGTGACAGTCAGCAGAAGATATTTAAGATGCTGTCATTTGCTGATTACGGGACAAATCATAAGCTTACAGCAGCGCGCGATGTTGCAGATCCATGGTATACAGGTGATTTTGATGCGACCTTTGATGATGTAATCAGTGGATGCCGGGGCTTGTTAGAATACATAAAAGAGGTGTATAATCTATAGCTATAGCAATTAAAAGAGAATAATAGCAGCGGTTACGGTGCTGAACACAGCTGCGATAATTAATTTCAGGAGGCACAAATGCAATTACAGAATGGAAGACCGACAGATACCACAGGCAGACTGGATAAAGAAATTCGTACATACGATTTTTTGGACAAACTGGGAATCGAATATCAGAGAATAGACCACGAGGCGGCATTTACGATGGAGGTTTGTGAGGAGATTGACAAGACACTCGGCGCAACAATCTGCAAGAATCTTTTTCTGTGCAACCGCCAGAAAACCGATTTTTACCTGCTCATGATACCGGGAGACAAGACCTTTAAGACAAAAGAGCTCTCGCATCAGATAGGCAGTGCGAGACTTTCGTTTGCAAGTCCGCAGGATATGGAAAAATATCTGGATATCACACCGGGCTCAGTCAGTGTGATGGGACTGATGAACGACCATGACAATGCGGTCAGACTTCTGGTGGATGAGGATGTGCTAAAAGGTGAGTGGGTTGGATGTCATCCATGCATAAATACCTCCAGCCTCAGGATAAAGACAAAGGACATGTTTGGCCCGGTGATAAAGGCCATGCATCATGATATGACAGTGGTAAAATTAACAGGTGAAGCATAGTAAAGCCTGGCAGAACGTAAGGAGAACCAATGGTAAAAGCAGTATTATTTGATATGGACGGAACACTCATAGATACGGAGAAATATTATCGTATTTTCTGGCCGATGGCACTTAAGCAATTCGGCTACGAGATGACAGATGAGCAGGCGCTTTCAATGCGAAGCCTCGGGCAGCCGTATGCACCGCAGCATCTTAAGGATATGTTTCATGATCCGGATATGGATTATAATAAAATCAGGGCATATCGGAGAAAAATCATGGAGGAGCATCTGGAAAAGGTGGGTATTGAGCTTAAGCCCGGTGCAATTGAGATACTTACATATTTGAAGGAAAAGGGCATTCACAGAGCGATTTCCACAGCGAATGATATAGAAAGAGCTGAGAAATATCTTAAAAAGATAGGGCTCTACGGATATTTTGACAAGATCATCTGTGCACCTATGGTGGAGCATGGAAAGCCGGCACCTGATGTGTATGAGTTTGCATGCAGCGAGCTTAAGCTGGCACCTGAGGAGTGTATGGCGGTAGAGGATTCGCCAAATGGTGTCAAAAGTGCATATTCTGCAGGCTGTAAGGTTGTCATGGTGCCGGATTTGACACAGCCTGATGAGGAGCTGAAAAAGATGCTTTTTGCCTGTGTTGACAGGATAGATGAGATTAAAAGTATAGTATAATCACAGCATATATAAGTCGTGGAGGCATGATGGGCACAGAAAATGATTTACCGGGAATTTCATTAAAAGACGAGCAGAGACAGCTTCAGAATATCATAGGGATTGCACAGGATAATCTGGACCGTGCAAAGGAATCGGTAAAAAAGCTGACAGATGATTTAGAGGATTTAAGAGATGTCTACGAGGCGCAGGACAAGGAGGGACTTGTCCTGTGGAACAATGCGACAGCGCAGCTTCATGAGAACGAGAGAAATATCGTAAGATGTGAAAAGGCGCGGAAAAAGCCGTATTTTGGCAGAATAGATTTTAAGGATCCGCGTCAGAAGTCACAGGAGTCCTACTATATAGGCAGAGTCGGTATTGCAAAGAATGCATCAGAGCCTGTGGTCATTGACTGGAGAGCACCGATTGCATCCGTATATTATGAGAGCAGTCTTGGACCATGTAAGTACACGGTGAGCTCAGAGGGTACTTTTGAGATTGATTTAAACAGAAAGCGCACCTATGAGATTGCGGAGGATAAGCTCATCGACTTTTTTGATTCAGATGTTGTAGCAAATGATGAGCTTCTGACAAAGTATCTGGCTAAGAATAAAAAGGCAGTGCTCGGAGAGATTATCGCGACAATCCAAAAGGAGCAAAACCTTATTATCCGCCGTTCGCCAAAGACGAATATCATTGTGCAGGGAGTTGCAGGCTCAGGAAAGACAACGGTTGCAATGCACAGGATATCGTACATTTTATATAATTATGCTGATGATTTCAGACCGGAGGATTTCTACATTATAGGCAGTAACCGCATTTTGTTGAACTATATTACAAGCGTGCTTCCGGAGCTTGATGTGTACGGCATAAAACAGATGACTATGGAGCAGCTTTTTACAAGGCTTTTGTACGAGGATTGGGATGACAAAAAGTACAGCATACATGAAGTCAGCAAAAATGACAGTAGAAACAGCATAAAGGGCAGTAAAGAATGGTTTGAAGCTCTTGAAAAATTCTGTTTAGATTACGAGGAAAAGTGTATTCCAAGAGATGAGGTCTACATGGAAAAAACAGGCAATCTGCTTGTGGGAAAGGTGCTGATAGACACTTATCTGCATGATAATCCGCTTCTTTCCATGCAGAGTAAAATCCTCATGTTAAATGAGATAATTTACTCGAAGTATGAAAATGAGGTTCTCGGTAAGGAAGTGAAGTTCCCTGCAAAGGAGCGCAGGGTGCTTGATAAAAAATACAAAACATATTTCGGTAAGGATGACTGGAAAGGCTCTGTGTATGATTTTTACAGGGATTTTCTGCTTAGTCAGAAGGAGAAGGAATATGATATAGATATTCCAAAGGACTCATTTGATGTGTATGATCTGGCAGCACTTGCGTATATTTATAAGCGCATTAAGGAGACAGATCCGGTTCGTGAGGCGAGTCATGTGGTTATTGATGAGGCACAGGATTTTGGCATGATGGCATACTGCTGTCTGCATTACTGCCTCAGAAACTGCACATACACTATCATGGGCGATACCTCGCAGAATATACATTTTGAGTATGGCTTAAATGACTGGGAGGACTTGAAAAAGCTGATACTCACAGGCACATATGACGCATTCGGTCTGCTTCGAAAGAGCTACAGAAACACTGTTGAGATTTCAGAATTTGCAACAGAGATACTGCGCCATGGAGATTTTGCAATCTATCCGGTGGAGCCTATTATCAGGCATGGAAACGCAGTGCGCATAGAGGAGTATGCCAATGTGCGCTCACTGATTTCGGCATCGGTTGACACGATAAAAGGCTGGCAGAGTGAAGGCTATGAGACGATAGCTGTCGTGTGCCGTGATGAGGCAGAGGCTCTCAAGGTGTCTGCTGAGCTTAAAAAACATATAGAAATAGCAGAGGATGATATTGAAACTGCACAGTTTGGTGCAGGAGTCATGGTACTTCCGGTCGCGTATACAAAGGGACTTGAGTTTGATGCTGTATTGCTGTTTGACCCATCAGAGAGAAAATATCCGGCTGATGATAGTCATGTGAAGCTTTTGTACGTTGCGGCTACCCGTGCACTTCATGAGCTTGCTGTATTCCACCGGGGCAGGCTGACAACGCTTATTGCAGACCCTGCTCCTTCCAACAGGCATCAGAAGGAGTTTTCTGCAGAGCCGCTTACCAAGGCAAAGGAATATGAAAAGCAGCAACTGACAGAAAAAGAGATAGAAGAGCAAAAGCGTGTTGATGGCAGACGCGATATGGATGAAAGAGAGTATTTTGGTCCGTCGCGCATTGTATTAAAGCCTGAGCAGGTGACAAATAAGGCTGAAAATGAGAAGCTTGATTTATCTGCATTTGTAAAAAAAGACAGGGAAAATCAAACACAATGTACTGCTACAGATATGGCAAATAAAATTAAGATTAGGGAAGTAAGTAAGGCTGCAAAAAAGAGCAGCCTCCCTCTCAATCCCTCCCCATACGCATACGGCTCAATCCCGGACAACGATATACTTCATGTAAAGGGACATTCAAAGGGCAAGTTTGCGGTAAAATGGCTCAAAAAAGGTAAATCACATGTTGAAATTGCCACAGCGGACGGCATACTTTATGTGATACCAATCACACCGGAGATAGTACGTGTAATCTTTGTAAAAGGAATCGGAGTGAAGCCGCATAAAACCTATTGGAAGCAAAAGGCCGACACAGACTTCAAATGGGGGGCAAAGGAATCCAAATCACTGATTGAGATTCAAACGGAGAAGCTGATACTAAGGATAGAAAAGAAAAACGGAGCCATACAGTATTTTGATACAGGCAGAAATCTCCTTGTAAGTGAAAATGCCACAGAGCCAAGGCTTTTAAATAATGGAGAGTGCTACACATTTTTTGACTGGGATAAATCGGAAAAGCTCAAATCCAAGGGAATACTTGCGACAGACCTTACTGATTTGACAAACAAAGCCAGATATATTTCGTTCGGAGGCAGACAGCAGAGGCTGCCGCTTGTCGTGTCAAACAAGGGATATGGAATTGCTACTGCATCAAGCCGCACAGCACTCTTTTGCAATATAAAGATGTACGGACAGTATATCTTTGCAGACGGTGACACTCAAAGCGACTATTATTTTATAGGTGCAGGCAGTGTAGGCCATACACTTGAGCTGTACGGCACATTATAAAATGCAAGTTGCCCAAAGCAAAATTATCTGATAAAATATCGGCATGAGTATATACGGAGGATAACAGATGAAATTCAGGACAGAAAACGAGTTTACACATTTCAAATTTTCGGATGTGCATGTGAGCGATATCATGATGAGCTTTGGCACCTTCAAAATATGCCTTGACAACGTAATTATAAAGGCAGATAATTCTAAAAACAGAGATATCCGTGATATGAGGACAAACGGCCTTATATTAAAGCTTTCAGATGCAAATATTATTTCATTCATACGCGAGGGCTTTAAGACATATGATGCCGATGGCAACCTAAAGAACACCACGGCTGACGAGGAGATAGAGGAGACAGATTATATCGACACCTTCAACAATTTTCTTGACGGATACGCATATTTAATCGAGAAGGAGAATGAAAATTATACCTTCGTATTCGACGGAACAGATGAGCGCTCGTACACCTTGATTGTATCGGCATCAAAGGACGAGTGCGAGTGGGACAGATTTATGAATATTGAGGCATAGGGTATGCCATGGTGCATTTTTAGACAAGTCCAAGATGCACCATGGCATTTTTAAGCCCATCCTCTTTGATATCGTCTGTCACTATATCGGCTACAGCCTTGACTTCATCGCTGGAATTGCCCATGGCAACACCGATATCACAGTAGCGCAGCATATCAAAATCATTCTGGCCATCGCCAAAGCCTATTGTATCAGCCTGACTCATGTGAAGAAACTCTACCACATCACGTATGCCGGTTGCCTTGTTGACACCGCGCAATGTAATCTCACCGCTGTAAGGTTCAGGCTCTTTAAAGCTGCTCAGGGTTACTACAAATTCATCGCCGAGGAGCTTTCTTAAATCATCAATGTGGTAGTTGCAATTGCAGTAGATGGTGCTTTCAACATCGGCGTATCGATTAGAAAAGCTTGATAATTCATCATCAATCACGATATCCTTAAATGTCGGGTTGTCCTGTATCACATGCATGTCAAACTGCTTTGAGAATGCTGATATGAATTTGTCGGTCCACTTGTGGTTGGTGATGCTTTTATCCTTTGTCTGGAAGATAAGTCCTGTGTCGTTGTCACCAACAGTGTCAAGAACCTTCTGTAACAGATTCTGCCCATAGACATGATGTGCAATTACCTTATCACCCACAGTGACATAGCCGCCGGCAGCAGCCACCACGCCGTCAAAATCAAAGGCTTTTAATGATGGATAAATCTGATTGTAACTACGTCCTGTGCAAAGAAAAATCATGTGACCGTTTTGTTTTGCGTTTATTAGAGCATCAGCGGTTGATGGGCTCATGGTGCTATTGCCGAAATCAACGAGAGTGCCGTCTATATCAAAAAATAATAGTTTTTTCATTAAGTGTTACCTGCCTCATTATTATTAATTACATATACCAGATATACTCTACAATACGAATTCAATAAAGGCAATAGGGAATGACCTAAATTTATTTAATAATTGTTGCAAAAGAAGGCTCTGTTATAACCACAATTAAGAAAAACTATAATATATTCCTATACTTTATTTTCTTAAGTTTTGACTATGATGGGTTGAAATAATAAGTTTATTGTGTTATAACGTTAAACAACAAAAAAACAATAAATGCGTTGAAGGAGACTTGGATCACCAGACACCGACAGGAATACAGCGTCACCGACTGAGAGCGCTGTTTGGAAGAGCTGATTGCAGGAACACTACCGGAGCAGATCTGTTGAACGATTGATATGGTTTATTGCATAGATAGGTTTATCGTATGTGAATTAAGCTTTTTATATATCAAAAGTAGGCAGATACGATTCATCCACGTTACGGATAAGAGTGGAGAAACAGGAACAGTCCTTTTT
Organism: Agathobacter rectalis ATCC 33656; assembly: GCF_000020605.1. NCBI lineage: Bacteria > Bacillati > Bacillota > Clostridia > Lachnospirales > Lachnospiraceae > Agathobacter > Agathobacter rectalis. The sequence goes on from NC_012781.1 coordinate 1,074,006, forward strand.
CTCAAAGCGGGTGGTACCGCGGAATATTTTTAGAATTTTCGCCCCGGAGCATTTCATTAATTTGATATGCTCCGGGGCTTTTTTTCCGTCCCGCTTAAAAAATCAAAGGAGCACAAAAATATGGAATTCTTAACAGGAGCAGTTCAAAAGGAAGACCTCGGTATCGCAGAAATTCTTGCAGGCGACTACGAGGGCAAAAACATCAAAGTAAAGGGTGCGATTCACACCATAAGAGATATGGGTGAGGTTGCATTCATCGTCTTAAGACGCAGGGACGGACTCGTACAGTGTGTATACGAGCCGGGCAAATCCCAGTTTAGCGTCGATGATCTAAAGGAAGCAGATACCGTGGAGGTATGCGGCACATACAAGAGTGATGACCGTTCTCCAAACGGCTTCGAGCTTCGTCTTGACACTATCATAATTTTATCTGAGCCGGCGGAGCCTATGCCGCTTCAGATCAACAAATGGAAACTGAATACTTCGCTTGAGGCAAAGCTCAATAACAGGGCAGTGGCACTCAGAAATCCAAGAGAGCGTGCTACGTTCCGTATACAGGAGGGCATCACAAGGGGCTTTAGGGATTTCCTTTATAATAATGGATTTACAGAGATTCATACGCCAAAGCTTGGTGCAAAGTCAGCCGAGGGAGGCGCCAACCTCTTCAAGCTTGAATATTTCCACAGACCGGCTATATTACAGCAGAGCCCGCAGTTTTACAAGCAGATGATGGTAGGTGTCTTTGACAGGGTCTTTGAGACTGCACCTGTTTTCAGAGCAGAAAAGCACAATACAAAGAGACATCTGAATGAGTATACATCACTCGATTTCGAGATGGGCTACATTGACGGCTTCGAGGATATCATGGAGATGGAGACCGGTTTTTTGCAGTACACCATGGAGCTTTTAAAGACCTCATACGCCAAGGAGCTTGAGCTTTTAAAGATTAAGCTGCCTGACGTGACAAGCATACCAAGAGTCAGATTTGACGAGGCAAAGCAGCGTGTTGCAGAAAAATATAACAGACAGTTCAGAAACCCATTCGACTTAGAGCCGGAGGAGGAGGTACTTATCGGACAGTACTTCAAGGAAGAGTATGGCAGTGATTTTGTATTTGTCACACATTATCCTTCAAAGAAGAGACCGTTCTATGCCATGGATGATCCGGCAGACGAGACATACACCTTAAGCTTTGACCTGCTTTTCAGAGGTCTTGAGATCACAACAGGCGGCCAGCGAATCCACGACTACAACAAGCTTATGGAAAAAATCGCAAAGCGTGGCATGGAGACAGAGGGTATGGAGAGCTATCTTTCAGCCTTTAAGTACGGCATGCCGCCACATGGAGGTCTTGGAATAGGACTTGAGAGACTTACTATGCAGCTTATCGGAGAGGACAATGTGCGTGAGGCAACACTGTTTCCTCGTGATCTCAGCAGATTGGAGCCATAGGTCACAGCTTCTGGGGTTGTGGCGGGTGCGCATGCAGGCTGTGTGGTATTACAGGCTGTGAGCGTCGGAACTGTTAAAAATTTGTCTTCGCAATATATATACACCCATGCGTTGCAGAGTGTTTAGCGCACCCTGGGCAGATATTGGTACATTTCCCAAAAAATAAAATATCAGGAAAGAGAGAAAGGATATCGTATGAATCATATAGGAACAAGAGAAATCGCCACAGAGCGGCTTACTCTTCGAAGATTTGAAATAGAAGATGCCGAGAACATGTTTTACAACTGGGCGAATGACCCGGAAGTGACAAAATATCTTACATGGCCGGCGCATGAAAGTGTTGATACTACAGAGACTATTTTAAAAGAATGGATATCTAAGTATGACGAAAAAGATTTTTATCAGTGGGCTATTGAGCTTAATGATCTCGAGCAGCCTATCGGAACTATAAGTGCAATTAAAACTGATGAGAGAGTTGAGTCGGTTGAAATCGGTTATTGTATCGGAAAGCGTTTCTGGAATAACGGTTATATGACAGAGGCACTCACAGCTATCATCAGATTTTTTATCAATGAGGTCGGTGCAGGACGCATATGGGCCAGACATGATACTGAAAATCCAAATTCCGGCAAGGTGATGGTTGCGGCAGGCATGGATTATGAGGGTACTTTACGCCATGCAGGCTTCAACAATCAGGGTATATGCGATGAAGCGGTATATGCAAAGGTCAGAAGTGCAGCACTTGACGAGGAACCTGAGGAGGAGACTCCTGAGCAGCAGGCTGTTACCACAAAGGTGATGGGCGAGGACGGAGTCATGAGAAACGTAATCTCTGATGAGACTATGGAGTATGTTGGAATCCTTGCAAAGCTTGAGCTTTCACCGGAGGAGGCAGAGGCTGCCAAGAAGGATATGGCAGATATGCTTGATTATATCGACAAGCTTGAGGAGCTTGATACTTCGGGAATTGAGCCTATGAGCCACGTATTCCCTGTAAACAATGTATTCAGAGATGATGTTGTCACAAACGGTGACGGAAGTGAAGCAACACTTGCCAATGCACCGGTCAAGAAGGACGGCGGATTCAAGGTACCAAAGACAATCGGCGAATAACGGCAAGGAGGAGAAAAATGGATTTAATGTCTTTAACTGCCGTGGAACTCGGCAAGAAAATACAGGCAAAGGAAGTTACAGTGGAAGAGGCTGTAAAGGCTGCCATTGCTTCTATAAAAGCAAAAGAAGAAAAGATAAACAGCTTTGTCACAATAGACGAAGAGGGTGCACTTAAAAAAGCAGCAGAGGTTCAGGCAAAAATTGATGCGGGAGAGCTAAAAGGAGCGCTTGCGGGTGTGCCTGTAGCCATAAAGGATAACATGTGTACAGAAGGGCTTCTCACCACATGTTCATCAAAGATACTCTACAATTTCATCCCGACCTACACAGCGGAGGCTGTTAAGCGCCTTGAGGATGCAGGCTGTGTCATCGTTGGAAAAACCAACATGGATGAGTTTGCCATGGGAAGCACCACAGAGACATCTGCATTTGGAGCAACCAAAAACCCATGGAATACAGAGCACGTACCGGGAGGTTCATCAGGTGGAAGCTGTGCAGCAGTTGCAGCAGAGGAGGTACCGTTTGCACTCGGTTCAGATACAGGCGGATCAATCAGACAGCCAAGCTCCTTTTGTGGTGTGACAGGAATCAAGCCAACCTACGGCACAGTTTCACGATATGGACTCATTGCCTATGGCTCATCGCTTGACCAGATTGGACCTATCGCAAAGGATGTCACAGACTGTGCTATTATACTTGAGGCAATCGCTTCATATGATACGAAGGATTCGACATCAGTAAACAGAGACGATTTGAAGTTTACAGAGGCGCTTGTCGATGACGTAAAGGGTATGAAGATTGGTATTCCAAAGGATTATCTCGGAGATGGACTTGACCCGGAGGTAAAATCGGCAATCCTTGCAGCGGCAGATGAATTAAAGAAAAAAGGTGCTGTTGTGGAGGAATTTGACCTCGGACTTGTAGAGTATGCCATTCCTGCGTACTATGTAATCGCCTGTGCTGAGGCAAGCTCAAACCTTGCCAGATTCGACGGTGTCAAATACGGATACCGTACAAAGGAGTACACAGACCTTCACAACATGTACAAGAAATCGCGTTCTGAGGGCTTTGGACCTGAGGTAAAGAGAAGAATCATGCTCGGCTCCTTCGTACTCTCATCAGGATATTATGATGCATATTACTTAAAGGCATTAAGGGTAAAAGCACTTATCAAAAAAGCCTTTGATGATGCCTTTGCCAAATATGATGTGATACTCGGACCGGCAGCACCAACCACAGCTCCAAAGCTTGGAGAGAGCTTAAGTGATCCAATCCAGATGTACCTTGGTGATATCTACACCATATCTGTAAACCTTGCAGGTCTTCCGGGAATATCGCTTCCGTGCGGCATGGACAAAAACGGACTTCCAATCGGATTACAGCTCATCGGAGACTGCTTTAAGGAGAAGAATATCATCCGCGCAGCCTACAGCTTTGAAAAAACAAGAGAGCTTAAGCGCAGCACTATTGCGGAGGAATACAGTAACAAAAATACAGCAGATACCAATAAATCTGCCGGTGCACAGTAGGAAGGAGGCAAAAAGGATATGAAAAACTATGAGACAGTCATCGGACTTGAGGTCCATGTAGAGTTAGCTACAAAAACAAAGATCTTTTGCGCCTGCTCCACAGCATTCGGAGGCGCACCAAATACACATACATGTCCTGTCTGCACAGGACAGCCGGGCTCACTTCCTGTTTTAAACAAGCAGGTTGTAGAGTACGCAGTGGCAGTAGGACTTGCCACCAACTGTACCATCACACAGTACAGCAAATTTGACAGAAAGAACTATTTTTATCCGGATAACCCGCAGAACTATCAGATATCACAGCTTTATCTGCCAATCTGCCGCAACGGTTCAGTGGAGATTGAGACAGCAAACGGAAAGAAAAACGTCAGAATCCATGAAATCCACATGGAGGAGGATGCCGGAAAGCTCGTACATGACGAGTGGGAGGACGTATCTATCGTAGATTACAACCGTTCCGGAGTACCTCTTATAGAGATAGTATCAGAGCCTGATATGCGCTCCGCTGAGGAGGTTATCGCATACCTTGAGACTCTGCGTCAGACCATCCAGTATCTCGGAGCATCTGACTGTAAATTGAATGAGGGCTCAATGCGTGCCGATGTCAACATCTCAGTCAGAGAGGTGGGCGCAAAGAAGTTTGGTACACGTACGGAGATGAAAAACCTTAACTCCTTCAAGGCTATCGCACATGCCATCGAGGGTGAGCGTGAGCGTCAGATAGAGCTTCTTGAGATGGGCAGAAAGGTAGTACAGGAGACACGTAGATGGGATGACAACAAGGAATCATCACATGCCATGCGTTCAAAAGAGGATGCGCAGGACTACAGATATTTCCCTGAGCCTGACCTCGTGCCAATCGTCGTATCTGATGAATGGATTGCACAGATAAAGGCAAAGCAACCTGAGCTTCGTCCACAGAAGCTTGCACGCTACAAGAAGGAATACGACATCCCTGAGTATGATGCAAAGATTCTCACAGAGTCAAAGCATATGGCAGACATATTTGAGGCTGCCACAAAGCTCTGCGGCAAGCCGAAGAAGGTTTCAAACTGGCTGATGGTTGAGACAATGCGATTGTTAAAGGATAATGATATGGATGCAGATGCGATAAAATTCTCACCTGTAAACCTTGCAAAGCTTGTAGATCTGGTGGATGCAGGCACGATCAACTCATCTGTTGCCAAGGAAGTATTTGAGAAAATATTCCGGGAGGATATTGATCCTGAGCAGTATGTCGAGGAGAACGGTCTTAAGAGCATGAATGATGAGGGTGAGCTTAAAGTTACAATCCAGGCTGTCATCGATGCAAATCCACAGGCAGTTGAGGATTATCACAATGGCAAGAAGAAAGCCATCGGAGCACTTGTAGGTCAGACCATGAAGGCCACAAAGGGCAAGGCAAATCCTGCTGTTGTCAATAAGCTTCTTATGGAGTTGTTATAATTGGATAGATATTAAGAAAATGGATCCGGCAGGTCTTTTGATCTGTCGGTTCTTTTTTTTCAAAAGCGCCTCAGCTTGCTTGCACGCATTTATTCAGTAGTGTATAATAGTTAAATGGCTGATAAAGCAGCTAAATGATACAAAGGCGGTAATTCACCTATGAATAATGATGATTTCAAGGAAGTACCTGACAATATTCAGGATAATAATGGAGAAACTACAAATAACATAGATAATACAAACGATAACAAGTCAAACGACTACGAGGATGTCTGCTATATCTGCCGCAGACCGGAGAGCGTGGCAGGAAAGATGATACATATCCAGCCGAACCTGTGCATCTGCAACGATTGTATGCAAAAGACCTTTGACTCCATGAGCAACGGTAATTTTGGCAACCTCGGAAATCTGGGAAATATAAGCAATATGGATTTTGGCAATATGCCCAATATCAGCATGATAAATTTGTCAGATCTGACAGGAGGCATACCAAACAGCCAGAAGCTTAAGAAGAAAAAACCAAAGGAAGAGAAAAAGGTCGAGCCGATTCTTGACATTCACTCAATTCCTGCACCGCATAGGATCAAGGCAAGTCTTGATGACTATGTGGTAGGTCAGGAGCATGCAAAGAAGGTCATGTCGGTTGCAGTATATAACCACTACAAGCGTGTCATGGCTGACAATAAGCATAAGGCGCAGGAAGAGAACACCACTGCAAAGCAGGCTTCAAATAAATATGATGGTGTGGAGATTGAGAAATCAAATATGCTCATGATCGGACCTACAGGTTCAGGAAAGACATATCTCGTAAAGACTCTTGCAAAGCTTTTAGATGTGCCACTTGCCATAACAGATGCCACATCACTTACTGAGGCCGGATATATCGGTGACGATATCGAAAGTGTGGTAAGTAAGCTTCTTGCGGCTGCAGATAATGACGTGGAGAGAGCTGAGCACGGTATCATTTTTATAGATGAGATAGACAAGCTTGCAAAGAAGAGAAATGCCAACCAGCGTGATGTGAGCGGAGAGTCAGTGCAGCAGGGTATGCTTAAGCTTTTAGAGGGATCAGAGGTTGAGGTGCCGGTTGGTGCCAGCAGCAAGAATGCCATGGTTCCGATGACCACAGTTGACACGAGAAATATTCTCTTTATATGCGGAGGTGCTTTCCCGGGACTTGAGGATATCATAAAGGAGCGCCTGAACAAGGAGGCTTCTATAGGCTTCAAGGCTGATTTGAAGGACAAGTATGATGGGGATGAAAACCTGCTCATGCAGGCAACTGTTGATGATATCCGCAAATTCGGAATGATTCCTGAGTTTATCGGACGACTTCCTATCATGTTCTCACTTGAGGCGCTCACCGAGGATATGCTTGTAAAGATATTGAAGGAGCCAAAGAATGCCATTATCAAGCAGTATCAGAAGCTCCTTGAGATGGATGAGGTAAGGCTTGAGTTCGACGATGATGCGCTTTATGCCATTGCCAAGATGGCAAAGGAAAAGAAGGTCGGAGCCAGAGCTCTTCGTGCGATTATAGAGGATTTCATGCTCGATATCATGTATGAGATACCAAAGGATGACAATATCGGCACGGTTACAATCACTAAGGACTATGTGGAGAAGAAGGGTGGCCCGCTCATTCAGATGAGAGGTACACCTGAGCTTGCAGACAGTCAGCACGTTTAATAGTTAAATGATTATGAAATTGTGAATTGGCTGTAAATGATGCAACAAGGCTATGCGTAATGAATCTATGTGTAGTCTGTAATGATTTATAAACGTTCATATATCAAGAGGAATTGGAAAAATGAAAATTATCCACTGTGCAGACCTGCATCTGGATTCGAAGATGACCTCGAATCTGTCAAAGGAGCAGGCAAAAGAGAGAAAAATGGAAATACTGCGTACATATTCAAGGATGATAGAGTACGCCAGAAATAACGATGTAAAGGCGATTATCATAGCAGGCGATTTATTTGATACGAGAAATGTGTCAGCGACTGCCAGAAATCTGGTAAAGGATTCGATTACGTCAAATCCGGATATTGATTTCTATTATCTTAAGGGTAATCACGACTCGGACAATTTCATATCGAAGCTCGATGAAATCCCTGAAAATCTTAAGCTTTTTTCTAATCAGTGGACCTCATACAGCTATGGGAATATCACAATAACAGGTCTTGAGATAGACAAGTCTAACCAGGCTGTTATGTACAATTCTCTTGTGCTCGACAATGACAATTACAACGTTGTCACTCTCCACGGACAGCTCGGTGATGAGATTTCCACAGGCGACCTTAAGAATAAGGGCATTGATTATCTCGCACTCGGTCATGTGCATGAGTATCAGAGCGGACAGCTTGACAACCGTGGCATGTACTGCTATAGCGGCTGCTTAGAGGGAAGAGGCTTTGATGAGTGCGGACAAAAAGGCTTTGTGGTGCTTGATATAGATGATGAGAAGCTCACGGCAGGCTTTAGCTTTGTACCGTTTGCGTACAGGAGCCTCTACACGCTGTATGTGGATGTGACAGGAGCTATGACCACACAGGATGTGGCTGTGAAGATGGAAAAGGCCATTTCGGACAGTGAATATTCATCGAGAAGCATGGTAAAGTTCGTGCTTGTAGGTGAGGTGGACGTGGATTGTGAGATAAACACAGATTTCCTCAAGGATATGTTCGAGGAATATTTCTACTATGAAAAGGTGTATGATGAGACAAGACTTCTCATCAATTACAGTGAATACGAAAAGGATGCATCACTTAAGGGTGAGTTCATACGGATGGTGCTTGGCTCAGATATGACCGAGGAGCAGAAGTCTGAGGTCATCAGGTGTGGTATATCGGCGCTTAGCGGGGAGGAGATTTAGAAATTGAAGTTAATAGCTTGTCACATAAACAACTTCGGAAAGCTGTCCGATCTTAATATCAATTTCAATGATGGAGTCAATGTCATAAACCAGCCAAACGGCTGGGGAAAGAGTACACTTGCGGCTTTTTTGAAGGCTATGCTGTACGGCTTTGATACGAAAAAGGAGCCGGGCGCCTTTGAGAGGGAAAGAAAGCTCTATAAGCCATGGCAGGGCGGCACTTATGGTGGAGAGCTTGATTTTGAGGCCGATGGAGTGGAGTACAGACTTGTAAGGACCTTTGGCCTCACAGAAAAGCAGGATGATTTTCACTTATACAGGCTTGCAACCATGGTTGAGTGTGATGATTTTTCACCACTGCTTGGAGAGGAGCTTTTTGACCTCGACCGCAGCTCGTTCAAGAGAACGATATACATAGCACAGGCAGACTGCATGTTTTCGTCATCAGACAGCATCAGCGCAAAGCTTGGCAATATGGCGGAAAATACAAATGACATCAACAACTTCGAGTCGGCGACAGCGGACATTAAGGACATGATGAACAAGATGTCCCCAAACCGTATCACAGGTTCTATCAAAAAGCGTGTAAATACACTCACAGCCTTGGAACAGGAGCTTAAGAAGTATCAGGCAGCGGATGAGGCGGCAGCACAGCTTTCACAGAAAATAGATGAGAAAACTGCCCAGAAGAAGGAGCTTACCGGTATAAGAGCCGAGTACGGCAGGGCGCTTCAGGTGGCATCTGAGGACAGCAGAAAGCAGGCACTTCGTGAAAACTACGAGCAGCTTTGTGCTGTTGCAAAGGAGAAAGAGAGCATTTACAATGCTGCAATGGCAGTCTTTGGAGACAAAGCACCGGATGAGGCAGAGCTTTTGGAAAAGACAAAGCAGGCCGGAGAGCTTGAAAGCTTAAAGGCTGTAGAAGATAATCTGAGCTTTACGCCTGAGGAGGAGCAGTATTTAGATACACTTTCAGGTATGTTTAAGGATGGTGTGCCATCTGATGATGGTCTTGATGAGATGCAAAAGAAGATTGCAAACATCCAGAGCGTCAAGAATGAGTACAGCCACATGGAGCTCAAGCTCTCGCAGATGACCTCACTTGCAAAGATGGCAGATGATGAGGAGGAACCGGAGACACCTGAGAAGACTAAGCTTGTACCTGCGGGTATTGTGCTTATGGTTATCGGTCTTTTGGCAGCGGCTGTTGCCACGGTATTCAGTCTGAATGAGAAGTACAATGTGAAGGAAATCATGTTTCTTGTGGTAGGCATAGCTGGAGTCGCTATGGCGCTTTGCGGTGTTGTCATGATGGTCTATGGAATCCGTCTGAACAACAAAAAGCAGAGAGCATACATCAGGCTTATGGCTGAGCGTGAGGAAAATATAAAGCAAAAGGAGATACCGATTCAGGAATTAAAGGAGCAGCTTGAGCAGATTCAAAGCGGCATTACATCAATGGAGCATGAGGTATCGCAGTTTTTTGACAGCTTTTCGATTGAAGCAGATGAATCGCAGTATCAGGAGAAGCTTTATGAGCTTCGCACAAAGGCTCATGACTACAGCCGTTTCAACGAGCAGATAGGAAAGCGCGCCAAGACAAAGGCTGACTATGAGAAGGCAAAGGCTTCGCTTGATGAGTATTTAAGTCTCTATGGATATGACAGTGCTGCAGAATATACACAGACACTTTCACAGATGAAAAAGCAGCTCGCAGAGGCCGGCTTTGCAAAGGAAAATATGGACAGTGCTCTTCAGAAGAAAACGCAGTTTGAGAATGACAACGATATGGACAAGCTTCTTGCACCAAATGAGTGTCCGTATACACTTGATGAGCTCAATGAGATGATTTCAAAGGTGGAAGGCAGCCTCGATGAAATCAGGGCATCCTTAGTGCAGTACGGCAGACAGATGGATGATCTGCAGGAGCAGCTTGATATGAGGGATGAAAAGGAGCAGGAGTATCGCAACTGCAAGCAGATACAGGCTGAGGAAAAGCATAAGTATGAGATACTTGGACTTACATCAGACTATCTGACCAGGGCAAGGGAGCAGTTTACTGCCAGATACATGGCACCTATTTCCAATGGATTCCAGAAGTACTTCGGTATCCTGACAGAAAATACAGACAGAGACTGGCAGGTGGATGCCAATATTTCAATAAGGATGAAGGAGCAGGGGCAGCTTCGCGATGTGAGAACCATGTCGGCAGGTTACAAGGACCTGATAGGCATATGTATGCGTTTTGCGCTTGTGGATGCGATGTATCCGGGCGAGAAGCCGTTCCTCATACTTGACGATCCGTTTGTGAATCTGGATGATGAGAAGCTTGCTCGAGGCAGAAGGCTGCTTGCGGTGCTTTCGCAGGATTACCAGGTGATTTATTTTACATGTCATGGAAGCCGCGAGTAAATTTTGGTCGAAGCTTTGTTTTATATTATGGTAGCATATTTTTATTTATAGAATATAATTATATGAGGGTCAAAATATCTTTTGACCCTCATATCTAAATATTATATCATATGAGGTAAAATATGCAGTTCATAGTATCAAAAAAGGAGTTCATTCCACCGGTAATAGCTCCTGATATCATAGAGACATTGGGCGATGATTACGAGATATGGACATATGAGGATTACGAAAGACTCCCACCACTTCTGGTGGGAGTTTATTCGTATTCGGCTATTCCAAAGTGTCTTGCTCCTTTATCCACGCAGGGACTTGTAAAGAGCGGTGTGTTCAGGCTTCAAAGGGAGTTTGTTCCGGGATTATACGGAAATGGTGTGTATGTGGTGGTTATTGACACAGGTGTGAATTATGCGCAGGAGGCTTTTATGACACCTGAGGGTAAGACGAAGATTGCAGTGCTCTGGGATCAGAATACGGATACGGTTTATTCTGAGGATGAGATAAATGCTGCTATTTTATCGGAAAATCCATATGAGAGCATACCGGGTGATGAGGATGGGCATGGTACGTTTGTGGCGAGCGTGATATGTGGCAATGACAGACCGCAGGATGATTTTGCAGGGGTGGCACCACAGGCTAAGCTTATTGTCGTGAAGCTGAAAAGGGCACCTCAAAAGCTGTATGATTTCTACTTTATTCCGGATCGTAAAATGGTGTACTCGGAGGTTGATGTGATGAGAGCAGTGCATTTTGCAGATGAGTTTGCAGGTCAAAAGGGAGCACCGGCTGTCTTTTGCATGGCGCTTGGCTGCAATAACGGAAGCCACACGGGAGCTGAGGATCTTTCAGAGTATCTGGACTATATCACGGCAAAAAGAGGCAGGGCTGTGGTTGCGGCAGCGGGCAATGAGGCGAACAGCAGGCATCATTATAAAGGGCGCATAACAGATACAGTCGATGATATTGAGATAAATGTTGAGCAGGATATGGATGGCTTTTATCTGGAATGCTGGGCACTTTCACCTGAGCTATTTACGCTTTCTGTCATATCACCGAGTGGTCAGTCGAATCCGGCAGGGGTACCAATGCGAATAGACAGCGGTGAATACTCATTTCTGCTTGAAGGAACACAGGTGACTATTGACTACAGGCAGACCGGCAGACAGACGAGGGATTTGCTTATATTTATCCGCTTTGAAAAGGTGGTGAAGGGAGTGTGGACCATCAGGGTATTTCCACTTAGTACTATTGGAGGTGTTTTTAATATGTGGCTCCCGATGACAGGACTTCTTGATGCTGATGTGAGCTTTATTGTCTCGGAGCCTGATACCACGCTGACCATGCCTTCGGATGCTAAGCTTGTGATAACGGCGGGAGGCTATAATTCCCTAAATGATGCAATACTTTTAGAGTCGGGAAGGGGCTTTGACGCAGACGGTGGAATAAAGCCGGATCTCGTAGCACCGGCTGTGGATATCACAGGGGCAAATCTAAGAGGAATGTATATAGCACTAAGTGGCACATCGGCGGCTGCTGCAATCACTGCAGCGGTGGCGGCTCTCATCATGGAGTGGATGATAGTGAGAGGCAATGTTTTGCTCGCAAACGGAGTGGATATAAAAAATGTCATGGTAAGAAACTGCCGCAGAAAAGAAAAAACTGACTACCCAAATAAAATTTTTGGCTACGGATTCATGAATGGGTTTGCCAATTTCTAAGAAAACGGATATAATATATTCTAAAAGATAAAAAGGAAGGGTGAATGGATGACAAAAAGCAATAATTTATTAGCGGATTACGCTGCAAAAAAACAGGATATCTGTATTAAAAATGACACAATTTCAGATAGTCTTTTCAGGGAATATGGTGTCAACAGAGGACTTAGGGATGTAAACGGAAAGGGAGTTCTGACAGGTCTTACGAATATTTCGGAGATTGTTTCATTTAAGACGGGCGAGGATGGCAGCAGCGTGCCATGTGACGGACAATTGTGGTACAGGGGCTACAATGTAAAGACACTTACGAACAACTTAAGGCCCGGTGAGTTTGGTTTTGAAAAAATTGCTTATCTGCTGCTTTTCGGGCAGCTGCCATCTGAGAGTGAATTGGCTGAGTTTACAGAGGTTTTAGGAAGAAGCAGAACCCTTCCTACCAATTTTACGAGGGATGTCATCATGAAGGCTCCGTCAAAGGATATCATGAATTCCATGACGAGAAGTATACTGACACTGGCTTCATATGATCCTCTTGTAGCAAAGGCGGGCATCGACAACAATATCAGACAGTGCTTATCACTTGTTGCAATATTCCCGATGCTTGCAGTTTACGGTTATCATGCGTATAATCATTATGAAAATGATCAGAGCATGTATATTCACAGGCCGGATCCAAAGCTTTCGACAGCTGAAAACTTCCTTAGGATGCTCAGAGCTGACAATCAATATACAGAGCTTGAAGCAAGGGTGCTTGATATGGCACTTATTCTTCATATGGAGCACGGCGGTGGAAACAACTCTACATTTACCACCCGTGTGGTTACATCGGCAGGTACAGATACATACTCTGCTATCGCGGCAGCCATGTCATCCCTTAAGGGACCAAAGCACGGCGGTGCCAATATCAAGGTGATGGAGATGATGCGGGACATCCGTTCGCATGTGAAGCACTGGGATGATGAGGATGAGGTGAGAGCATACCTCAGAAAAATGATGGATGGTGAGGTGTTTGACCACAAGGGACTCATCTATGGAATGGGACATGCGGTGTATTCACTTTCTGACCCGAGGGAGCGTATATTCAGAGGCTATGTGGAGAAGCTTTCAGTTGCAAAGAAGAGAGATAATGAGATGAACCTCTATAATACAATAGAGAAGGTGGCTCCTGAGATTATCGCTGAAAAGCGCCATATCTTTAAGGGTGTTTCTCCGAATGTCGATTTCTACAGCGGCTTTGTTTATGAGATGCTTGGTATTCCTATGGAGCTTTACACACCTCTTTTTGCCATTGCGCGAATCGTTGGCTGGAGTGCCCACAGGCTTGAGGAGATTGTCGGCATGAACAAGATTATCCGTCCGGCTTACAAGAGCGTCATGAAAGAGATAGAGTAACGAGAGGATGTTACAGTCTATCGTTCATATATCAATAATACGATATGTTGGGGATTGGACATATTAAAAGAATCGAGGTATTATACAAATGAGTTTTACAAAGGTAAAAAAGGGCGTCTGTGCAGCAAAGGGCTTTGTTGCAAACGGATTAAATTGTGGATTAAACAGTGACAAAAATAAAAATGACCTGGCTTTAGTTTATTCAGAAACACAGTGTCAGGCAGCGGCTGTTTACACAACAAACAAGGTGAAGGGCGCGCCTATTCAGGTGACAAAGGCACACCTTGAGGCATCAGGACATACGGCAAAGGCTGTTATTGCCAACAGCAAAAACGCCAACACCTGCAATGCTGACGGAGTAGAGAAGGCCCAGAGAATGTGCGAGCTTGCAGCAGCAGAGCTTTCGATTGATCCAAACGAGGTTATCGTGGCATCTACAGGAGTTATTGGCCAGGTGCTTCCTATTGAGCCTATCGAGAGCCATATAAAGGAGCTTGCAAAGGGACTTTCGGCAGACGGCAATGACAAGGCTGTAAACGCTATCATGACTACAGATACCGTTCCAAAGCAGTATGCGGTAAAGTTCATGCTTGGAGACAGTGAGTGTACAGTAGGCGGTATGGCAAAGGGAAGCGGCATGATTCATCCGAACATGGCTACTACCTTAAACTTTATCACATCAGATGTTGCCATCTCATCGGAGCTCATCCAGAAGGCCCTGAGCGAGATTGTAAAGGTTACCTACAACTGCTTAAGCATTGACGGCGATACTTCTACCAATGATATGGTAAGCATCATGGCAAACGGCCTTGCAGGAAACACACCTATTACTACAGAGAATGATGATTATCAGATCTTTAAGGATGCACTGTACGAGGTGCTTTCAAATCTTACAAGAATGCTTGCAAAGGATGGAGAGGGCGCTTCAAAGCTGTTAGAGTGCACATGCGCAGGTGCGCCTGATCTTGATACAGCAATTATTGTGGCAAAGAGCGTTATCCGTTCACCACTTTTAAAGTGTGCTATGTTTGGCGAGGATGCCAACTGGGGACGAATACTTTGTGCTATAGGCTATGCGGAGGCTGATTTTGATATAGACAAGGTGGAGCTTCACCTGCGCTCAACAGCAGGAAGCATCAAGGTGTGCGAGAACGGTGCCGGAGTTGACTTCTCAGAGGAGGAGGCAGCAAAAATACTGCATGAGGATGAGATTTACATCGACATAGATTTACACCAGGGAGATGTGTCAGCCAAGGCATGGGGCTGTGATCTTACATATGATTATGTAAAAATTAACGGAGATTACAGATCTTAATCTTGACAAGTAATATTGATTAATGATATTATTTTTTTAGAGTAATTAATTAAAAAAGTAAAGCGAACGAGGGCGTTCAGATATTAGGTTATCTGCGCCCTCTTTTTTGTTGGAAAAATCACATTTACAAAAGAGAGGTTAGGAGGCGGTACATTGACTAAGAATGCATTGGATATGATTGATGAGAAAATAGTAGAGCTGCTACAGGAAAATGCACGTATAGCGATAAAGGAGATAGCGGCACAGGTGTTTTTGTCATCACCGGCTGTAACAGCCAGAATAGAGAGATTGGAGAGCAAGGGAATCATAAAGGGCTATCATGCCGCTGTTGATTCGGTTAATCTGGGCTATAAGATAAAGGCTTTTGTCAATCTGGACCTGGAGCCTGTACAAAAGGAAGAGTTTTATCCGTTTATTGAGAGTGTGGAGAATGTCATAGAGTGCAATTGTGTGACAGGAGAGTATTCTATGCTCATAGAGGTGGAGTTTTTGAATACGGAGGAGCTTGATGACTTTATCAACACTCTGCAGAAATTCGGCAAGACAAGTACACAGATAGTTTTTTCCACTCCTGTTGAGCACAGAGGCCTGCCTGTACATTCAGGTTTTGATGCATAAGATGATATGAGAGTCAAAAGATATTTTGCATGATTGAATGAAGTGTGCTAAAATAGTTTGCAAAAATACTGACTGTTAAACATGATTGTGGATGCTTTGAATAGTCAGATATATTGATTACGGCAGGAGGATAATATGAGTAAGAAATTAGGCTTCATAGGTTGTGGAAACATGGGAAAGGCAATGATACACGGAGTGCTTGCATCAGGCAAGGCACAGGCAAGCGATATTCTTGCATCTGCAAAGACCGAAAGCTCCAGAGAAAAGAATGCAGCAGAGCTTGGAATCAGGCTGACAGCGGACAATAAGAGCGTAGCAGAGTTTGCAGATATTCTGTTTTTAGCAGTAAAGCCACAGTACTATGAGGAGGTTATAGCAGAGATAAAGGACACTGTTAGTGACGATGAAATTATTGTTTCGATTGCACCGGGCAAGTCACTTTCGTGGTTTGACGAGATGTTTGGAAGGAGCTTAAAGGTTATACGTACCATGCCAAATACACCTGCCATGGTTGGTGAGGGCATGATGGGAGTCTGTGCAAATGAAAGAGTATCGCAGGAGGAGCTTGATACAGTGCTTGATTTGTGCTCGGGCTTTTCAAAGGCTGAGATGATAGACGAGAAGCTCATGGATGTAGTGACAGCGGTCAGCGGAAGCTCACCGGCATATGTGTTTATGTTTATCGAGGCTATGGCAGATGCAGCTGTAGCAGGCGGCATGCCAAGGAGCCAGGCATATACATTTGCAGCCCAGGCAGTGCTTGGAAGCGCAAAAATGGTTCTCGAGACAGGAAAGCATCCGGGCGAGCTCAAGGATATGGTGTGCTCACCTGCCGGAACCACTATCCAGGCTGTGCGTGTGCTTGAGGAAAAGGGCATGAGAAGCAGTGTTTTTGAAGCTATGATGAAATGCCTTGATATCTCCCGCAAAATGTAGTAGAATTATTGCATTGAGTTAAAGGAGAAAAGCAATGAGTCAGGCAAAGGTTGATAAATATAAGAATGAAAAGGCAAATCGTAAAAAGACAAATGCCAGAAATAAAGTAAAGCGTGTTATAGCACGAATTGTTGCAGCTGCGGCTGTAATCGCATTGGTAGGCTGGGGCGGTTACTCCGGATATCAGTACTATGAGAAGAGTCGTCCGGTGAACTGCTATTACGCAGATATCAGTGCAGTCAGTGATTATCTACAGGGATTATCTACAGACAGTGAGCAGTAGATTATATTTTTGATACATAACATATATTTTACGATTTATATGATTAAGTTAAAATACCTCGCAGGTTACTGCGAGGTATTTTCAGTTTTTGAAGAATCCCCGGGCTCTTTTTGTGATTCAGATACAGTCTTTGCATTTTCTTCGGTATTTGAGCTGTCAGAGTTTTTTGCTTTGGAGAGTGTGTTATCAATTGCGTCGAGCAGCACTTTGGAGGTGTACTGACTTGTGTTTGCGTAGGAAATATTATCGGTGGACTGATTTTGCACAATCTGCGATACGAGCTCGTTCATCGCAGGCTCAACAAGCGGATACATGGTTTCCACCGAATCAGTCATGTTTTCAAGGCTTATGGAGTTAATGTTATTACTGTCCACCGCCACAGACACATCGATAGCTGCCCCACCCAGCGCTACAGATGTATTGTACACACCCGGTGTATACATGCCGGTTTCTTCGACTGCAGGCTTTGGCTCATCACCTGAAAAGAAATATGTAGCAGCGAAAATTATCAGAAGAAGCAGTATGCCAAGGAGCACTCCGGTGAGAATGACATGCTTCATTTTTACAACGACGATTTTTGTTTTTGCACTCATATGCGCCTCCTGTGGTTGTTTTATATATAATATGTGTGGGGACGCAAAAATATGACAGATATTCCTGCCTATAACGAAAAAGGGGCTGTAAAATAAGTCCCTTTTTTATGTCAGTGGTCTGGTGCTTTCTCCCTGGATGATAACAGGAAGCGTTGTATAGCTTTGGATGAGAAGTTCCGGGTTCTGAAGCTTACGGATCATCATGGAGCCTGCCTGCACACCGGTATCATAGACATTGATGTCTACAATGGTAAGCTGTGGGTCGATGATGCTGGAATATGGGTAGACGTCAAAGGTAAGTATGGCAATATCATCCGGGATGGAAAGCTGCCGGTCTTTGACGGCCTGGATGACACCTAATGCGAGGGTGTTATTTTCACATACAATAGCGCGAGGCGGTACAGGCTGTGTCAGCATATCAGAAGTAACAGAATAAGCATGTTGGTAGCTGGAATCGGTATTTCCGATACGGGCAGCCGGAATGTGAAAGCCTCTGTCTAACATGCCTGCCATAAATCCTTTTTGACGCTGGGCAGAAATATAATCGGTTTTGCGCTCTCCGATAAAGGCGACATCTGTATAACCACAGGCTATCATGTGGGCAGCGGCATATTCACCGGCAAGGGCGTGGTTGGTATCTACCCAGCATAAGCGACTTTCAAAACTCGGATGCCCAATGATAATGTGTGGAAAGCCTGCATCCAGAATAAGATTTGCAATTTCTTTATTAATGGCAGAACCGTGGATGATAAGACCATCGGAGGAACCGCTTGTGATAACTTCACTGACTTTTTCTCCGGGATAGTGTTCTTCAGAAGTGTTGACAAGCGTCAGGGAATAGTTGTTTTCGGACAAGGTATGGTGTACGCCGCACATAATGTCAAACATATGCGGATTCCGATAAGCAGTATCTTTCTCCAGATTGGTAAGATAGACAATATTGGAAGTAGCACCTTTTGCAAAGCTTACAGCCCGGGAGTTAGGGGTATAGTGAAGCTTTTCAATTGCTGCATGAACCTTTTCCACAGTGGCTGGGGATATGGTGGTCCAGTGATTTAAAACTTTAGAAACAGTGGATTTGGAAACACCGGCTTCATTGGCAACATCATTGATGGTAACAGACATAAAATACCTCCTGAAAAAATGTATAAATTTAAAAATATAGTATAGCGGTTTCCTAACAAAGTCAATCATTTTTGACAAATAAACATTGTAAATAAGGGAAAAAAGTGATAAATATAGACTTAGCAAGAGGAACCAATTGCATGAAAAAAATAAAATAAAGAAAACGGTTTCCTAAAGAAACCGGAAGATAGTGTCAAATGACCTATGAAAAAACTGAGCAAAAGAAAAAGGCTCAGATGAACCTTGAAAACTGTAGATTTTTTAGGTTGTGGTAGCCCACCGCCACTCTTGACGGTACGAAAAAGAACTGCTGTAGGTTAATCACCGACGGCGAAGAACTCAAGAACAGTTAGAGTTTTTCCGTCGATTACAGCAGTGTAGCAGTTCTTTTTCGTGCCATCAAGGGCACGCCGCTTTGCGGTGGCTGGGATAATTACCTCTGGCTCTGAATCTAAGAACAGTTAGCGGCTTCGCCGTGTTGCAGGTTCAGAATCGTCTGTTGACCAAGGAAGATGAGAAGCTGCCATTTGCCCAGCATCGTGTCAGCCTGAGACAGCATTTCGACTTCATTTAAGACTTTATAGTTGTTGTGTTTATGTGGTCTTAGGAAGTTGTAATAAGCAACCCAGAGGGCGAGATCATAGTTGGCTCCATCGATGTTATCAAAGCCGTTGGTTTTACGATAGGAAGCTTTGTATGTACGGTTTAAGCGTTCAATCATCTGCTTGTAAGGTCTGAATTCTTTAGAAACCTCATCGTCATTGGTGAGTCCGATTACTTGTGTGATTTCAAACTTAAACTTATCACCGAATTCATGGAAGAACTGCTGGGCGGCAAGGGGATATGCACTGTAGCCATCTGCAATGAACTTAAAGTTCTTAGGCAGTTCTTTTAGATGCCGGAAGGCCATCCGCATTGCCAGAATGCATGGACCAACACCACGATTATCAGATACCTGATAGCCGATAACAGAGCGTTTGGCAGAATCCATGATAAACCAGATATAGGTTTTGATACCACGGATTTTGATGTATGTTTCATCGGCAGTAAATACATTGCCAGTTTTGTAATCGTAGTTGTCTACGAAAGGTTTTATGCAGGCAGAGGCGGTTTTACAATAGTTGGCAACTTGCTGGTGTGAGATGCTGATGCCGTGTATGTCCTTCAATGCCTGAGCGGTTTTACGAAGCGATAACCCAAGATTCACTTTGTAGGTAAGACAAAGAGACATGACATGCTGGTCATGTTTACTGAATTTTAGGGAAGAAGCATTCTTGGGAAGAGTGTTTAAATCCATGCGAAAGAAATCTATCTGGAATTCCCGGTAGATGTAATGGAGTTTATATTTGTTCTTGCCATAGTCCTCCTTAAGGTCTTTTTTATCAACCTTGTTTAGATTGTGGAGGTAGTAAGGACATTTTGGATTTACGCATTTGTGGACAACAAAGTGTTTGCGGTCTTTCTTATGAGCCAGCGAGTGATTGCAGTGCGGGCATTTGAGGGAGTAGGACTTTGAAAAACGGTTTTCTTCCGGAGAGAATGCGGTGGAGCATACTTTGCACAGAATCTGTCCTTTTGAACCATTATTCTTGTAGAGATAAGGCTTTGGAGCATTGCAACGTGGACAGGTACAGTTGTCATCAATATCACATTCAGAACGGCGGCTGACAGGTTTGATTTTCTTGCCATACTTCCATTCGAGGTAAGGAATGTAGTCTTTGTAATCCCATTTTTCGTAATAGATTATTTTTGGGAGCTTATCAATCTTGAATTTTTGATATTTGGGAGAATGGGAGTCATCGAAGACCCACTGCTTAAGGGGAATATATCTGCAGATAAAATTAAAAAGCCAGCAGATTTGTTTATGTTGGTATTGAATAAATAGAAGTAAATAAAGTATAATGTCCATGAGCATTGTCTCCTTGTTGATAATGGTGTTTGTGGTGAACTCATTATACTTCTTTTGGGAGGTCAATGCTCTTTTTATTTGCAAACCTTCAATAAATCAAGGTTTTAAAAGAATTTTAGAACAATAAAATGGGTAGTTTTTGACACTACCAACCGGAAAACGGAGGTATTTTTATGAAGAAAAGGGTGTTGAGTTTGTTGCTCTGTACCGCAATGACAATCGGCACATTATCCGGTTGTGGAAAAGAAGCAGGAAATGACGAAGGAAAGGCTACAGAAGCACTTGGAAATGATGCAGAGGATGAAATGACAGAGGTAAAAATCTGGCATGATGGGGATGAGAATATCATGCAGACCATTGCGGATTGTGCGAATGAGAAACTGGCAGAGGATAATATCAAGGTTACCTTTGAAAAGAAGAGCGGTCTGACCGACCAGCTTCAGTTATATGGAAATGATGAATCCAACGGACCGGATATGTATCTTTATGCACATGATTCATTGGGAACATTTGCAGAAATGGGGATTTTAGCTCCGATTACGGATGTTATCAGTGAGGATGTAATGGCGGATTTATTACCGATGACCGTAGAAGCAGGTAATTATAAGGATACCCAGTACCTGATGCCGGTTTATTATGAGACATTGCTCTTTATGTATAATAAGGCAAAATGGGAAGGTGATGTGCCGGAAACAACAGATGAACTGTATGATTATATGGTAGCGCATACCGATGTGAATGCAGGAACTTATGCGCTGGTAAATCAGCATTCTACCGCATACAATGTGGCACCGGTGATCAATGGTTTTGGTGGATATATTATTGATAAAGATGCAAATCCTGGATTAAATACACAGGAAACCAAGGATGCTATCGCATACAATAAGAAATTTGCAGCATTGGAGGCAGACGGAGATTACAACACAGTAACTGCATTATTCAATGAAGGCCAGGCAGCAGCAATCATCGGTGGACCATGGCTGGTATCCGGAATCAAGGCAGCGGGCATTGATCTTGGTATTAAATCTTTAGCGGATTTTAAACTTCCGAATGGAAACGGACTGGCACCATATTCAGGTGTACAGAGCATTGGTGTCTTAAAATATGCAGCAGAAAATAAGAAAGAAGCAATTGCAAAAGTATTAGAGACAATTGCAAGTCCGGAAGTAGGTATTGCACTGGCGAATAAATCAAACTGTGCACCGGCAAACAGCAAAGCATATGATGACGCAGATGTTGCTGCAAATGAGATGATTATGGCAATGAAAGCAACTGCAGAAACTGCACAGCCTATGCCAAACATTCCGCAGATGAGCGTTATGTGGGGTCCGGCAGAAGCATTTTTGGCGGCAGTCAACAAATCCGGGGAGGATATTGATACTGCAGCAGAAACTTATCAGCAGGAGGCATTGGATGCTATTGCAGATATGCAGTAAGAAGGAGTTTATTTAGAAGCAATATAAAGAGGAAAATTAGGAAGAGAAGTGTGTATATGAAGAACAAACGGAAATTAACGCCATGGCTTTACAGTATGCCGGCACTGATATTGATTGGAATGGTTATCGTATTCCCAATTATTTATACGGGCTATATATCACTGACCAATATGAATCTTTTTCACTGGTCAAATTATGAATTTATCGGACTATCCAACTATAGCAGGGCATTATTAAAGGCAGACTCCGGTTTCCTTGGAGCACTGTTTACAACATTACTTTGGACCACATTAAATATGGTGATACAGGTAGTTGTGGCATATTTTATTGCATTGGGATTTCAAAGAGAAGATTTAAAGGGAAAACGTGTATACAAGACTCTTTTGATGTTCCCGTGGGCAATGCCTGCATATGTGTCCATTCTTTTGTGGAGGGTAGGCATTTATAACACAGAGTTTGGTCTTCTGAATAAGATTCTGGTGGCACTTGGCTTTGGAAAGGTAAATTTCCTTTCCACCAATGTGCCGGCATTTCTCTCCTGCATGACTCTAAACCTGTGGATGGCATTGCCGTTTATGATTATGATGATAGACGGTGCACTGTCCAGCATTGACCGCAGCTATTATGAAAGCGCAGAACTGGATGGAGCAGGTTTCTGGTCGAAGAACATCCATATTACCGTTCCGGCAATGAAAGGAATTATTGCACCGGCGGTTATTATGACGACATTTACCACATTTAAGCAGTTTGATATCGTATATCTTCTTACGATGCAGAAGGGAGCATATTCAGGGGCAACCTTACAGACCATAATTACTTATGCACAGCAGAATGCGTTTGTTTCAAATAACTATGGGCTGTCCTCTGCGGTATCCATTATTATCTTTTTCCTCATCATGGTATTTTCGCTGTTTACCAATCGAGGGGTAAAGGAGGAAAATTATGACTAAGAAAAAGAGAAAACAGATTTTACAGCTTAGCGGATTACATATTTTTTATATTATACTGTGTCTGCTGGCACTGGTACCGATTTTATATGCGTTGAATCTTTCCTTTGAAAGGGGAGGTGGAGCATTGTCCTCCGGATTATCTTTGTTTCCAAAGGAATTTACACTGGATAATTATAAAAATATACTGACGCAGAAGCCGTTTTTGCGGTGGTTTTATAACTCTGCCGTATTAAGCTTCTTTACAATGGTCATTGCTATCGGATTTGCCATGGTGTCATCTTATGCATTTTCAAGATACCGTTTTAAGGGAAGAAATGGCATTTTAAAATTACTGCTTCTCTTAAATGCATTCCCGCAGATTCTGTCCATGTTTGCATTATTCCGTCTTTTAAAACAGATGAATATGCTGGATACGAAACTGGGACTGGTGATTATTTATGCGGGAAGCATGTGCATTTTCTCTATCTGGAATATGAAGGGGTATTTTGATACCATTCCGATAGAAATCGAAGAAGCATCGAAAATTGACGGTGCATCGGATTTCCAGCTGCTGTGGAAGGTAGTAATGCCGCTGGCTCGTCCGGCAATCATTGTAACTTCTGTGATGGTACTTATTTTTGTATGGAATGAATATCTGTTTTCCACAACATTTCTACTGAATGAAAACAGTTATACACTGGCAGGTGGATTATATCAGTTACAGTCCAACGATTACACCAGAAGCTGGGGAATGTTCTCCGCAGCCGCTATCCTGGTATCTGTTCCGGTGCTGATTATTTTCTTCTGTATACAAAAGTATATGGTATCCGGTCTTACTGCAGGTGGTGTGAAAGGATAGAAATAAAATGGAAAAAGAAGCAATTTTGCATATTCCACTGTCACAATTTGCTTTTGCAGAAAAAGAAGACCGGCTGGTAATAAGAATCCGTTGTAAAAAGGGCGATTTAAAACGGTGCGTGCTGCTTTGGGGAGACCGGGTGGCAATGGAAGAGCCACTTCCGGTGAAACAAAGTGAAATGGAACATGTGGCATCCGATATGCTTTATGATTATTATGAAGTTAAGATTACGTCTCCGTATACCAGGGTATGCTATTATTTCCGGTTAGAGGACGATACAGAAAGCCTTTATTATTATGGAAGAGGATTTGCAGAGAAACTGTCCTGTGGCAGGGCAGAATATTTCCAGTTTCCATATATTAGAAGAGAGGATATTTTAGATATCCCGGAGTGGGCAGAAGACATTGTTATGTATCATATTTTCCCGGACAGTTTTGCAAATGACAGACGGAAACTGACGGAAAAAGCAACAAGGCATATGCTTTTGCCGGATGGAAAAAGCGACAGCAATGGAAAAATTTTACCGGATCGGATTTGCAAGAATCATCTGGGTGGTACACTGAAAGGAATTTGTGAAAACCTTGACTATATCGAAAAGCTTGGAATTAACTGCATTTATCTGAATCCGATTTTTGAAGCAGCGTCTTATCATAAATATGATACCATTGACTATTTTGAAATCGACCCCTGTCTTGGAAATAAAGCGGATTTAAAAGAACTGGTGCAGCAGTGCCACAAGAGAGGAATCCGGGTTATTTTAGATGGAGTATTTAATCATTGTGGAGCAGATTTTTTTGCATTCCGGGATGTGCGGCAGAAGGGAAAAGCATCAAGATATTATAACTGGTTTTATCACCTGCCGGAAACGATACAGTACGCTGATCCGCCAGATTATGAGGCGTTTGCCTATGTAAAGGAAATGCCAAAGCTTAATACCGGAAATCCTGAAGTGGTGGAGTACCTTTGCAATGTTGGAACTTACTGGATTCGGGAAGCAGATATTGACGGCTGGCGCTTGGATGTGGCAAATGAAATCAATCATGAATTCTGGAGAGCCTTCCGTCATGCGGTGAGAGCGGTAAAAGAGGATATATTTCTAATAGGCGAAATCTGGGAAGAAGCAGGCATCTGGCTTCAGGGAGACCAGTTTGATTCTACGATGAATTATACTTTTTCTTATCTGTGCCGGGATTTTTTTGGAAAGGGAGAACTTTCGGTCAGTGAATTTGATGCCCAGATGCAGCGGATGATTTACCGCTACCCATGGCAGGTGAGCCTAGCACAGATGAATTTTCTGGATTCCCATGATATTCCGAGATTTTTAAGCTATTGCAATGGAAATAGAAAGAGAATGGAGCTGGCATTTTTCTATCTCTTTATGGGAGTGGGCGTGCCATCGGTATTCTACGGGGATGAAGTGTATATCGATGGAATGAAAGAACTGGAGTATCGGGCAGCCATGGACTGGCAGGCAGTAATGGAGCAGCAGGCAGAAAACAACAGATTACAGGGAAATCTGGCAGAGAAGTTCAGCTGCTGGATTGCACTCCGAAAAGAGCATGTGGCATTACGCAAGGGCAATTACCGGACAATTTACTGCAATGATATGATGGGAGTATATGTATTTTTACGTAGTTTTGGGGACGACAAAGTCCTGGTATTTTTAAATACCGGCACCGGCAGTGTGACACTGACATCAGTGGAGGTTCCGCAGCTGCAGGAAAAAAAGATAATTCTTTCTTCTTGTGAGGGAAAGCTTTTGGTTGTTTTGTAAAACAAAAGATATTTCTATAAATAGTACCGTTCCTTAAAAAGATAAGTGACATCTTTACATACTTGTGCTATTTTTTGGAAAAGATAAAGAGACATAGGAAGGGGGACTTTTTTATACCCAAAGATGCAGACTTGCTTAGAAATAGAAAAGTTAATACAAAGAAACGCCAAAACCGACATTTGCCGGAATTGGCGTTTCTTATATTAGGGGCTTATTTTACAGCCCCTTTTCGTTACAAGAGCGATAGACGGGCGCAAGACGTCCGGGGGACGTCTGTTCTGCGCCGACCGGAGTGGAACGGAGACAAGAAGCCGCACCGCGGGTGAGTGGCTCCGCTACACTCCTATAACGAAAAAGAGATATCCATGAAGGATATCTCTTTCGTTATAAGAGCGATAGACGGGGCTCGAACCCGCGGTCTCGACCTTGGCAAGGTCGCGCGTTACCAACTACGCCACTATCGCATTTGTTATGTTTGTGAGCTCTCTTGTGTCGAGCACGTGTTATATAATACACGATAGTGGAGCATCTGTCAACAGTAATTTTAAATTTTTTTAAAAAAGTTTGACGATACCAGATAAAACGGTTGTATTGATAAATTGTTCTGCGCCGTGGGTGAGAGGCTCCGCTACACTCTTATAATGAAAAAAAGATATCCATGAAGGATATCTCTTTCGTTATAAGAGCGATAGACGGGGCTCGAACCCGCGGTCTCGACCTTGGCAAGGTCGCGCGTTACCAACTACGCCACTATCGCATGTATTAAGTTGTGTGCCCTCTTATGCTTGGCACGTGTTATATAATACACGATAGTGGTGTATCTGTCAACCATTATTTTTAATTTTTTGTAATAAGTTTTTCAATTTTGGCCATATATTATTTTGTGAAGATATGCATTTCGCGGTTGCTTTTTATTGACATAATTATGCTATAATTATGTCAATGAAAGGAGTGAAATATCATGCCACTTATTATGCCTATTAAGGATTTACGCAATACAACCGAGATTTCCAATATTGCACATAAGGAACAGGAGCCTATTTTTATCACCAAAAACGGATATAGCGACTTGGTTGTAATGAGCAGTGAACTGTATGATAAATTTGCAAGAATGAATCGCATCGACCAAGCAATCTTCGAATCCGAGCAGGAAATCGCTAACGGAGCAGAAGCCGTTGATGCAGAAATAGTTTTTGCAGAATTGGAGAAAAAACATTTTGGATAAATTGTCTCCTGAAAATGCCAAAGGACAAGATGCCCGAATTAAAAAAGCCATTTTAAGCTTAGATACCTTTCCTCAATTCCACCAAGAGCGAAACGAAGGCAGATATGCCTGAAAAGGCTACCGACAGTTAATAATTGATAACTACATGGCTATTTTTCGCATTGATGAACCAAGTAAAATCGTTTATGTAGTAACAATACAGTATCAGGGACGGAATCTATAAAGAAAGCACCAAAATACTGAGGAGAATATCAAGGGAATTCTCGATTATTGTGTCCATGCAGGCATAAAAGGCATCATCTGCTTTAGCATGGGGATACCATGCGTGAGGGCGATAGAGAGTTTTTTTTATCATGCCTTGGACAAATACTTTCCGGGAATGAAGAATAAGTATATTCGTACCTATGGTAATGCATATGACTGTCACGGTCCTAATAATGAAAGACTGTTAGATTTGTGGAATTTTTAACAAGACACAGCCGATAGAATCTGATTTTGATAAGATAGTAAAAGGATTGGCAAAGAAAAAATAATTACTTTTCCGGATTATGTGATTATGATACAATTATGGAAAATAGTGTTTTATGAATCTAACAAATCGTTAAGAAAAGAATCGAAGGTGGTGCAAACGAAAAAGCAGTATTGAGACTTTTCATTAACTGCCCTTTCGTTTGCATCAATTTCGATTTTTTCTGGTTGAACAAAGCGCGTCAACTCTATATGGACTTTTAATTCTGACACTCTATTTATAATAGGATAGCATGTACACATAGAAACACATAGAATTTATAATTCAGTCCTGTATTATGACACCAGAAATAAGCCTCCCTAAGGAAGCTAAAAAAATATACAGTTATGATACGTTAACAGAGCATATGTGGTTTTGGTTTTATAAAATGTTGTTCTGTAGGCAGAGGAATAATCTTACCACCACAGGAAGAGCACTTGCATATATCTTTATTATAAAGAAGACGGATAATGGCAGGTGCATCCATATCTTTCAGCTTGGAAATATATTTTTTGCAACCAAGGATGTTTCTGCATAGGGTAATCTTTTTCTTCTTATTTCTGGATGAAAGAAGACCATAGTGCCTGATACGTACAAAACGTTTTGGAGGAACATGCATTAAAAATCGACGGATAAATTCCTCGCCGGATATGGTGATCTCTTTCCAAAGCCCTTGGTTTTTGTAATCTTTAGCAGAAAATGTAACTGTAGATTCTGTCATGTCTTTGATACGGTAGTTGCTGATAGCAATCCGGTGGGTGTATTTTCCAAGGTATCTGATGACAGATTCGGCACCGTCAAATGGTTTCTTGCAATAAGGAATCCATTCCTTTGCATAGCAGGTATTTAACAATTCCTTGAAAGTATAGTGATTTTTGTAAGGTGCAGCCGATCCATGAAATTCAAGCCTGTCATTTTCCCAGAGCTGCTTAAGTTCAGCCATGTATTTTCCACGAAATGTTTTTGAGATTACCTTAATCGGAAGGAAAAAATCTTTCCCATTGTCTTTCCAATGATTTTTCACATCCAGCCCTCCACCAAGAACAATCGCATGGATATGAGGATGAAAGTTCATGGTACTTCCCCATGTATGGAGGATACAAATATAGCCGATATCAGTCCCAAGATATTTACTGTCAGCAGCAAGTTCACTGAGAGTATCTGAAGCCGCATGATAAAGAGCAGCGTATAAGAATTTCTGGTTGCTGTAGATAATGGGATTGAGTTCTTCCGGAACTGTAAAAACCACATGGAAATAAGGAGCATCTAAGATATCCTCCCGCCGTGCATCTACCCATTTTTCTTTTGGAAACTCCTGACACATAGGACAGCATCTGTCACGGCAGGAGTTATAGTGGACTGATATGCAGCCGCAGTCCTCGCATACGCTTACATTCACACCAAAGGCGCCGGTTTTGCAATTCATGATGTGATAAGCGGCCTTTCGCTGAGCGGGAGAAATACTATGTGTGGATTCAAAAGATGAATAAAAACGATGAAAAACATCCTGAATCGTACAATCCTTACTCATGATTCACCACCTTCCGGGTTGTCGAACGGGCTGCGGATACCAAGAAGTGTCTTGTTGCTCACATGAAGGTAAACATCTGTAGAGCGAGGATCAACATGTCCCAGAAGTGACTGGATATATTTTATATCTGTGCCACTTTCGAATAAGTGGCTGGCAAAACTATGACGGCACGCATGAGAGGAAACATGACGGGTAATGCCGGCGAGTTTAGCACTTTTCTTAAAGAACTGGTTAACACCGGTTATATCAAGATATCCACCGGTCCAGGAACTTGGAAAAAGGATATCTTTAGGGCGACCACATTTGTACCAATACTCAGTGAGAAGGTCTAAATTTTTTTGAGACAGAATCGTATACCTGTCAATTCTGCCTTTGGTTTCACGAACATGAATTGTCATGTTGGTACGGGAAATGTCATCATAATGGAGATGAACGACCTCCGATACACGTAATCCAGAAGAATACATAGTTGCAATAATCGCTTTATGTTTCAGATTCGGAGTGGCATCAATGATTGCATTTATTTCATCGCGGGACAGAACAGCAGGAAGATTGCGCTCTCTTTTCATAGCTGGAACAGTGTCATCATCCCAGACAGTCTTCAGCACCTTTTTATATAAGAACTTTATTGCAGACCGATAGTGATTGTGAGTTTCAGGAGACCTTCCTTCCAGACGTTTGGCTGTAAGAAAACTTTCCGCATCTTCAAGCGTAAGATCAGAAACGTTTTTTCCAATCCAACGAAGGAAGTAACTGACATCAGAGCAATACAGTTGAATAGTTCTTTCACGCAGGTTACGTTTTTCCGCTTCATTGCGGATAGATTCAAAAATATCTTTATACATAATAAAACCTCCAGAATAAGTAGTGTTAATAATTACATCTACCTATTCGGAGGTGCATTAGCGTCATAATTCCGATTGCGGAAGAGACTGGAAAATGTTATTCTTATCATAGGCAGTGGAGCTTTCTTAGTTCAGTTGTTTCGTGTGGTAACTTAACAATAACGGATTATGAAAAGTAATTCCACTGCTTTTTAATAAAAATAAAACTGCGCCACAGCCTTGGCAGGCCATCGCGCAGCGATTTTGTTCAATCGGAATTTGCTAAAGGAGATGGTAAATATGTGGTGGTCTATTGGTGGTGGAATCATAATCTTTGCGTTAGGTATGTTTATCTTCTTAAAGCCGGGCTTAATATGGAAATTAACAGAAGAATGGAAATCTTATCGTGCAGATGAACCATCTGAGTTTTACTTGAAAACAACAAAAATAGGTGGTATTCTATTTGCCCTATTTGGAATTATTATGATTATGCTTCCGGTTATTTTGGAGTAATAAATTCCAGTTTGCAAAACTGACCAAAAATACAATCAGTTCGTAAAAGTATGATTTTACGAACTGGTTTTTGTGTATTTACGGCATTCTTTTTTGTATACGAACTTTTTGGTGTGAAAAAGCTGGTATTCGGCTGAGGTATTGAAAGAGCTGGGATTGAAATGAGGGAAGTGGATAAATGTTTTGATTGACGAAATAACCTATACATGATAGTATAAATCCAAAGATGATGGTCTATCAGAGAGACTGTTATATATCTTCAAGTTTAAAAAGATAAATTTCAATAATTTTTCAAAAATCAGAATCGACAATTCATGACAAATCAACCCTGAATCGGGGAACGTTTCTCATAGAAAAGAACTACAAAAAATAAGAAAATAAAAACGGAAAACCATTGTCTGTAGTATAAGTATTTGTTATTATGAAGTAAATAGAGGATATTTTACAAAGTAAAGCTTAATCTATAGAATCTGCCAGTGGCGGGCCTCTGTAGATACCAAGGTATACAAAAGGAGAATGAAAAAACGAAAAAAGAAGACATGTCCTGTATCGACTGCGCAGTAAAAAACTGCAACAAAATGGATAAAACCTATCCGGATTTCTGTCTGACAACACACATGGATGAAGAAGTTCTAAATGAAGCTATGGAATGCTACAATGAAGACGAGAACCGCAAAGTAACAATCGCTGCAGCTGAAGTAGAGTATGAGAATTACTGCAAACATACCCGTGTCGAAGAAATCATGGATTTTGCAAAGAAGATTAATGCGAAAAAGATCGGGATCGCAACCTGTGTCGGATTGTTGAAAGAAAGCCGTATCCTGGCAGATATCCTGCGCAGACATGGCTTTGAGGTGTATGGTGTCGGCTGTAAAGCCGGAACACAGAAGAAGACATCGGTCGGCATCCCGGAATGCTGCGAAGGTGTCGGTGTGAATATGTGTAATCCGATCCTGCAGGCAAAGCTTCTGAACAAGGCGAAGACGGACCTGAATGTTGTGGTCGGACTTTGTGTGGGGCATGACAGTCTGTTTTACAAATATTCCGAGGCACTGACTACGACAGCAGTGACGAAAGACCGTGTATTGGGGCATAATCCTGTGGCGGCGCTTTATACTGCGGATAGTTATTATTCGAAGTTGAAGAAGAGTGAAGAAGAGTAATATTTCTAATTTGGGCGTTTAAAGATACATAAAGATATAACAAAGCGAAAAATGAAACTAGAGCTTGTGTAAATGTTCTGTTATAATAATGTGTTGATGTTCTCTCCGATGGGAGGAAAAGAGCGTACCAGTGTTTATCTGGTAGGATGGGAGAATGCATGGGATTGGATGCCATTTTGGAAAGACTGGGGTCCGACATATCAAGAAGGCTGGTGCGGATTCTATAACATTCCGAGAGAGGCAGTATTAGCAGAAGATAATACATTAAAGTTTATTCCTGTAAAAGAATTACAGAATCTCCGGAAGAATTAGCAGGAAGAAGCGGATATTCTGATAAAAGAAGACGAGAAAAAAGAACTTCGGAGTGGCTGTGTTTATGAAACGGAAATGCGGATAAATCTGAAAAAATCAACTGCAGACAAGATTAAGCTGAACTTAAGAATGTCACAGGGAAAGAAGACAGAGATCCTATTTGATCTGAAGAGAGCGGAAGCATATTTTGACCGTAATAATTCCGATGGCTGGAGTAAAGGAGTCGCAAGATGTCCATTGAATTTTGTTCTAATTTTTCTCTACTCCATTAATAACTTATTTTTTTTAACAATCCATCGTTTTCTACTACTACCTTTGCAATCACCTCCCCTTTTCACATATGTAATAAATACCGTTCGTTTCATATACCACGTCAATTTCATTGAGCTGATATCTTTTGTATATAGAATTATTTTCTTGAACAATTTGTTTAATTAAATCATCTAAATTATCTTCATTTTTTCTGATATAGTATACAAGAGTGAAATCACCTTCATGTTTATAATCATGCTCGTCATATATGGACGCCGCCTCAAAATAATCATATTCGCCAAAATTCAATCCATAATAATCCAAAACTCTATCAAATGTATTATTTACACCTGATGCCGAACCCATCATAAGACAAAACAAACCAAAAAAGAATGTCCAAAAAACATATATAAGACAATATATTTTTTTACTCTTTATATTTTCTCTATCACGATGTCTTCCATAACAAATCACATCCGTAATTTGCTTTGGGAAAAATAGCGTGATAAAAATTGAAAATATTGCATATAACAATCCCATAACAGTTTCTCCCATTTCTTATTATTCCATCATTCATTTTAATTATATCATTTATACCATGCTTCGTCCATTTTTATCTAAATACGCTCATATAAAAGAACTTTTTTGTGTATTTTGCACATTGGTATTGCTCTTAATTACCCTCATTTTTTCCTTAACAGAGTTCATAAAACACTATGGGAAATTATAATACAAGGGAAAGACTGAGGAAAAGCTCACCTGCGATAAACTTAGTGTTTTAAAGCATTAGAGATCTTGTAGGATTAAACAAAATGTCCAATACTTTGAAAAAAGTGTCAAAAAAACATAAAATAATAAAAAAGTTTTGAACTAATTGACAATTGTTTAATTAATATATCTTGTGATAAAATATCCGCGAAGATAATGGAGTGCCATTATAAGTAGGTATTCAGAAATGAATAAAATAATAAAAAAACAAGTTCTTGCTACGTTTGCATTAGTTACTATCATGGCAGGAGTGTTAATAGGTACTAATTGTATTTATGCAGCGCAGGACGGAAAAGAGACAACAACTATCCGGCTTATAAACCAGACTTATTTTAATGTTAAGAATATCAAGGTAACCTGGAACGATGGCAAAGAGCAGACTGTCAACACACTTGGCAGCCATGATTCAATTGATTTCTCATCAGATGCCGGAAGCGTATACAAAATGGATGTTACCGGAACAACCCAGTCCGGAGAGAAATTCACCGGACATTTTAAGGGACTGGTCGGCAAAGATACAAGAGTATTTATAGAGCTTGACGAGAATGCTGATGTTCAGGTTTTTATCCCACAGGGAGAAATTGATTAAACATTAATTATTGTTCTTCAAGATCCGCCAGAGTGTGCTTCGGCTTATGCCGAGCCGCCTGGCGGTTTTTTCTTTATTGTCATGTTCTTCGTGTAACACCTGAAGAATGATTTGATAATTTATCTCATCTAGAGTTCCATCAAATTTTACTGAATCATCAAAGACGCGTCCGTAGTCGGGCTCCTGTTTCAGGATGGCTTCTACAGTGTCACAGGAGATATACGGTGTCTTTGTTATTGTGACAAGCTCTTTAAGGACATGCTGCAGCTGGTCGAGATTGTTAGGCCAGTTGTACGAGAGCATTTTTTCCATTGCTTCAACATCAAAGCCTATTATCTGTTTCCCGAGGGAGACATTGAACCGGTGCAGATAGAGCGCGGTTATACCGGAGAAATCGTCAATGCGCTCTCGAAGCGGTGGGAGATTCAGGGTAAGGCAGGAAAGATGGTTCTCCATGAAGGTGCGTATTGTGGCAAATGCAGGCTGATTGGAGTTGTTGGTGGAAAGCGAGACTATGAGTCTCATTCTCGTGCAAAGCTTCGTCTGGTCTATATATTGAAACAAATCACCAATCTGTTCCAGACTAAGAGCATCGGCTTTTTCAAAAAATACTGTGCTGTCCACTTCGTTGAGAGGAGAATTCTCATTGTTTAGCAGGCTGTGCCACTTACGCTCTTTTATCAGAGAACAGTCGATACTGTAAAATGGAGCGTGCTTATAGTTGCTTTGCTTGTAAATAAGTGATGCAGCCTTGCCTTTGCCGGTTCCGTTTTCTCCGAGAATAAGCACAGGCAGATGGCTTTTAGCGTATTCTTCTACTATCTGCGCTATTTTGCCTGCTTTACCGGTTCCGTTGTAAGCGTCAGCAAAGTCGTTGGAGGAGGTGTTGTCAATATTGTAAATCTGAAATCCAGGGTCGTCCTCGGCGGTTAATGCAGGACTCTTACATATAGTAATTGCAGTGTACTTCTGGTCCTCGTAAATCAGGTGGCGGTTGTACAGAGTATAGACGTTATCGCGTATCTGATGCGAAACGGTCTGGTTCGGAACTTTCAAAAATGACTTAATGTATGTCTGTACAAAATTCATCAACGATGTATTCATTTCATCTATTGCGATGCTTGAAAACCACAGAGTACCTGCAGGCGAGTAAATTAAGAATTCGCGGTCATCCTCGGTCAGAAGCGACTGGAACAGATCCTTCTGCTTGTGGACATAATTGGAAGAGTGCACAAGCTTTACAGCCTCGGCAACGGCGTTTTCTATGCTTTCCCTGCCAGAGGTTACAAGATTATAATTTAATCCGATATCCTTTGCGGCTCTGGCACCGGTCACGTCACATAGGACAAGTGTGCAGCCGTTTTCTTTTGCTTTTTTAAGGTGATTGACTGCATCTGCCGAGTCCTTGAAAGTGATTATGTCAATATCATATTGAAGCAGGTCGCACAGCAGATGTGCATTTGCAGTGATTCCGGGAAAACCGGCAATTACAAATTTTCCGTTGTAGCTCTCGGCAAGCTTGATGCTCAGAAGTATATCGTAAACAGAGATGGATATATCTATGACGGGAAGCTCAACAGCAGATTGTATAAGCTCTGCAGTGCCACCTCGCGAAATGATAACATCGTAATTTTTATGTGCAAGCTGCATTGCTATATCACGGCCGGTGAACAGATCGCCGGTCTGGACCGTAAGAGCAATGTCATCGCGCGACTGTGCTATATCGGTAAGTATGTCAGCCATGCCCTCGTAAGGGGCGACTGCAAGAATCTTGGTTTTCTGCATATATTTCTCCTTATGGGATTTGTAAATGTTAAGTGGTTATTTTAATGTTTAAAAATGAAACGTAAAGATAGCGATAGTGATGCTTTGTTACTATTCAACCATATTGTATTACAGAATGTTTCAAAATGCAACAAATAAATGCGGCTTATGTTTCGAAATAGAACAAAAATAACAAAACAACGCGTTGAACGTGGCTCAAAAAACAGATATTATATGATTAGTTCAAAGAGATGTTCAAAAATAAAACACAAGAATAACAATATAACAAAGGAGAGGTAATATATGAGTTATCAGATTAAAATTCCGTCATGTATCTTTGGCGGAGCAGGAAGCATTGAGAATGTGAAAGCGGTAATAGAAAAAGAGAATGCAAAAAAAGTAATAATTTTTACTGATAAAGGCATTCGCTCAACAGGACTTTTAGATCTGCTGACAGACATTCTTGAGGAAAACAAGACAGAGTATCAGGTATTTGATGATCTTGCTTGTGAACCATCATATCAGGATGTTGAAAAGGTTATGAAGGAAGTGGAGAACACATCAGGTGATCTTATCATAGCAATCGGTGGGGGAAGCGTTATGGATGCAGCAAAGCTTTGCTGCGTATTAAAAGATGCAGACTATACTATAAAAGATTTGCTCAATGATCCGATGCTTGCAAAGAAACAGATTAAGACGGTTATGATTCCGACAACATGCGGAACAGGATCTGAGGCAACCTGCAATGCAATCGTTGCGGTTCCGGAGGAACAGTCAAAGAAAGGAATTGTAAATGACAGTATGATTCCGGACTATGTGGTATTGGATTCGAATATGATCAGAAAGCTTCCAAAATCAATTGTGGCAGCAACAGGTGTAGATGCATTGGCCCATGTGGTTGAGTGCTTCACCTCAAAGAAAGCAACACCGTTTTCCGATACCTATGCAGCAGCCGGAGCCAAGCTTATTTTCCATAATATCAGGGAAGCTTATAACAATCCGGACAATATGGAAGCAAAAAGCAATATGATGACCGGAGCCTTCTATGGCGGAGTCGCAATTACAGGAAGCGGAACAACAGCAGTTCATGCGCTTTCATATCCACTGGGAGGCAAATATCACATTGCTCACGGTGTATCAAATGCCATACTTTTTGCACATGTTATGGAATTTAACAAGGACGCATGCAGCAAGAGACTTGCAATACTTTGCGATGCTGTTTACCCTGAGCTTGCAGGAAAATCTGAGGATGAGAAAGCACAGTACATGATCGATCAGATTGCTGACATTGTAAAGGTTACAAACATTCCAACAGATTTAAAGGAATTCGGTGTTAAGCCGGAGGACCTGGATTTCCTTGTTGATGCCGGAAGCAAACAGCAGAGACTTCTTGTAAACAATATGAAAGAATTAAGTCTTGACGATATCAGAAACATATATCTTAAGGTGTTAAAATAAAGGAGGACCTATGAAAAAGCCAATTATCGGAATTACAATGGGAGATCCTGCAGGAAACGGTTCTGAGATTTCAGTAAAAGCGTTATCAAGATCGGAAATATATGAGCAGTGTCGTCCGGTGATTATCGGTGATGCTGCATGCATGGAAGAGGCAGTAAAAATCGCAGGAAAAGAAGGACAAATAAAGATTCATGCGATTAACGATATTAAAGCTGCAAAGTTTGAGTACGGAACGATTGATGTGTACGACATGAATCTTGTGAACATGGACAGACACATATTCGGAAAAGTATCAAAGATGTGTGGAGAGGCTGCTTTTCAGTATGTCGTAAAGGTAATAGAGCTTGCGCAGAGCGGCGAGATTGACGCAACTGTCACAAATGCCTTAAATAAAGAGGCAATAAATATGGCAGGACATCATTATTCGGGACATACAGAGATTTATGCAGAGTACACCCATACAGACAAGTACACAATGATGCTTGCGCACGAGGATTTGAGGGTTGTACACGTATCGACGCATGTTTCTCTCAGGCAGGCATGTGACAAGGTAAAGAAGGACAGAGTCCTTGAAGTTATAAGAATTGCAAATGATGCCTGCAAGGCGATAGGCATTGAGAATCCAAAGATTGGTGTGGCAGGTCTTAACCCACACTGCGGAGAAAACGGACTGTTTGGAACAGAGGAAATTGAGGAAATCCAGCCGGCAATAGATGAGGCAATGGCAGAAGGAATCAATATTCCTGAGAAAAAACCGACACCGCCTGACAGCATATTCTCTAAGGCAATCGGAGGCTGGTATGATATAGTTGTAGCAATGTACCATGATCAGGGACATATTCCTCTGAAGGTTAAAGGTTTTGTATACAACAAAGAATTAAAGAAATGGGATGCGGTAGCAGGTGTAAATGTAACACTCGGAATTCCTGTAATAAGGGTATCGGTAGACCATGGTACAGGCTTTGACCTTGCAGGAAAAGGCGAATCGAATGAGTTAAGCCTTGTAAATTCAATTGACTATGCGACAAAGCTTGC
Source organism: Agathobacter rectalis ATCC 33656 (assembly GCF_000020605.1). Classification (NCBI taxonomy): domain Bacteria; kingdom Bacillati; phylum Bacillota; class Clostridia; order Lachnospirales; family Lachnospiraceae; genus Agathobacter; species Agathobacter rectalis. The sequence continues at coordinate 1,111,656 of NC_012781.1, forward strand.
AGTAAACAAAAAATAGCGGGAGGAAATGCGATGGTAAAGCTGTTGATCATAGCAGATGACTTTACCGGTGCATTGGATACCGGAATCCAGTTTGTGAATAAGGGAATTGCCACCCAGGTATTTACAAAAATGCCGGAAGCTATCGGGGATATAGATGAGACAACAGAGGTTCTGGTTATAGATTCTGAGACCAGACCAATGCCTGCAGCTAAGGCATATGATGCTGTGAAAAATATTACAGGATGGGCAAAAGCAATTAAGATTCCTATTATTTTCAAAAAGACGGACTCTGCGCTCCGCGGGAATATCGGAAGTGAGCTTCAGGCAGTTTTGGACGGAAGCAGACACGACAAAGTTTATTTTCTGCCGGGGTATCCGAAGATAGACCGCTGTACGGTAAACGGAACTCACTACATACAGGGACAGCTTCTTGAAAAAAGTGTATTCGGGCAGGATCCGTTTGAACCGGTAAAGATGTCGTACATACCTGATATTATCGCACAGCAGACATCTTTGAAATGTGCCTGTGTTAAGCGGAATGAAGCTTTGAATGATATAAAAAGCGATGAACGTATCGTAATCTGCGATGTGGAAAAACACAAAGACATAGAAGAAAGGCTTGATGAATTGCAGGAAAAAGATGAGCTTTGTATTATTGCCGGATGTGCCGCACTTGCGGAAGCGCTTGCCGACAAGCTCAGATTTGATGCAGTGAAGCCGCAAAGCTATAGGAAGAGTGAAAATTTTCTTGTGGAATGTGGCAGCTTGAATATGATTACGCAAAATCAGCTTGACTATGCCGAAAAACACGGATTTTCAAGAATCCATATGACCGTAGAACAAAAATTGCAGAAGGATTATTACAGCACGCAGGCGGGCTTGGAGTTTTTGCGCAAAATGCAGGAAGAATGTGAAAAAGACAGATGTCTCATCATTGATTCCATAGACCGGGAAGAAGACAAAAAGGGCTTTATGGAAGCAAATAAGCTGACTATGAATGATGTAAGAACCTTGATTCCAACGGCACATGGACACGTAGCTGACCATTTGGCAGCAAATAAGCAGGATACGACAATACTTATGACAGGCGGCGATACTTTGATGGGGTATATGAAGCTGATAGGCTGTACCCAGATTACACCGGTATGTGAGATAGAACAGGGTGTGGTTGTTTCCAATCTGAAAAATCACGGATTTGTGCAGCAGATAATATCCAAATCAGGTGGGTTCGGAACCAAAGATGTACTGGTAAAGATTGCAGACAAAATATTAAATCAAAAATAAACAAAATTAAACAAGTTTAAAAGGAGAAGAAAAACATGAAACAGACAGAATTAAAAGGAATTATTACACCAATTTTAACACCAATGAACGCAGATGAGAGCATCAACACTGACGAGCTCAGAACACAGATTGACAGACTTATCGATGGCGGTGTGCACGGAATTTTCCCATTTGGAACAAACGGTGAAGGATATATCTTAAATGAAAAAGAAAAATGCGAAGTCCTTGAAGCTGCAATTGATCAGGTAAAAGGAAGAGTACCTGTATATGCTGGATCAGGTTGCATTTCAACACAGGATACTATCAGGATGAGCAAGGAGGCAGAAAAGCTCGGAGCTGACGTCCTTTCAATAATCACTCCAAGCTTTGCGGTTGCGTCACAGAAGGAGTTATACGATCACTATGTAGAGGTTGCCAAACATGTAGATACTCCAATTGTTCTTTACAATATTCCTGCCCGTACAGGAAACAAGCTGCTTCCTGAGACAGTAAAGAAGCTTGCAAAGGATGTTGACCTTATCATCGGTGCTAAGGATTCAAGCGGTGACTGGGATAACTTAAAGGCATATATCACAGAGACACGTGAACTTGACAAGAAGTTCTATGTATTATCAGGAAATGATTCACTCATTCTTCCTGCGTTAAAAGAAGGCGGAGTCGGAGGAATAGCAGGATGCTCAAATGTTTATCCACATGTGCTTTCATCCATCTACAACCTTTTCAAAGAGGGCAAGCTTGAGGAGGCAGAGGCAGCACAGGATTCTATTGCAAGCTTCAGAGCTGTATTCAAATACGGCAATCCTAACACAGTTGTTAAAAAAGCGGTTGCTATGCTCGGATATCCTGTTGGCGATTGCAGACGTCCATTCAACTATCTGTGCGATGAGGGTGTGGAAGCGCTTGCAAAGGTATTAAAAGAGAATGCTGACAAAGGAATGAACTAACTCTGGGGAGGATGAATTAATATGAAGTTTGTAATGACACAGGCTGTATGCCCTGAAGGAATGCAGCTTTTAGATGGAATAGCTGATGTATATGTAGCTGACAATCAGGATCCGAACAATTATCTTGACGAGATGAGGGATGCAGCTGCTCTTATTGTAAGAATTGCAAAATGTGATGCAAATGCTATAGAAAACAGCCCGAAGCTCAAGGTAATTGGACGTACAGGCGTAGGATATGATTCGGTTGATGTAAAAAAAGCAACAGAGCTTGGTATCCCGGTGGTCATCACACCGGGAGCCAACAACAGAAGTGTTGCTGAGCATGCGGTAGCAATGATTTTTGCATTGTCAAAGAATCTTATCGAGGCACAGAACGAGATGTGCAAAGGAAACTGGGAAATCCGTGGAGCAAAGAAGGCTTTCGAGCTTGAGAGAAAGACAGTCGGAATCCTTGGGCTTGGAGCAATCGGAAGAGAAACAGCCAAAATCTGCAAAGGCTGCGGAATGAGAATTGCAGCGTATGATCCTTTTATGACAAAAGAGCAGGTAGAAGGCTATGGTGCTAAATATTATGAAGATTATGTGGAGCTGTTAAAGGACAGCGATGTGGTATCAATCCATGTACCGCTCACAGATCAGACCAGGAACATGATCTCAAAGAAGGAGCTTTCTGTTATGAAGCCGACGGCACTTATAATAAACTGCAGCCGTGGAGGAATCATCAACGAAGCAGATCTCGTAGAAGCATTAAATAACGGAGTTATCGCCGGTGCGGGAACAGACGTATTCTGCAGCGAGCCACCAAAAACAGATGATCCGTTATTGAACTGCAGAAATCTTATCGTAAGTCCGCACTCAGCAGCCCAGACAAGAGAGGCAGTTATCAAGATGGCACAGATGTGTATCAAGGGCTGTCTGGCAGTCGTAGAGGGTAAAAAGTGGCCATATGTAGCCGACAAGTCAGTATATGAGCACGAGAAATGGAAGGGTGCTGACTGGGCAGAGATTTAAAATAAAAATATATCGGGGGATATAATATGGATTCTAGTATTATTTCAATTATAATTGTATTAATTACAATGGGCTTGTTTGTCTGGAATAGACTGCCGATAAGCGTGGTTGCTATCCTTGGGTCGGTAGCAATGGCAATGTTTATTCCAGAAATGGATTTATCCGCAGTATACAGCGGATTCAGCGCAACAGGCTGGCCGATGGTAGTCGGAATGTGTGTTGTAAGTGCCGCACTTTTTGAAACCGGAATAGCAAGAAAGATAGGAGAAAAAATCGGAAATTCTTTTCTTGCCAAGACGGAGAGGCGGTTTATAGTAACGGTAAGTGCTGTGTGTTCATTGATGTCAGCATTTATGAGTAACAACGGAACAGTTGCTATCTGGATGCCTATCATCGCAATCGTAGCAGCAAACTCATGTGGAAAAATCCGTTCAAAAATGGTTATTTTCCCAGCCGGAACAGCAGCCATTATCGGAGGTGCGTGTTCACTAATCGGCTCAACCTCACAGCTTGCAGCAAACTCAGTATTACAGGGATATGCCGGTTATGAGGAAGGTATGGGAATGTTTGACATGACAAAGATCATGTTTCCGGCAGCAGTTGTACAGATTATTTTCTGGGGAACAATCGGCTACAAGCTCCTCGACAAGGTATTAAAACCGGATAGTCCTGACTTCGACAAGGGAAATATGTATTCAGTTGCAGAGATACATAAGCTCGAGAAAGAACAGGAGTCAGCTGCTCCGGCATGGAAGGGCTATGTGGCACTCGGAACCATGATTTTATGCATAGTATTGTTTGTATTAAGTGGTTTCCAGCCTTTCAAGAGCTATTTTAACATTGGTACAATCGGTCTTATAGGTGCTGCAATGGTACTTGGAACAGGCTGTATCTCGATTAAAAAAGCATATTCGGATCTTCCTTGGGATGTTTTCGTATGTATCGGAACAATATCAGGAATCGGAACAGGACTTGATGTATCAGGTGGTGGAGCATTAATCGCAAACGCTGTACTCAACCTCTTCGGAGGAAAGAACGCATCGGTTGTGCTTCTTACAGTAGTTATCGCAGTGCTTACAAGTGTGCTCACGAATATCATGTCAAACAACGCAACAGCAGCAATGCTTACACCAATCTGTATAGCAATTGCATTATCGCTTGGAATCAGTCCTATTCCATGGGTAATCGTAATCGGTGCCTGCTCAAACCTTGCAATAGCAACATCTTTCGGAACAGCTGTAAATATGCAGATACTTCCGGCAGGATACAAGTTTTCGGATTTCGTAAAAATCGGTGGACCGTTACTTATAATACTTATTGCAGTTGTTTCTATATGCAGTGTGGCATTCCTGTTCTAAGAATTGAGTGTCCTGAAGCGCAAATATTTGCCAGTACACCGAATAATAAATCAGTATGGAAAGTTTGTGTACATAATAAAACAGATACTAACAAAACAAACAGAGCTATCATTTATGATAGCTCTGTTTGTGGATATGAGCATCCCGGGAGCAATTCATTCAATAATACAATAACTGAGAGGAAGACCGAATGATGAAACAATTTTTTAGGAAAACCATGAAAAACATAGCGACCTACGTGGAACTGGTATTGTCTGCATTTCTCGTATTTGTGATAGCGATACTTATTATAAAGCTTGTAGGTCAATGTTTTTTTGATATATGGCATGACAAGCTTGAGCTGGAGTATTACATGGAATATGCCATGTCGATTGCTATAGGCGTGGAGTTTGTAAAGATGCTCTGTACGCATCAGCCAGGCACGATAATAGAGGTTCTGCTTTTTGCAACAGCCAGACAGATGATAGTCGAACACCTCAATGTATATGAGACTCTTGTTGGAATTGGCGCGATAGCAGCATTGTTTGCAATCAGAAAATTCCTGTTCTGCAGTTTTGATGAGGCTGATCACATGATATGCCGGGGCAGCCAGACAGTAGCACACGCGAATCTCATAACCGGAGCCAAAATTCCGGAGGAAAAGACAAGAATTCTTCGCAATATCATAAGCGACAAGCTGAGTGAAGAGGGAAAGACGGTTGCAATAGGTGCCTGCGTGTATTATAAGGATTGTGCACTTAGAGTGGATAGTATGCGCGAAGGCATGGTAACCAGAGTTGAAGTGATAAAGAACCTGTAATGTATATTTAACCTATATTATAATATTTTTGATTTCTGTGCTGCCATTACCATTTGGATTTTATTTCTCGCGCAAGCTGTTGTTATGGGGTGTAAGAGGTATCTTTCTTTGCTTGTAATCGTTTCAAAAGAATTTGTTGGGTATTTGCTTGCTGCGATTGGGCCTATTGCGTTAGGGAAAATCTACGATGTTTGTCATAGTTGGACAATGCCTTTGGTATTACTGCAGGGCGGAGACACAGTTGTGTTCAAGGATTTGTATCGTTTTACCAGGGAAGCAGAAAATGGCTATAAGAAATACATGGAATGGCTCGACAGAGGTATTAACATGGTATTTCTTGATAATCCAACGGTAAGTAGCGACTACATTCGACAAATGATGACAACGGCAGAGCAACAGGACATTGTAACCAAAACTGCTATGGAAAGCATTATTAAGCTTCTGATCATAGTGGAGCTGGACCGGGGAGAGAAGCAGCGCCTTTATATATCCCAGTCTATTAAAGATGGAATTGCTGCAAGCAATAAGAAGAGTGGAAGAAAACCAGGCCAGCTTGATAAGATGTCTGATGCTCTCAGAGAGGATATTTTGAAATATTTGTCTGATAGGTCTATCAAACAAGTGGATTTAATGAGGAAGTATAATATAAGCAGAAATACATTGAAGAAGTATGTTTATAAAATTCAAAACCATAATATAATATAAAACTTTTATAGAAATATAATTCTGATATCTGATTTGATGGTCAAAAGGTATTCTCTCGATACGATGAAAGCACTAATGGAAAGACAGAATCCGTTGTATGGCAGAATCGACCTTACGCTGAACCTGAAACCGATGGACTACTATGACTCTGCATTGTTTTATCCTGAATTTTCAGAAGAAGATAAGGTAAGATTGTTTAGTGTGTTTGGCGGAATTTCGTATTATAACCGGCTGATTGATGCCCAAAAAAGTGTGCGGGAGAATATCATAGAGCTTATCGCCTCATCCGGGGCACGCCTGGAAAATGAGGTAGCGATGTACCTGAATTCGGAAATTTCCAAAATTACAAGAGTACTACATTTAAATATGTTTGTCATAACTGGATATAGCTTCAAACTATGACTAACCGCAAAAGAAATGTATTATACAAAGTCATAGTGACATGGTAGGATAACCCTAGAAAACGAACAAAAAAACACAGGAGGTTATCAATATATGAGTACATTAAAGACACCATTTCGCTATGATTTTGTAGGAAGCTTTTTAAGACCAGAAAAGCTTAAAGCAGCAAAAAAAGCGTTTGAAGAAGGAACAATCACACAGGAAGAACTCGACCGCGTGACGGATGAGTGCGTGACAGAGATCGTTGCAAAGCAGAAAGTAGCAGGATACCATGCGATTACAGATGGGGAATTCAGAAGAAAATTCTGGCATCTGGATTTTATGTGGGGATTTGAAGGAGTTACCCATGAAAAAGATGGTGGCGGCGTACAGTTTAACGGAGAGATGGCAGACCTTGAGGCTACTTATCTGGTGGGAAAGGTAAAAGCAAAGGTGCATCCGTTTGTAGAGTATTTCAAATTCTTAAAGCAGTTTGAAGATGAACAGACCGTTGCAAAGTATACCATTCCGGCACCGGCGCAGATGTATCAGCAGATGATCGTTCCGCAGAACATTGAGCAGACAAGAAAATTTTATGCGACAGATGATGAATTGATCGAGGATATCGGTAAGGCATATCAGGATGTGATCAAACAGTTCTATTCAGCAGGATGCCGTAATCTGCAGCTTGATGACTGTACCTGGGGTGCAATTGTCGGAGATGCTGCAAAGCAGAGATACCAGTCACTTGGTGTTGATATTGAAGAGGTAAAGGCACGGCTTTTGAAAGTAAATAATCTGGCACTGGAAGGAAGACCGGAGGATATGGTGATTACTTCCCACATTTGTCGCGGAAATTATCACTCTACATTTTTTACAAGTGGACCATATGATTCTGTAGCTGACTATGTATTTGCCCAGGAGCATGTGGACGCATTACTTTTGGAGTATGATGATGCGAGATCCGGTGGTTTTGCACCGCTTGCAAAAGTGTCTCCGGACAAGAAAGTTGTACTTGGACTTATTACAACAAAGAAACCGGAACTGGAAGATAAGGATAAGGTGATCGCAAGAATTCACGAAGCAGAAAAGTATATTCCGCTTGAGCGTCTATGCTTAAGTCCACAGTGTGGATTTGCATCCTGTGAGATTGGAAATAAGATCACAGAGGAACAGCAGTGGGCAAAACTTGCACTTGTAAAAGAAATTGCAGAAGAAGTTTGGAAATAGAATATTGTTTCACGAATAAACCCCGTATAGATTGTCTATAATAGAAAATCTGTACGGGGTTTTATGGTATATCTGCAACAATTTAAAAAATTTCATAATTTTTCCCCAAACAGATTCTCTCCAACTGAAGAGATAATAATACACTGGAGATTAACATAGGCATTAATAGTTTGCCAGTGTTCATTAACGGAATAGAGATTGAATATTGTCCTATGTGCGGACGTAAACTGTAGTACAGATTATTAAATGAATACAGTAAAAAGCCAGCCGTTTGCAAACGGCTGGCTTTTGGGAAGTTTAGTTTTTGATAAAATATTTAAAAAAAAGGGATAGTGAGTGCTATTTCGTTCCCACTCACATTTTTATAATAACATTAGTAAAGAAAATGTGCAAGACTACATTAGCCGACTGTTTTCATAAATGCTTCCCTCTCTTTCTGAATCTTATTATATACGTTTGAGATGCGTGCTTTCTGCTCAGTAATTATTGTAGATTGTTCCTCGTCAGATAAATTGTCGATATCAGATAAATCCTCGTATGGAGAATCAAGACCAGCTTCGTATTTATCTAAAAGCTCATCTTTACTTGGAAATGGCTCAAAAAGATATTTATTTGCTTTTTTCTTTGCACTGAATAAATGCTTTCAATGTTATTAATAATGTCTTCAGCATCATGTTCAAAAAATTCTCTTGTTGTAATCATGTTGACCCTCTCCTTTACATTTTTATTATGAAATAATTATATCATAACTGTATCATTATAATTGCCGCATATTTGCGTTAATTATAATGACCAAAAATAACGACTATTAATGTTATTGAAAAAAAAAAAATTATCATGTATAATACAAGCATAGAAAACTAAGAAAAAAACATTGAAAAGAAAAAATATGAATGTGAACAATGTGGCTATATTTATGAACCAGCAGTAGGCAATCTAAAAATAGATATCGCTCCCAAAATTACATTTGAGGATATTCCAGAGCACTGGGTATGCCCAATCTATGGATTTGGAAAAGATGTTTTTGTTCCTTTAGAAGAGTAAGCAGAAAATTTAGATGTGAAACTGACAGACACAAAAAGAATCCAAGAGAAAATAAAAAAGAAATGGAGACCAGATTATGACTTATGATTTAAATATTACTTTTGATGACAATTTAATAACAGGAAATAAAACAATTGATACACAGCATAAAGAATTGATTGAACGTATCCAGAACTTTGTAACTGCATGTCAAAATGGCGACAGCAAGCTAAAAGCAATCAAAATGCTGGATTATCTGGATGAGTATACTAACTTTCATTTCAAAGAAGAGGAAAAGCTTCAGGAAAATGCTGGTTATCCAGAGTATGAAAAACATCACGAAAAACATGAAGAGTTTAAAAAGACAATTCAGGAACTGCAAGAATACCTTCAGGATTATGAAGGACCAACAGAACAGTTTAGTGAACTTGTACAGAAAAATGTAATCGATTGGCTATTTGGACACATTAAAACATATGACCGCTCTGTAGCAGAATTTATCTTTATGAGGGAGAATCCAGACCGATACTAAAATAAAACAAGGACGTATCGAAGGTAAGGGAAGATAAAGCCAGATAAATGTGAGGACGTGGGAGAGATCCTGCGTCCTTTTTTAGTACGTAATAGTATCAATCTTGTGTTTCTCTTTATTAAGACTCTCAGAAATTTCATATATGACACAAAGAACCACCAAGGCAGAAAGGTGGTTCTTATATTTTGCAGTGAATGAATCAATTATTTTGTGATTATATCACAGAAAATAATTTACCTTTTGCTTATAATGTAGCTACAAATTAAGTAAGGAGGTAGCAAGAGAACTAGGACCTAAAGGTATTCGTGTTAATGCTGTTGCACCTGGGATTACAGAAACTGATATGATGAAAGCTGTGCCAAAGGAAGTTATCGAACCTATGATTGAAAGAATTCCATTGCGTCGTCTTGGACAGCCAGAAGATATTGCCAATGCGTTTGTGTTTCTTGCATCAGATGAGGCGAGTTACATTACAGGTGTTATATTAAGTGTAGATGGTATGGCAAGAAGTTAATTTAATGTGGTATGGTGATGTAATCACGGAAAACAAATGAATTTAAGACTATAACAAAGCTACAAAAAGAAAAAGATAAGGAGGACTGTAAAATGTCAGCTATTAATATCAATAAAAATAATTTTGAGAACGAAGTACTGAATTCCGATAAAACCGTTCTTTTAGATTTTTGGGCATCTTGGTGTGCGCCTTGCCGTAGGGTAGTACCTATTGTAGAGGAGATTGCAGATGAGCGTATGGATATTAAAGTTGGAAAGATTAATGTAGATGAAGAGCCTGAACTGGCAAATAAGTTCAGTATTATGAGCATTCCGACTTTAGTGGTTATGAAGAATGGGAAGATTGTACAGCAGGTTTCAGGGGCGAGACCTAAGAATGCGATTTTAGAAATGCTTTAGGGAGGTGTGCTAATGGGATTTTTTGATTTCTTTAAACAGTCGAATATTAATCAAGGCATAGAAGAATATAAAATGACTGCTGGTGCAGTTCTGCTGGATGTCCGTACTCCGCAGGAATATCAGGAAGGACATATACCAGAAAGTAAAAATGTGCCGTTGCAGCAACTAGACAATATTGTTTCTGTAGCGAAGAATAAGGATATCCCTCTGTTTGTATACTGTTATTCCGGTTCCCGGAGCCGTCAGGCAACTGGGATGTTGCAACGAATGGGATATTCTAAAGTAAATAATATCGGTGGCATTGCAGCTTACTCAGGAAAGGTGGAAAAATAAGATGAAGGTAATAATTGTAGGAGGTGTAGCCGGAGGAGCTACAGCCGCAGCAAGAATACGCAGACTGAATGAGCATGCTGAAATTACTGTGTTTGAAAGATCCGGATACATATCCTATGCAAATTGTGGACTTCCATATTATATTGGAGACGTGATCACAGACCTGGAAGAACTTACACTACAGACACCAGAGAGTTTTTTTAAACGCTTCCGTATTAACATGAAAATTCATCATGAAGTTATCTCAATACATCCCGAATATAAAACTGTTTCAGTTAAGAATTTAGAAAACGGTGAAATATTTGAAGAAAACTATGATAAGCTAATCCTCTCTCCAGGTGCAAAGCCTACACAGCCGAGACTTCCCGGAGTAGGTATTGATAAACTTTTTACACTTCGTACTGTAGAAGACACTTTTCGGATAAAGGAATATATAAATAAGAATCATCCAAAATCGGCTGTATTGGCAGGTGGCGGTTTTATTGGTCTGGAACTGGCAGAAAATTTGAGGGAGCTTGGCATGGATGTTACGATTGTCCAGCGGCCTAAGCAGCTGATGAACCCTTTTGACCCGGATATGGCATCCATGATCCATAATGAAATGAGAAAGCATGGGATAAAACTGGTACTGGGCTATACAGTAGAAGGATTTAAAGAAAAAGACAACGGAGTAGAGGTTCTGTTGAAAGATAATCCATCCCTTCAGGCTGATATGGTAGTTCTGGCAATCGGAGTCACACCAGACACAGTATTAGCAAAAGAAGCAGGTCTGGAACTTGGCATCAAGGAAAGTATTGTAGTGAATGACAGAATGGAAACCTCTGTACCGGATATTTATGCTGCAGGTGATGCAGTTCAGGTAAAACATTATGTTACGGGTAATGATGCGCTGATTTCTTTGGCAGGACCAGCCAATAAACAGGGCAGAATCATCGCTGATAATATTTGTGGCGGTGATAGTCGTTACTTGGGTAGTCAGGGAAGCTCCGTTATAAAAGTGTTTGATATGACAGCAGCCACTACAGGTATCAATGAAACCAATGCCCAAAAGTCAGGATTAGAGGTAGATACAGTAATTCTTTCTCCTATGAGTCATGCCGGTTACTATCCTGGTGGAAAAGTGATGACCATGAAGGTGATTTTTGAAAAAGAGAGCTATCGTTTGCTTGGCGCTCAGATTATTGGATATGAAGGAGTTGATAAACGTATTGATGTGCTGGCAACAGCAATTCATGCGGGGCTGAATGCAACCCAGTTGAAAGATCTGGATCTGGCATATGCACCACCTTATTCTTCTGCCAAGGATCCGGTAAACATGGCTGGATTTATGATAGACAATATTGCAAAAGGGACATTAAAGCAATGGCATTTGGAAGATATGGACAAGATTTCTAAAGATAAAGATGTGGTGTTGCTAGATGTGAGAACTGTAGGTGAATTCAGCAGGGGGCATATTGATGGATTCAAAAACATACCTGTAGATGAACTGAGAGAACGAATTAGTGAAATTGAGAAAGGAAAGCCTGTGTATCTGATATGCCAGAGTGGTTTGCGCAGTTATATTGCGAGCCGTATTCTGGAAGGAAACGGCTATGAAACGTATAATTTCTCTGGCGGATTTCGCTTCTATGATGCAGTGGTCAATGACCGTGCGCTGATTGAAAGGACATATGCATGTGGTATGGATTATTAAAAAATAATCACGATATTTTTATAATTTTCTTATAGCATAAAAAGATCCCCTATTTATTAGAATGACTTTCATAATTCTGATAAATGGAGGATTCTTCTTTATATGTTACAGAAAAACAGTTTTATGACCTTTGGAGTGTTTCCAGTCTTTTTGAATCAAGGATTGTGATTTTGCCGCGAGAGAGTTTGACGAGTCCTTCGACTTGAAAGTATCGAAGCATTCGAGTGATAACTTCCCTGTGGGAACCAAGATGGTTTGCGATAGTTTCGTGAGTGATTTTCAGTTCATTTGTTCCTTCAATGGATGTTTCTTCTAAAAGAAATGAAGCAACACGCTTATCCAAACTCTTCCACATAATCTGTTCAATCAGCCACATGACATCAGAAAAACGGGTAGCCATTAACTCATTGGTATAGTTTGCGACAGGAGCAGAATCCTTCATGATGCCTTTATAGATTTCAGCAGGGATGATCCAAAGATCAGTATCTTTTTCTGCTTCAATGGTTACTTCAAATTGAATGGATCGCATGATACATGAGGCAGATAAGAGACACATATCCATATCGAACAGACGGTAGAGTGTAATCTCTCGTCCTTCATCTGAAAGTATGTAAGTTCGAAGCTGCCCGGATTTAACCAGTAATAATCCAGTACAATCCATGTTCCCGTTGTGAATGATTGTTCCTTTTTTCACATGCTGTGTGATCAAATTGTCTGAAATTAGTTTTTTCTGTGCTGTATTTAAGTCATTCCATAGTGGAAAATAATTTTCGAAGCTCATAATAGTTATCTCCTTTATGAACATAGTATACTTGCTTTTTTAATATGCGTCAATCGAATAATTGACATATGCCCTTTATAGGACTATTATATAAGAAAGCGAGAAAGGAGCAATTTCATGCCGAGACCAGTAAAATGCAGAAAAGTCTGCCATTTCCCAAATGTTTTAGAATTTCTTCCGGCAGATGATACTGAGAAAAAAATGCCCATTGTTTTGACGGTAGATGAGTACGAGACAATCCGTCTTTTGGACAAGAAAGGTTACAGTCAGGAGCAGTGTGCAGAATCTATGCAGATCGCAAGAACGACGGTCCAACGGATTTACGAGATTGCCAGAAAGAAAATAGCAGATGCTCTCATTGATGGACATCCGCTTAAAATTGATGGTGGGGATTTCATAATCTGTGACGGTCAGAGCAGCGACTGCAGCTTTGGAGGATGTTACAAACGTGAGATTTATCAAAAATATGCAGCAGAAAAAGGAGAAGGTATCATGAGAATAGCAGTAACATATGAAAATGGACAGATTTTCCAACACTTTGGACACACAGAGACATTTAAGATTTACGATGTAGAGGAAGGAAAAGTGCTACATTCAGAAGTAGTAGATACGAATGGAAGCGGACATGGTGCATTGGCAGGAGTTCTTAATGCATTAAATGCCGATGTTTTGATCTGCGGCGGAATCGGAGGAGGTGCTCAGACTGCGTTAGCGGCAGCGGGCATTAAGCTTTTTGGCGGAGTTTCAGGAGATGCGGATAAAGCAGTAGAAGCTTTTATCAATGATACGCTTGATTATAATCCGGATGTGAAGTGTTCTCACCATGAGCACAACCATGGGGAAGGACATACGTGTGGTGAGCATGGATGCGGAAGCCATAGCTGTCATTAAGAAGAATCTACTTGTCGAAAGTAATGGATGGAATGTATAATATTGTTAATGATTCAGAGATATTTATTTTGGAAACAGCTTAATCAATTTGGAGGTATAATAATGAAAGCACATAAATATTGGTCAATCGGAGCAATAGTTACAATGGTTGGAACTTTTTATACAGGATATAAAGGGTTAAAAGCAGCACACAAATACTTTGCATTTGGCTCTCTGATATGCATGATTATGGCAGTCTATTCTGGTCATAAAATGATTTCAGGTAATAAAAGAACAAGAAAACAGGTGGAAAATACAAAAGCGGAGGAATAGTAAATGTTAGAGTTAGGAATAAAAGCACCGGATTTTGAATTGCCGGATCAGAACGGAGAAATGCATAAATTAAGTGATTATGCAGGTAAAAAAGTAATTTTATATTTTTATCCAAAAGATAATACAGCCGGATGCACTAAGCAGGCATGTGGCTTTTCTGAGCGTTATCCACAGTTTACTGAGAAGGGCGCTGTTATTCTCGGAGTAAGCAAGGACTCTGTAGCGTCTCATAAGAGATTTGAAGAAAAATACGGCCTGGCATTTACGCTATTAGCAGATCCGGAGCGTAAAGTCATTGAAGCATATGATGTCTGGAAAGAAAAGAAAAATTATGGAAAAGTATCTATGGGTGTAGTAAGAACTACTTATCTTATTGATGAGCAGGGAATCATTATAAAGGCAAATGATAAAGTCAAGGCGGCAGATGATCCTGAAAATATGCTTAAGGAATTGGCATAATGAAGATTATTTTATCACCTGCAAAAAAGATGATTGTAGATACCGATAACTTAGTACCGGTTGAACTGCCTGTCTATATTGATAAGACAGCAGAAGTATTAAACTGGATAAAAAGCAAATCAAAAGAAGAACTGAAAGCTATCTGGAAATGTAATGACAAGATTGCAGAGCAGAACTTTAACAGATTGGAAAATATGGATCTTTATAACAGGCTTACTCCGGCTGTTTTAGCATATGAAGGAATTGCTTTTCAATATATGGCACCATCCGTGTTTGAAAATAGTCAGTTTGAGTATGTACAAAATCATTTGAGAATATTATCAGCTTTTTACGGTGTTTTAAAACCTATGGACGGAGTAACGCCATATCGCTTGGAAATGCAGGCAAAGGTCGAAATAGGAGATGCAAAAAATCTGTATGAGTACTGGAATGATATGCTGTATCGTTCAGTAATTGATGAAAGCAGAATTATAATTAATCTTGCATCAAAGGAATATTCTAAATGTATAGAAAAGTATCTTACACCGAAGGATAAATATATTACAATTTCATTCTGCGAACAAGCTGGAAATAAACTGGTAACAAAAGGTACTTATGCTAAGATGGCTCGTGGTGAGATGGTTCGATTCATGGCGGAAAATGATATTGAAAATCCTGATGATATAAAAAAGTTTGACAGGCTTGGTTATATATTCAGGTCTGATTTATCATCAGATAGTAAATATGTTTTTGAACGCAAAATAGCATAATTATTTTAAGTTATCAAGAGAATATGATTTGAAAATAATAACTATTACTAATTTTATATTATAAGATAACCTGTAATAAAAAAGAGGACATATGGATTTATACATATCCATATATCCTCTTTTTATTGATATTAATCTACAAGCTTGTCAAGCTCCTTGATATACTCAGTTTCGCTTGAGGTTTTATGAGTAGACTGTTTTGCATATAATCCGACAGAAGTCTGTGATTTCTTAATTGCCTGCATGGTTCCAGCACCGGCAACACAACCTCCGGGACATGCCATACCTTCAAGTAGATATCCGGGATACTTGCCTAGAGTTGCAAGTTTAAGGAGCTGACGGCATTCCTTTAAACCTTCTGCATTTGCTACCTTTATCTCCTGATCCGGATGATCACGTTTTATAACATTAACAACAGCCTGTGCCACACCTCCTGCGACTGCAAAGTTTCTTCCGTCTGTTGAAGCATCGCTGACACCTGCAGGGTCTTCCTCGATATTTTCAAGGTCCACATGCTTTGCGGAAAAAATACCGGTCATCTCTTCGAAGGTGAGTACAAAGTCCACTTCACTTCGTACACTGCGTCGCATAGCTTCAAGTTTTTTGGCAGCACATGGTCCGATAAATACCACGCGCGCATCTGGATTATGCTGCTTTATAAGACGTGCAGTGAGCGTCATAGGTGTAAGTGCCATTGAGATACATTTTGCATGCTCAGGGAAGAGTTTTTTAGCCATGACTGACCATGCCGGACAACATGAGGTTGCCATGAAAGGAAGTTCATCCGGTACCTCTTTTAGGAAGTCCTCGGCCTCCTGCTTGGCACAGAGGTCTGCACCTATAGCTACTTCAAATACATCTGCAAAACCAAGAGCCTTCATGGCTGCACGTAGCTTTCCGGGAGTAACTTTTGGACCAAACTGTCCAACAAATGCAGGAGCAACTGCAGCATAGACCTTTTCACCGGACTGTATAGCTCTGATAGTCTGGAAAATCTGGGATTTATCAGCAATCGCACCAAAAGGACAGTTTACAAGGCATTGTCCGCACGAAACACACTTGTCATAATCGATATTTGCTTTGCCGTTTTCGTCAGAAGAAATGGCATCCATGCCACAGGCCTTTGCACATGGACGTTCCTGAACAATAATTGCATT
Organism: Agathobacter rectalis ATCC 33656; assembly: GCF_000020605.1. Lineage (NCBI taxonomy): Bacteria > Bacillati > Bacillota > Clostridia > Lachnospirales > Lachnospiraceae > Agathobacter > Agathobacter rectalis. Next base: position 1,128,210 of record NC_012781.1, read on the forward strand.
ATATGAACATACGCTTGCACAGCGTCCACACTTTATGCATTTTTCCTGGTCAATTACAGATTTTCCGGTTGTGCGATCCAGCGATACAGCATCTTTTGGACATACCTCCATGCATGGATGAGCCAGACATCCCTGACAGCCGTCTGTAACATGTACTCTTTTTTCAGGGCATGCATTACATGCAAATTTTATAACATTGATAAGAGGCGGTGTATAGTAGGTTTCATCTTTGTCGGCAGCCTCGATTCCATCTGATATAGGTGAATGCTCTGCAGCACTACGGTAAGGCAGACCCATTGCCAGACGAAGTCTCTCTCCGACTATAGCACGCTCCAAAAATACATCGTTCCTGAAATTTCCTTTTTCGCCAGGAATAATCTTGTATGGAAGAGCTTCCATACGATCTTTTACAGGCCATTCGGTATGATATGCCATACGCGCAACCTCTGTAAAGATTTTATGTCTGATTTCCTGAATTCGGGTTTCGACACCTCTCATTATTGATTCCTCCTTATAAAATAAAATTTCAATTTTCCTTATTGTATCAGATAAAATAAGCAGTCTCAATAAATAGGCTGTACTTTTTATGATACATAAATACTAGATAATTAATGAATTTTAAACCTGATTTTTTGCGTTTCTTTGAAAATAAAGGATAATATTTTAAATTTTAAAATAGGAATGATTACTGTTTTGTATTGACTGAAGTACTATAATACTATATAATAATTATGGTCAATTAATCCTAATTAATAAGAATAAATGGCTATTTAGAGAATACCATTTAAAATACATGGAGAAGATTTTAGATTTTATTTTTTACACATGGAAGGAGAAAAAAGATGGAAGTAAAATATTATGTATGCAATCACTGTGGAAGCATTATTGAAATGGTAAAGGATAAGGGCGTGCCGGTAGCAGATTTTTGTCTTTTCGATGGTGAGCAGGTAGAAGAAGTATATGCATATTGCAATCTGCATGGATTATGGAAATGCTAAGTATAGATATTGTTGGACTTACAGGCGCCTGTTCCTATGCTTTGGACTGCATAGAAGCAGAGTTGGTAAATATCACAAACAAACATGGAAAAAGAGTGGCTTATATAAGCGTATGCATGGCTGAATATTGGGCAATTCAAGGTGAGGCGTTACAAGATTTAGCCATGTGTGCTTTACTGCATGACAATGCTCTGACACAATATATTTCTGAGGAGCTTAAAAAGGATTCTGTTATTGACCTAAAAAAAGATTTATCTGAGGAAAAAACGAATCTCCATTGTATATATGGTGAAAAAAATATTACTAAACTTCCTTTTAAAACAGATGTTTCAAATGTGATTTTGTATCATCATGAACATGCCGATGGAACTGGCCCTTTTCAAAAAAAGTGGAATGAAATTCCATTGTTCGCAAGGATTATTCATCTTGCAGATATCATTGATATTATAAGAAATAGTATTGATTCTGATGATAATAGCTGGGATTTTATGTGTCAATATCTTTCCCAAAATAAGGATAGTCTATTTGATTCGGAATGTGTTAATGCTTTTCTTCATGTATTCACAAAAGAATCGTTTATGTGTTTAAGTGATGATTCTTTTGAAACTAAGCTATGGGAAGCTATCCCAAGAGAAAAGCTGGTTTTTGATTGGGAAATGTGTAAAGATGTTGCAGATTTCTTTGCAAAGATTGTAGATTATAAATCTTCTTTTACAAGCAGACATTCTATAGGAGTAGCTGAAAAAGCATCCATGCTTGCCCAATATATGGGATATGATTCAATCACTGTACAGAAAATGTATTTAGCTGGTGCTCTGCATGATATAGGAAAAATGGCGGTAGGCAATGAAATTCTGGAAAAACCGGATAAGCTTACGGATGATGAATTTTCTAAAATGAAAAATCATGCTGGTTATACATACCTAATATTATCAGAGGTTAATGATTTTGAAGAAATACGAGACTGGGCAGCTTTCCATCATGAAAAATTAAATGGAAAGGGGTATCCTTTTGGAAAAACTGCTGCTGAATTAAATGAACCGGAACGTATGATGGCATGTGTTGATATTTATCAGGCTCTTACGGAAGATAGACCTTATAAAAAAGGATTATCTCATGAAAAAACATGTGATATCCTTGATGACATGGCACAGAAAGATTTTATTGATTCGGATATTTCAAAGATAATTAGAGAATGTTTTGGAAGAAACCGATGATATATAAGATAATAGTGTTTTCCATTGTATACTTGTATTACGTGGATTTCAAAAGAAGAATAAGAATGAAAGTAGGATTAATTTATGTATGAAATGAAACCAGAATATTATATCGGCATAGATATGATAGACGAAGAGCATAAGCAGTTGTTTAAATATGCAGATGATGCATATGAACTGCTTCATGACGAGAATACACCGGATAAATATGATAGAATTGACATGATACTTGAAGACCTTCGTGATTATACAGCGAAACATTTTAATGATGAAGAGCAGTATATGGAGTCTATTAATTATAAAAAATTATTTACTCAAAAAATTCAGCATCAGGAATTTATACACAAACTTGATGAATTTATTGAACATCACAATGATGAAATAAAAGATCAGGATGAACAGATTATGGGTATTTTAAAGTATCTCACAGAGTGGTTAGTTAATCACATCCTATATGTTGATGGTCAAATTGCAGAATTTGTATCAAAAATGTAATCTTTTGAATTACTAATAAATATTATATTTGATGGTCATAATATATCTTCAGTTGGAGAGAATACCTTTTGACCATCAAATCCACCTGTTTGTTTGACGGAGTAATGGATATGAAAATCAGAGAAGTGAATGAAAATAAAAAGTAGTTTATATCATTATTGCTATTAGCTGATGAACAGGAGAGCATGGTTGATCACTATCTTGAAAAAGGTAATATGTATGTACTTGAATATGGTAATGTAAAAGCTGAATGTGTTGTCACCGATGAAGGTAACGAAATACTTGAAATCAAGAATATCGCAGTCGATGTTGTTATGCTTTTGTGTATGTATCAATTGAAGTGATAAACTTTATCAATAAGTCCGGGAGGACGCATAATAAGGGCGTTTGAGGGCATGAATTAGCAAGAACTGTATGAGATTAGGCTTGAATAACAGTATTTCCGGGAAATATAATGTTTCTTGTAAGTAAACTTTAACTATATTTTTTGTAAATATACAGGAGGAAAACATTATGTCATTTAATTGGAAGGCTTCAGGTTTATTCGCAGCAGGTGTTGCTTTTGGTACAGCTGGTATCAAGATTTTATCAAGCAAGGATGCTAAGCATGCTTATACTCAGTGTACAGCAGCAGCGCTTCGTGCTAAGGATTGTGTTATGAAGACTGTTAATACTGTTCAGGAGAATGCAGAGGATATTCTTGCTGAGGCTAAGAGCATCAACGAGGAGCGCGAGGCTAAGGCTGAGGCTGCTAAGGTTTCGGATGCATCTGAGGATGTATGCGAGTGTGCTAAGGCTGATGAGCAGGAAGCAGAGCAGGCTGAGGTTACAGCAGAGACTGCTGAGGCATAGAAGATAAGAGGCGGTCATATGAAATTTACGATTAAGCATGAGTCAAGAGGCCGTATGCGTGTTCATATGGAGCAGTACCGCATGACATATGAGCAGGCGGACACTCTGCTTTATGTGATTCACAATCACAGGAATGTTACCTTTGTAAAGGTTTATGACAGGACGGCTGATGCTGTGATTGAGTATGTAGGAGACAGAGAGCAGATTATAGAGCTGCTTCGCCACTTTCATTATGAGAGCGCCAATGTGCCACAGACTGTTATTAAGACATCAGGAAGAGAGCTTAATAATTCATATCAGGAAAAACTTATCGGAAGTGTTGTCTGGCATTACAGTAAAAAGCTCCTGCTGCCTTTGCCAATCAGGATAGCGCTTACTATTGGACGATCTGTAAAGTATATTGGAATTGGGCTTAAGTGTCTGCTGCAGAGAAAAATTGAAGTGCCGGTGCTTGATGCTACTGCCATCACGGTTTCGCTTGTCACAAAGGATTTTTCTACCGCAAGCTCTATTATGTTTCTGCTTGGAATAGGTGAGCTTTTGGAGGAATGGACACACAAGAAGTCTGTTGATGACCTGGCCAGAAGCATGTCGCTTAATGTGAGCAAGGTATGGCTTAGGACACCTGAGAATCAGGAGATACTCGTTGAGTCCTCAAAGATTGAAAAGGGCGACAAGGTTGTTGTCCACATGGGAAATGTCATACCGTTCGACGGAGAGGTATTAGATGGCGATGCGATGGTCAATCAGGCTTCCCTGACAGGTGAGTCGGTTCCGGTTCAAAGAACTGTCGGCAATACTGTGTTTGCAGGCACTGTTGTCGAGGAGGGCGAGATTACTATCAGGGTCAAGGAGGTTGAAGGAAACAACCGTTTTGACCAGATTGTTACTATGATAGAGGAGTCCGAAAAGCTTAAATCTGAGCTGGAGGGAAAGGCTGAGCACTATGCTGACAAGCTTGTGCCGTGGACGCTTGGAGCTACAGGGCTTACATATCTTCTGACAAGAAATGTGACAAAGGCTATGTCAATTCTCATGGTGGATTTCTGCTGTGCACTCAAGCTTGCTATGCCAATCTCTGTGCTTTCTGCTATCAGAGAGGCAAGCCTTTATAATGTAACAGTAAAGGGAGGAAAGTTCCTTGAGGCTGTTGCGGAGGCTGATACCATCGTCTTTGACAAGACCGGTACACTCACAAAGGCACATCCGACTGTGGTTGATGTGGTGAACTTCAATGATGAGTATTCATCTGATGACATGCTTCGTGTTGCAGCCTGTCTGGAGGAGCATTTCCCTCATTCAATGGCAAAGGCAGTGGTAGACGCTGCGTCTAAGAAGGGGCTTTCCCACGAGGAAATGCATACAAAGGTGGAGTATATTGTGGCTCATGGAATTGCAACCTCCATCAATGGCAAGCGTACTGTTATCGGAAGCTATCATTTTGTCTTTGAGGATGAAAAATGTGTTGTTCCTGCAGGAAAGGAGCCACTGTTTGAGTCGCTTCCGCTGTATTATTCTCACCTGTATCTGGCTATTGAGGGTAAGCTTTCGGCAGTTATCTGTATAGAGGATCCTCTGCGTGATGAGGCAGCAGCAGTTGTTACTTCATTAAAGAAGGCAGGCATATCAAAGGTTGTCATGATGACAGGAGACAGTGAGCGTACAGCTTCTGTCATTGCGAAAAAAGTAGGTGTAGATGAATACTACGCCGAGGTTTTACCTGAGGACAAGGCTGCCTTTGTGGAGAGAGAAAAGGATAAGGGCAGAAAGGTCATTATGATTGGTGACGGCATAAATGATTCACCGGCTCTTTCTGCGGCAAATGTCGGTATTGCAATCAGTGACGGCGCTGAAATTGCCCGCGAGATTGCTGATATTACGGTGGGCTCGGATGATCTCTACCAGATTGTAACTCTTAAATATATAAGTAATGCTCTTATGAAACGTATAAAGAGCAACTATCGAAAGATTGTTGGTTTTAACTCAGGGCTCATTGCTCTTGGTGTGGCAGGTGTGCTTCCGCCGACTACGACAGCACTTTTGCACAATGGATCGACAATTCTTATCAGTGTGAACAGTATGAAGAATCTGCTTGAGTAGATTTTGGATGTCAATGTTTATTGATGTAGTACGGGGCGCTGCCGCGGGTACCGTGGTGGCACACGTACTATCCCGCGTGCTACGCTTCGTGGGTAAGATACTATACGAAATTATGCTTGAAGGGTTTCTATGCTTGACGAAACCGTCGAAACGCGCCGTCCATGGCGCGGTTCTCCTCGCCCCTGCGTCCTTGCAGGGGCGTTTCTGCGCTTCATGGCATAATTTCTACAGTATCTAACTCACTGCGCTATTCGCACACGTGATAGTACGTGTGCCACCGCGGTGCCCGCGGCAGCGCCCCTTACGTTGTGGTGGAAATAATGTAGGAATTGTGATAAACTAACTCATATGTAGTGCAGATTATTTTTATATGAGGTTAGATTAGTGAAGGTTGAAGAGGTTATAAGCAGGGTTGCAGAGCTTTGCAGACAGCATGATGCCCAAAAGGTAATTTTATATGGTTCAAGAGCTAAAGGTACTGCATTGGAACGTAGTGATATTGATATAGCGGTATCGGGAGTGAAGGATTTTGATACGCTTTCTGATGAAGTGGAGGACTTACCTACCTTGTACAGTGTTGATTTACTGAATTTGGATACATGCAGGAATGATTTATTATTGGAGGATATCAGACAGTATGGACGCAAAATTTGAGAGACGTTTTAAATCTTTTTGTAATTCACTAGATGCGTTAGCTGAGGCAAGGCAGAGAGACCTTTCCGATTCGTTTGTTTTGAGTGGGACAAGTGCTAAATTTAGCATTACTTTTGATTTATCGTGGAAGGTAATGAAAGATATTCTGGTACAATATTATTCGATAACCGGGTTTGTTACAGGTTCACCGCGAGAGGTGTTACGTGAATCCTTCAAGGCAAAGCTGATTTCTGATGATGCGTGGATGGATATGCTTAAGGTCAGAAATGAACTTGCACATGACTATGATTGTGAGGTTGTAAGGACACATTGTAATACAATTGTTGAAAAATATATTGATTTGTTTTATGATTTTAAGAATACGATAGATGAATTATTGAAGGTTGGATAAATTTTACGTAGATATATCTAATGCACAAAATTAACACAATATAGTAATAAAAACATAGAATTAAAGATAGCGATGACAAATATAGAGGTTGAAATAAACGATAATTATATATGTGTATATGAGAGGCTTAATGATGATTGCATTAGGCTTCTTCATATGTATGGGAAAAATCCGGTGTGTGTGGTGCCGGATATGCTTGACGGCATGAGAGTGACGGAGCTTGCGGAGTATTGCTTTTCTTTCAAGAGTATGCCTGAAAAATTGAAAACAGAGCTTGGGATTGATGATATTCTGCGTCCTGATATGACGGAGCTGTGTGATGATTATATTGAGAGGGTCATATTGCCGGACGGAATGAAAAAGATTGGCAGGCTGTGCTTTTATAATTGTTCAAGGCTGACTATGCTTGAGCTGCCATCCGACATATGTGATGTGGATGGTGACGCTTTCATGAACTGCACAAAACTTTATATGCTTGTGATGAGAGGCTCACCGAAGGATAAGTCGTGTCTTAAGCAGATTCTTTCACAGATAAGCACTCTTGTGAGGGTTAGATGGGCTGACAGCGATGGAAATGCGATTGCGCAGGCATGTTTTTTCGAGTACGACCAGACATATGATGAGATTGGTCCTGCTCATATTTTTAAGCTGAACATGAACGGAGAAGGCTTTCGCGCCAGACAGGCTTTTATGGACCGCGTGTTTGTGTGGAAGCAGTATGATGAAATATTTTCAGAGGCGATTGCGCAGGAGAGTGAGGATGACCTTTTAGATATGGCTTTTTATAGGCTTATTTATGCGTATGAGCTTTCAAAAGAAGCTAGGCAGCAGTTTTTGGAGTATATTGTCAATCATAAAAAAAGGCTGTCTGAGCTTATCATAAGAAAAAGGGATTCGGGTTTGCTGCAGAGTTTTCTGGAGCTTAAAGATGGTGAGGAGAATTTTATCGCAGATGTCCTGGCTGTTACTGATATGCTTGCACTTGCAGCACAGGATGAATGGAGTGAGGGCAGTGTGATTTTGCATAGATTTAAGAAGGAAAATCTGTCGGTATCCAGGAAGAGGCGGTTTGAATTTTAAATTTAAGTGTAAATGCAAAGGTTATGTTATTACTAAAAAATATTTGACTTTTTTCAAAAATAAAAATATAATAGCCTATGAACGAGTAGCAGACTAGCGTAAATCCAGTTTAGCTGCTCTTTTTTTTGTGCACCTGCTGTCGCACATCATTAAAATATATAGTGCATTATAAAGTGTGTAGCTTATCAGCGTAAGTCCAGCTTATGAGATAAGAGCGCACTTTTTTTATGCAGAAAAGGAGGAATAAGTTAAGATGGCAGAAAGTAACAAGATGAAGGACATGCCGGTAAATAAGCTCATGGTACAGATGGGAATACCGATGATTTTATCTATGGCATTGCAGGCAGTTTACAATATTGTAGACAGCGCCTTTGTGGGAAATATGAGGTCAGGAAGTGAGGCAGCACTTAATGCACTGACACTGGTATTTCCGGTTCAGATGCTTATGGTAGCAGTTGGAATTGGAACAGGAGTGGGAACCAATGCACTTCTTGCAAGAACACTTGGTCAGGGAAATAGTAAAAAAGCTGCAAAGGTTGCAGGAAACAGTTTATTTCTTGGTGCAATAATTTATATAGTATGCCTGTTGTTTGGAATTTTTGGAGTTAAAGCTTATATTTCATCACAGACCGTTGATCCTCAAGTTATTTCAATGGGAACAAATTACTTGAGAATATGTTGTGTGATTTCATTTGGAATTATTTTCTTTTCACTATTTGAAAAACTGCTGCAGGCAACAGGACGTTCTCTTTATTCTACAATTGGTCAGGTAGTTGGAGCAGTGGTAAATATTATTCTTGATCCTATTATGATTTATGGTATTGGACCGGTTCCGGAAATGGGAGTTAAGGGCGCCGCATATGCAACTGTTATCGGTCAGGTTGTGTCTGCAATACTGCTGTTTGTGTTTCATATGAAGCTGAACAGGGAATTTGAGCATGATACAAAGTATATGAAGCCTGATGGAGGAATAATCAGGGAAATTTATGCAATTGGACTTCCGGCTATTATTGCACAGGCTCTGATGTCAATTATGGTTTATGTGATGAATCTTATTTTGAAATTTAGTCCTTCGGCGCAGACTGCATATGGTTTGTTTTATAAGGTGCAGCAGTTTGTATTGTTCCTTGCATTCGGACTAAGGGATGCAATTACACCAATTATAGCTTTTTCATATGGAATGCATAGCAAAAAGAGAATTAAGGATGGCATCAGGTATGGATTGCTTTATACGATTGTGCTTATGGTCATAGGAGTAGCGATTACAGAAATTTTCCCGGGAGAATTTGCTGCTTTGTTCAATGCAGGAGCATCAAGAGAATATTTTATCGGGGCAATGAGAATTATTTCCATCAGCTTTATTTTTGCCGGAATAAATGTGGCATATCAGGGTATTTACCAGGCGCTTGATGGTGGTATGGAATCGCTTGTGATTTCACTGCTCAGACAGCTTATAATTATATTACCTTTGGCATGCATCTTCTCATTTTTTGTAAGAGGCGGACATATTGGAGTTTCGCTGATCTGGTGGGCATTTCCAATCACGGAGGTGACTGCTTGTATTGTAGGATATTTATTTTTAAAGAGAATCAATAAAAATAAAGTGGAAAACTTAAATTAAGGAGGCATAAGCCATGACAAAAAGAATCATTACGATAAGCCGAGAGTTTGGAAGTGGCGGACGTTTTATCGGAGAAGAAGTCGCAAATAAACTTGGAATTAAATATTATGACAAGGAAATAATTGGACAGATTGCAAAAGAGTCAGGACTGGCACCGGAGTATATTAAGGAAAATGCTGAGCTGTCCCCAAAGAAAGGGATTTTTGCATATGCATTTACCGGTCGTGATATTACAGGAAAATCAGTAGAAGATATGGTATATGAGGCACAGAGAAAAGTGATTTTGGATTTGGCAGAAAAAGAGCCATGTGTGATTATTGGAAGAAATGCTGATTATATTTTGAAAGACAGGGATGATGTATTGAATGTGTATATCCATGGGGATATGCCGGAAAAAATACAGCGTATCTGTAAGCTGCATAATACTTCAGAAGCTGATGCAGTAAAAATGATAAATGACATAGATAAAAGGCGTATGACAAATTATAATTTTTACACGGATCAGAAATGGGGAAAAGCTGCTAATTATACATTGTGCCTGAACAGCTCAAAGCTCGGGTATGACAAATGTGAGAGTATAATTATTGAATGTGTATAGTGTAATAAACTTATAATCCCGTATAGCTTATGATTGTATCATGAACTATCCGGGATTACTTTTTAAATATACTTTTTAAGATGTTGTTTGTGAGTCACATTTTATTGAGAAAATAAGGTTACTATAGTATAATAAACTCTGAAAATATTGCAGCAGAATAATAGGGTTTGTGAAGTATATGGGAAAGGAGGCAGCTTCATGAAAAAACATGTCCAGACAGATTCAGAGTGGCAGGAGGAAATGTCACAGAAAATAATAGATGAAATACAGTGCGAGTTGTATCTCGACATGCCTTTTATGAAACTGGCGCTCTCGGCTCTTTCCCCAAAGGTGAACGAGCAGCTTTACTCCATGGCAACTGACGGCACATATATTTATTACAATCCAATCAGGCTGATTGATATATTTAAGAAAAATGGCATGTATCTGAACCGGGCTTATCTGCACAGTGTGCTGCATTGTCTGTTTTTTCACCTGTGGACTAAAGGTGAGAGGGATGAATTTCTGTGGAATATGGCATGTGATATAATGGTTGAGTACACGATTGATACAATGGAAAAGAAAAGCACAAAGCGTATCCTAAGCTATATAAGAAAAACCACGTATGAGAGGCTTAAAAAAGAGCATATCGTGATTGCTCCCGGAGCCTTATACGCGTGGCTATACAAGCAGTATGCAGAAATAAAGGCTGAAGAAATCACGGATATAGATGATATTGCAAACACAACGGATAAAAATGAGCTTGCACTTTTGGCACGGGAATTTTACACAGATGACCACTCTTTGTGGCCGGAGGAGAAAAACGACAATGCTATGCCACTAAGCTCATCCGAGGCCCAAAAGCAGTGGCAGAAAATATCCAGACAGACACGTATGGAGAAAAGCCATTCAAAGGACAGCGAATCCGAGGGTGAGCAGGTAATGATGAGGGAGCTGTCCGCGAAAAGAAGCAGACGAAGCTACAAGGAGTTTCTGCGCAGGTTTGCAGTGCTTCGTGAGGAGGTACACGCAGATTATGATTCCTTTGATATGGGGTATTACGCGTATGGACTTTCGCTTTACGGCAATATGCCGCTCATTGAGCCTCTTGAAACGAGGGAGACATACAAGATAAGGGATTTTGTCATAGTACTTGATACGAGCTATTCTGTGAGTGGGGAGCTGGTGGAGCACTTTTTACAGGAGACCTTTACAATTCTCACGGAGTCGGACAGCTTTTTTGTCAGGAATAAAATACGCATCATACAGTGTGATGACAGCGTAAAGACGGACGAGGAAATTACAGATGAAAAGCAGATTAAGCCGCTTTTAAACAAGTTTACGCTCGTAGGAGGCGGAGGCACAGATTTCAGACCGGCATTTTCGTATGTGAGAGACCTTCTGGATAAGGGAGAGCTTAAGAACATGTGCGGACTTATATATTTTACTGATGGCAAGGGAATTTTCCCGGCAAAGTGTCCATCGTACAAGTGCGCATTTGTGTCGGTTGGTGCATATGAGGGTAATGAGGTGCCGCCATGGGCGATGCAGGTGGAGCTGGAGGAAACAATATGAATATAAAACAGGCAAAAAACGAAGTGAAAAATACAGTGAAAGCATACCTGTCAAAGGATGCACATGGAGAGTACGTGATACCGCAGATCAGGCAGAGACCGATGCTCTTAATCGGACCGCCCGGCGTAGGCAAGACACAGATTATGGAGCAGATTGCAAGAGAGTGCAAAATAGGTCTTGTGGCATATACCATCACGCATCACACGCGCCAGTCAGCGGTAGGACTGCCGTTTATAAAGGAGCGTGAGTATGACGGAAAGAGCTATTCAGTCACGGAATACACGATGAGCGAGATTATAGCCAGCGTCTATGAAAAGATGGAAGCAACAGGGCTTAAGGAGGGCATACTTTTTATTGATGAGATAAACTGCGTGTCCGAGACACTTGCGCCTACGATGCTTCAGTTTTTGCAGTGCAAGACATTTGGTAATCAGGCTGTTCCAAAGGGCTGGGTGATTGTTGCGGCAGGAAATCCGCCTGAGTATAATAAATCAGTGCGCGATTTTGATATGGTTACGCTCGACCGTGTCAGATATATATCGATAGAAGCGGACTATCAGGTGTGGAAGGAATATGCCAGAGATGTGCATATCCATGATGCACTTTTAAGCTATCTTGAGCTTCACCCAAACAATTTTTACAGGGTGGAAACTGACGTGGACGGTATGAATTTCGTCACGGCAAGAGGCTGGGAGGATTTAAGCAGTCTGCTTAAGGTGTACGAGGCGGGAGAACTTGCAGTCACGGAGGAGGTAATAGGTGAGTTTATCCATCATCCTGATATAGCAGAGGATGTGTACGCATATTTGGAAATCTACAGAAAATACAATGAGGATTACGGTATAAGCGATATATTGTCCGGAAATGTGAAAAAGTCAGTATATAAACGTGTGTTTGATGCTGATTTCGATGAGAGAATCACTGTGGTGAATCTGCTTTTAAGCGGACTGACAGTTGTTTTTTCGGATGTGGCCAGAGAGCGGAAAATGGTGCAGCTATGGTATGAGTTTCTGAAGGAATACAGAAAGTCACAAAGAAGCACTGAAGAGCAGCATGCGCTGTACAACAGTGCTGTGGAGCAGTTTTCAAAGAATATGGAGATATTGAAGGAGAGCTCTCTTATTTTGCCAAAGGAATATTACATCAGACAGGATGTCTTAAAGCATATCAAGGGTGATTTTGATACGGTGATGGATGATTTTACCGAAGAATCAGAGAAGCTTTCAACGATGGAGGATGCTGCAGGAGAGAAGCTAAACCACGCATTTGATTTTGTGGAGGATGTATTCTCGGACGACCAGGAGATGCTTGTCTTTGTGACAGAGCTGACCATCACACCGGAAATCAGCAGCTTTTTAGCTGAGAACGAATGTGAAAAATTTGATATCTACAATGAAAAGCTCATGGTTGGAAGCAACAGGACAAGGCTTTTAAAGGAGCTTGAGAGATAAATCCTGTTGATGTATGCAGGGAAGATTTGAAGGAATTATCTATGATTTATATATTTAGCGCTTTTTATGCTGAGGCAAAAAATATAATAGACCACTATGGCTTAAAAAAGGAAAAAAGCCCTGAAATGGTGAGATTTGATGTGTTTGCAAATGAGAGTATCAGGCTTGTGATAACAGGCGTAGGAGAAATCAATGCGGCGGCAGCGGTTTCAAATATCGGTGGTGCGTATGGGATTTCACCGGATGATGAGATTTTGAATGTGGGGTGTGGCGCTGGTTTTAGCAGTGATATCTGTTTGGGCAGTATATTTCTGGGAAACAAGCTCACTGAGCAGATGACAGGGCGTACATTTTACCCCGATATGCTGATGAAAGCAAATTTCAGGGAGTGTGAGATAGTAACGGTCGCAAGGGTGCTTAATGAAGGGAGCGATTCGGTTGTATATGATATGGAGGCAGCCGCCGTTTATCAGGCAGCAGCGTTTTTCGTGGGACCGCATCGTATGCATTTTATAAAGCTTGTTTCAGATGCCGGTGAGAGAATTGACCAGTCGAAAATCACAGAGCTTTTTGCTTTGCAGGAAGACAAAATATGCGGCTATATTGATAGGCTTTTAAGTGTAGGTGGTAATAAAACTTCAATAGATGATAAGACTAGAGGCGAAAATATGGCAGACTGCAATGCGACAGATGATACTAAATCCGCTTGGAATATTGACAGGCTGACCAGCGATATGCGCTGTTCCAAGGTAATGGGAGATCAGCTGGCACAGCTTATAAAGTATTGCAGATTAAGTGGTATAGATTATAAAGCTGTTCTGGATGAGTACTATACAAATGGCTTGCTGCCGTGTGAGAGCAAGCGTGAAGGAAAGAAATGTCTGTTTGAATTGAAACAGAGATTGTTGTAAGAAGGAAATGTCAAATGTGCCAATACAATAAAATGTTTTCACATGTATATGTGGAAAAAGGCGTGGCCGAGCATCCACGTACAAAGCAGATTTTAGAAAAGCTGAATAATACAACAGTCATAGAAATTGACCACTACAAGGATGTTTTCTGCCGCAAAAAGCAGAGTATTTCTGCTCAAAGCAATGCCAAGGCGCTCATTCTGGCAGAGAATACAAGCGGCTGCATATATGAAGGTGCACCGGTGTGTCAGAGCTTTGGAAATGAGAATTTCTACTATTGCTCATGCATGATGAACTGTATATTTGACTGCGAATACTGCTATTTAAAGGGCATGTATCCGTCTGGTAATCTTGTGGTGTTTGTAAATTTGGAGGATATTTTTGCGGAGCTTGAAGCACTTCTGGCGCAAAAAAGCATATATCTTTGCGTGTCATATGATGCAGACCTCGTGGCCATAGAGTCGCTTACCGGCTTTGTGAGGGAATGGATTGCTTTTACAAAAAAGCATGAGAATCTTACAATTGAAATCCGCACCAAGAGTGGCAGGTGTGATTTGTGGAGCAATTACGAAGCCTGTGACAGGGTAATTATTGCCTATACAGTTTCGCCTCAAAGGATTGCAGCAGAGTATGAGCATTTTGCGTCCGCACCTATGGAGCGGATTCAGGCAGCAAAATGTGCTATGGATGGTGGATTTCCAGTGCGACTGTGCTTTGATCCGATGATATACTGCAAGGACTGGAGAGGTGAATACAGCAGGCTGGTTGATGACGTATTTTCACAGATAGACGGTTTTACGCTGTGGGATGTGAGTATCGGAAGCTTCCGCATATCGCAGGATTATCTGAAGAAAATGCGAAAGGACATGCCTCGTAGTGCTGTGGTGAATTTTCCATACGACAATGTGAATGGGTATTACCAGTATCCGGAAAATATACGAAGTGATATGGAAGAGTTTATGGTACAGGCTGTATCCGAATATGTGGATAAGGACAGGATATTTATGTGGAAGTGATATTATTGCAATACATTTTCAATATATATATCACATGGTATGATTAAAGGGTCAAAGTATAAAGGAGCAATCAGATGAACAAAGCAATTGTAACCGGGGCGTCTTCCGGAATCGGAAAAGCTATATGCAGGCAGCTTGCAGCGAATGGCTGGCTGGTTTACGGAATAGGAAGAAGCTTCAATCAAAGTGATGATATCGCAGGGATAGAGCGTATAGTATGCGATATTACCGATACCGCAAAGCTCATCAAGACAATAAAAGAAATTAATAAAAATCATGATATATCACTTCTCATAAACAATGCAGGAGTCGGCTTTTACGCGCTTCATGAGGAACTTAATCCTGTAAAAATATCACAGATGGTGAGGACAAATCTTGAGGCACCGATGATTATCACAAATTTGCTGCTTCGCGATTTAAAGAAAAACAAAGGAACAATAATAAATATCTCATCAATCACTGCTGAAAAGACGAATCCGCACGGCTGTGCCTATGGTGCCACAAAGGCAGGGCTTACGAGCTTTTCCCACAGCCTGTTTGAGGAGGCGAGAAAGTACGGTGTGCGTGTGGTAAATTTAGAGCCTGATATGACCGATACCAATCTGTACAGGAATGCTGATTTTACAGTGGATGAAAATGAAGCTGCAAGAATACAGCCAAATGAGGTTGCAGACGCAGTGCTTTATGTTTTAGGGCAAAGAGAAGGCCTTGTGATGACAGATATCACCATAAGGCCACAGCTTCACAGAATTGCAAGAAAGTAAAGTGTTTATATTTTAAAAAGCATCAAATGCCATTCGAACGATTGACTTATAGTCATTAAGCGTCTGGCATTTTTTAATTTTCTTCCAGAGCTTTTCAGAGTCAGAAAACAGCCCATGCATATATGCCCAGATTTCCTTCATGCGGAAAATGGCATCCTTTTCACCGGAAAAGATGGACAGATAACCGGATAAAATCTCATCATGCCAGTTCTTTAAGCGCTCGCGAAGCTCGGCTTTATCCATGCTTATACCCTTAAGCTCTGCGATAAGAGCAGGATTTGCAAACAGTCCGCGGCCTATCATGATTTCATCAATATCAGGGAAACAGTCGGTTAGGGCATTAAAACTATTAGTATCAGTGATATCTCCGTTGTAGCAGAGTGTTGTTTTATCAGGATTTATTTTCTGCATGGCGAGGGCGAAGTCATCCATGCGCGGCGTATTTTTATAAAAATCCTTTTGGACTCTCGGATGCACGGTAAGCTCACTTATCGGATATTTACTGTATATTTCGATAAGCCTGTGCCATAGCTCATCATCGTTAAAGCCAACGCGTGTTTTTATTGAAACAGGAAAATCAGCTTTTGTATACAGTTCATCGAGGAAGCTATCCAGCATATCAGGATATGCGAGTATGCCGGAGCCTCGTTTCTTGGATACGACGGTGCCTGACGGACAGCCGAGATTTACATTTATCTCATCATATCCGTAAGGAACAAGCTGCCTGTGCAGGTCTATGACCTCGTCTGCCACTATAGACATGGCCTGCGGTATGAGAGTGATTCCGTCGTTGTTTACCGGGTCTATGTCTCTTTTTATCTTGGCATTCATGCGCTTTGCGGCAGGGATGAACGGTGTGTAGTATTTGTCTATGTAGTCAAAATGGTGGTGGAATGCGTTTCTTACTGTATATCCGGTCAGCCCCTGCATCGGTGCGAGAAAAAATTTCATGTGATTGTGAATCTCCTCATTTATGATTAATCAGATTACTACATGCTACGCATTCGCGTAATCTGACTCTACTTTTTGATCCTTTAATCATAATATGGGAAAAAGCCTGAAATGTAAACCCCCATAACGTGAAAAGAAGCCGAGGGAAGCGGCTTCTTTTCGAGGAGTTTAGTTTATGAAAAAATGTTTAAAAAAGGGAATTTGTAAAGGTGTATCTCCTTTACAGGTATTACTATACTAAATAAATTTGTCCAAATTGTGTCCTTAATCGAAAAGAATAATAAAAAACTTAAATAATTTATGAAGAAAAAAGCTAAAAAAATCATTTGAATTTGCACATTGAATATATTGAAAAAAAATTGATAATTAGATACAATAGACAGTAAACGGGTAATTGTATCGGTTGAATACTTATGATTAGGGAGCAGATAATATGAGTTATGCAGATAAAGTTTTTGTAGCGATGTGTCAGGACATTCTGGAAAATGGCACAAGCACTGAGGGAGAGCTGGTGCGTCCCCACTGGGAGGATGGCACAAGCGCCTATACAATAAAGAAGTTTGGTGTCGTCAACAGATATGATTTGTCAAAGGAATTTCCGGCTATCACTTTAAGAAAGACATATATCAAGAGTGCAACGGATGAGCTTCTTTGGATATGGCAGAAGAAATCCAACAATATCCATGATTTAAAAAGCCATGTGTGGGATGAGTGGGCAGATGAGGATGGTTCAATCGGCAAGGCCTACGGATATCAGCTTGGTGTAAAGCATCAATATAAGGAAGGCATGATGGATCAGGTGGACAGAGTCATTTATGATTTGAAGCATACACCTTTTTCAAGAAGAATACTTACCAATATATATGTGCATCAGGATCTGCATGAGATGAATCTGTATCCGTGCGCATACAGCATGACATTCAACGTGACACAGAAAAAGGGTGATGACAGGCTCACATTAAATGGTATCTTAAACCAGCGCTCACAGGATGTGCTTGCGGCGAACAACTGGAATGTATGCCAGTATGCGGTGCTTATGCATATGCTGGCGCAGGTGTGTGATATGAGAGTCGGAGAGCTGGTGCACGTGATTGCAGATGCACACATTTACGACAGGCATGTGCCAATTGTGAAGGAGCTGATTGAGAGACCACAGTACGATGCTCCAAAGTTCTGGCTCAATCCTGACATAAAGGATTTCTATCAGTTTACGACCGATGATATCAAGATAACAGACTATGTGACAGGTGAGCAGATTAAGGATATACCTATTGCGGTTTAAAGAATGTGGATATGAAGCAGTTATAAGAAGGTTATTGTTCACTACTTTGTGTGAACAGCAACGATTACAACAGGGAGAAAATCATGAATTTAATAGCAGCAGTTGACAATAACTGGGCAATTGGAAAAAATAACCAGTTGCTCGTTCGGATACCTATGGACCAGAAGTTTTTCCGCGAGATGACTACAGGAAAGGTTGTAGTCATGGGCAGAAAGACACTTGAGAGCTTTCCAAACAGCAGACCTCTTAAGAACAGAACCAACATAGTGCTCACACATAACCCATCCTATGAGGTGGAGGGTGCTGTCGTGGTTCACTCACTTGATGAGCTTCACAAGGAGCTTGAAAAATACAATTCTGAGGATATTTATATCATTGGTGGACAGAAAATTTATGAGCAGCTCGTGGATGAATGCGATGTAGCCCACATCACAAAGGTGGACTTCGAGTATGATGCGGATGCATATTTTCCAAATCTTGACGAGAAGCCTGAGTGGCAGATTACGGGAGACAGCGAAGAGCAGACATACTTTGATTTGGAGTTTTATTTCCTTCGATATGAGAAAGTAAAATAAACTATTAAATAGAAACGAGGATGACAGCAGTATGGACATCACAGGAAGAAAATTATTTGTAAAAGCATTGGAGGAGGAAGGCGTAGATACTATTTTTGCCTATCCGGGAGGAACAGTTACAGATTTATTCGATGAGTTATACAAGACTAATTCAATCAATCTGGTTCTGCCGAGACATGAGCAGGGCCTGATTCATGAGGCTGAGGGCTATGCAAAGTCTACAGGCAAGGTGGGTGTCTGCCTTGTGACAAGCGGTCCCGGTGCTACCAACACAGTTACAGGTCTTGCAGATGCGCATTATGACAATGTGCCACTTGTGTGCTTTACAGGGCAGGTACCGCTTCCACTTATCGGAAATGATGCCTTTCAGGAAGTGGATATAGTCGGAATCACCAGAAATATCACAAAGTATTCTGTTACAGTCCGTGACAGAAAGGACCTTGGAAAAATCATAAAGATGGCATTTCATATTGCAAGGACCGGAAAGCCGGGCCCTGTACTGATTGATTTGCCAAAGGATATACAGACTGCATCCGGTCCGGCAGAGTATCCGGACAAGGTGGAAATCAGAGGCTATCGTGTAAATGATACAGTACATGTCGGACAGCTTAAGCGCGCCTACAAGATGTTAAAGAGTGCAAAAAAACCGCTTATCCTTGCAGGAGGCGGTATAAATGTTGCCAGGGCAAATGAAAACCTGCGCCGTTTTGCGGAGGCAGAGAATGTGCCTGTTGTCACTACAATAATGGGTAAGGGAGCTATACCTACCACCCATCCGCTTTATGTGGGAAACTGTGGTATGCACGGCAAATATGCGGCAAACAAGGCAGTCAGTGAGTGTGATTTACTTTTTTCAATAGGTACACGATTTAATGACAGAATAACCGGTGACTTAAATGAGTTCGCTCCAAAGGCAAAGATTGTACATATTGATGTGGATACTGCATCTATTTCACGAAATGTAGTGGTTGATGTGCCTATCGTTGCAGATGCCAATGTGGCGCTCGACAAGTTAAACGAGTGGGCTGAGCCGATAAAGACTGCTGAGTGGCAGAAGCAGATTAAGGCATGGGATGAGGAAAATCCTCTTGGCATGAGAAGAGACAAGGGTATGACACCTCAGATGATTATGGAGCATATCAATAAGAACTATAAGGATGCAATCTACGTTACAGATGTAGGTCAGCATCAGATGTGGGCTACACAGTACTTAGAGCTTGACAGCAACAGCCAGCTTCTTACATCGGGAGGTCTTGGAACCATGGGCTTTGGTCTTCCGGCAGCAATAGGTGCAAAGATTGCAAATCCTGACAAGGATGTTGTATGCATAAGCGGTGACGGTGGACTTCAGATGAATATACAGGAGCTTGCCACCTCAGTTGTACAGGGAGCAGGAGTGACCATATGCGTGCTCAATAACTACTATCTGGGCATGGTGCGCCAGATGCAGCAGCTTTTTTATGGCAAGCGTTATTCTGCAACTTGCCTTCGAAGAAGAAAGGGCTGCCCGGATGAGTGCAAGGGACCAAACGAGGCATGTCCGCCATACACACCGGATTTTCTCAAGCTTGTTGAAAGCTATGGTGGACACGGAATCCGCGTGGAAAAGGAAGAGGATATCGATGCAGCCTTTGCAGAGGCAAAGAAATATAAGGATGTACCTGTAATTATTGAGTTTATGATAGCTACGGATGAGATTGTTCTTCCAATGGTCAAGAGCGGAAATCCTATGAGCGAAATGATTTTAAAGTAGGAGGTGCAGAAGATGAATAATATTGAAATGAAAAACAGATGGATTGCACTTTATGTTGAGAATGAGGTCGGTGTTTTAGCAAAGGTTTCAGGACTTTTCTCTGCAAAATCCTACAATTTACAGTCTCTTACGGTTGGAACAACAGAGGATGAGACTATTTCCAGAATGACTATTTGCGTTACAAGCGATGATATTACCTTTGAGCAGATAAAAAAGCAGCTCAACAGAATGGTCGAGGTCATCAAGGTTATTGACCTGACTGATGTGCCTCTGCATATGAAGGAAATACTCTATGTCAGGGTATCAAAGCTCACCCGCGAGGAAATTACTGATATCTTCCAGACAGCGCAGGTTTTTAATATTGATGTGGTGGACAAGAATGCCGACAGCGTGATCTTAGAGAGCAAGCTCACAGAGCACCGCAATGATGATCTTATAGCCCTGCTCAAGTCACAGTACAAGCATATCTCGGTTGTGCGCGGTGGTGCCGTGGCCATTGAAGCTATGAGTACCGGCTGCCGCTAGATTATATATAGAATCTTGTGACAGTAATGAGGGGACAATTTGTATGTGTTGTTGCACAATGGTAAAATTAGTGTAATATTAACATAGAGTAAGGGACGAGAAGAACCCTAATATGTATTTATAAGCGATTACGAAGTGACTTAGATATTGTTAGAATTATGCCATGAAACACAGAAATGCCCTGCCATGGACGGCAGGGCAAGGCGTTATGCGCCACGGACGGCGCATAAAAGCCGGTTTCGTCAAGCATAGAAAATCTTAAAGCATAATTCTTACAATTATCTTAGCCACGTAGTTTTAAGCGCATAAATACATATTAGGGTTCTTCTCGTCCCGTAGTATTGCAATAAATTAGCGAGCCGCAACCTCAATAATTTCACCAACATACATAGTGTGCATATCGTGATCGCCGTACCATTGACGCATAATGGCTTTGTCTGTAAATGAAGCCTCTTCAATAGGCACAGCAGCCATCTTGCGACAGAGGAATACGAGATTTGCCTCATCCGGATATGGTATGCCATGGCGTGTAGCAGGAGACAGACCGGCCTTTGACCATTTGTCTTCTCCGCGTCCTGAGTGAGCACCACAGTATTTTAAGGCATCGCGGTATTTCTCGCTAAGGAAAGAAAGTGAGAAAAACTCACCATTGTCTATGAAATCCTTAGTATATCTTGATTCCCTGATAAAAATAAATACGACATTTTTGCCCCAGAGGACACCGGTTCCACCCCATGAAACGGTCATGGTGTTTGATTTTTCCTTGTCGCCGGCTGTCACGAGAGCCCACTCCTTACTGAGCTTGGTGAATGGATTGATATCGAGCATGTCGATTGGATATGGTTGAAATGTATGCATAATTTTCCTCCTGAATATTAATAAAATTGACAAATGCTGCTAAGTGACATATAATACACTTAGTAAGGCAGTCGGTAGGTGAGTGCACTTCACCTGATCCGGCAAATTAAGTTAATAAGTTATCGTAAGAGATAGCCGTTCCCAGACTTTACCAGAGGCAGGACGGCTATTTCTTATGTTTTCTGTGAGTATCTATGTATGTCAGAATCGCTACCAGCATGATAACGAAAGTAAATAAGTCGTTCCAAGAAACCATAATAATCATCCTTTCCGTAAGACTCGGATCAGATGAGAGCACGTCCCCCAACCACCTTAGTAAGTGTATTGTATGCAGTGCAAGTCAGAAAAATCTGAGATTTTCCTGACTGCCTGTTGCCTACGCTCATTATATCATATGCGCTACACTTTGTGCATATTATTGTAAAAAGATATTAAGGTAATAATATTCATGAAAAATCTGCACATTTTACAACAGGAGTCAATTGATGAGGGGCGGCTTCAGGTGAGAGTACGACAGAAAAACATGGGGACGCCGGTTGCGGATGCAAGGGTGTCAGTCAGCTATTCCGGGGATCCGCAGGGAAAGATAGAGGAGACTGATACCAACGAATCGGGAAGCATAGAGGCAGTTGAGATTGCCACTCCGCCACTTGAGTATTCTATGTCGCCCAGTGAGTCACAGCCGTATTCGGAGGTGACGGTAACTGTTTCAGCTAACGGATACAGAAATATCACGGTTTCGGGCGTTGAGGTGATGCCCGACAGACTTTCAATACAGGATATTGAGCTGGAAGTACTTGATGCACCGGGAAATGATGTGGACAATATTGTTATTCCGGCACATACACTCTACGGTGATTATCCTGCCAAGATACCTGAGCCGGAGATTATGCCGGTTGCTGAGACCGGTGAGATTGTACTTAATCGTGTTGTGATTCCGGAATATGTTATTGTGCATGATGGGGCACCATCGGATTCCACAGCGGCAAATTATTATGTCAGATATAAGGATTACATCAAAAATGTAGCTTCCAGTGAGATATATGCGACCTGGCCTGATGCCACTATAAGGGCAAATGTGCTTGCGATTATGTCATTCACGTTAAACAGGATATACACGGAGTTCTATCGGGGAAAGGGCTATAATTTTAATATTACTTCGTCCACGGCATATGACCACAAATTCATCTATGGCAGAAATATATATGACAATATCTCGCTGATAGTAAATGAAATGTTTGAAAACTATCTGTCGAGACCTAATGTGAAGCAGCCGATTCTGACGCAGTACTGTGACGGACAGAAGGTCTCCTGTCCGAGCTGGATGACCAGATTGCGTTTGCGTATAAACTCTCTCCAACCCCAGTATTTACAAGGGGTTGGAGGTATAAAAGTAAACATCAATAGTGGCCTCTTTTTTATTAAACACGATTTTTTCCACTACGGATTTCAATAAATCATTGCGTGTCTGCATAGAGAGATCTTCATTGAGCAGACTATCGTATACTGTTTTGATTTTGCTGCGGAGTGCAGCAGTGGTGTCTGATTTTGCAGCAGGCTTTGGGAGTGCATTTATGCGACTTTCAATACTTTTTCTCTCTTCCAGAAGCAGTTCTTTATTCTTACGATACTCTTCGATAGTATCGATTCCATCCATATAAGCCATTTTAATACGTTTTTCTTTCTTTGTGAGTTCATCCAATTGATTCTGATAAATATCAATAGCTGCAGGATAGTTGCTTTGAGAATCTGTATTAATAACCTTGAACGATAGATTTTCAGAGCTAATAGCATCTTTCAATGCTGCTAGAACCATAGGAACTATTTTCTTTTCTGATATAGCATGTGAAACATTACATTTTCCTTTTAAATATCCATAGCACTGCAGGTAAATGTACCGTTTGCCTTGTTTATTGGCACCTGCAAGAGAAATAGATAGCGACCGGCCACAGGCAGAACATTTGACAATACCGGACAACCAGTGAGAGCATACGCCACTTGGTTTCGCATATCGCGGGCGATAATTTGACTCAAGCCGGACTTTTGCCCTTTGAAACTGTTCAGGAGATATAATTGGTTCATGTGCTCCGTCGGCAATAATCCATTCGGTCTTGTCTTTTGGACGTGATGCAGAATCTCTTTTATTCCAAACGGATTTACCGGTATATACTTCATTGGTCAATATGTATTTGATTCCGCGGTTTTCAAAAGACTTACCGGCCCGCGTTTTATATCCAAGAGCATTGAGCTGACGTGTGATCTCAATGATAGAATAACCCTGCTCAGTGTATAGATTGAAAATCATACGGACTATTTTAGCCTCTGATTCCACAATAACAGGAGTTGCTTTGTGTGCCGTAATAGAATATCCGAGTGGTGGACTTGCCTGAAAATTTCCACGCATGGCATTTTCTGTCATGCCTCTTGTAACTTCCCCGGAAAGACGGATAGAGTAATATTCATCCATCCATTCTATGATCCTTTCAATAAGTGTACCAAAAGGACCGTCAACAAGAGGCTCAGATACACTAATAACCTCTACATTATTTTTACGAAGCAATGATTTATATACAATTGATTCCTCCTGATTTCGTGCAAAACGAGAGAACTTCCACACGAGTATAGCATCAAAAGGATGTTCCTTGGATTTGGCAAGTCCTATCATACGTTGAAAGTTTGGCCGTTTATCTGCTTTACGTCCGCTTATGCCATCTTCCTCAAATATGTATTCGTTTGACAGTATGATATTATTTTTGGCAGCATATTCCAAAAGAAGTCTGCGCTGAGCATCAGGAGATAGCTCTTCCTGTTTGTCTGTTGAGACTCTGATATACAGAGCACCAGTGCGTAGTTTTTCCATATTACACCTATCCTTTCTAAAAATATATGCAAAAAGGTACAAAAATAACACCTATCCTTTGACAGATGGTGTTCCGAAAGGTATAATATGGTTGTCTGGACCTATTATACTCTTCGGAGTACAGGTTACATCGCCTTGGTGTTGGTAGCGCCAGGGCAATTTTTAGTTACAGCATCTTTTACATGGTGTCAAACCAAGAGATTTTGCCTCTTCAATATCAATTTGAATAGCATCCTGCATACCACTACATGATGGAATAGTGTGATACTTTGAACCAGATGCTTTATAATATACAAAATCCTTTTTAACAATATCAATATTTAATACTTTAGAAAGATATTCACTGTCATCAGGAAAAAGGGAGCAGTGACGATTGAGTTCATATTGAAGAGCGTTATTAAGTCGGTCAAAAGGTGTTGTGTATGATAACAAACTTAATATAAAAAGCAATTCACTAAAACCAGAGGCCATTAAACCATAATCCGCATGAAAAATCTCGTCTTTTCGCAGGGTATTGCGACTGTGATAGTTATAAATACGACCGCCATGCGCGGACATATTTCTGTAATCAATACAAATGAAAAGAGTATCCATCATAAGTTTTTTCATGGAATCATCGTAAATAAAATCGTAGTGGTCATGGTATAAATGGGATATCATTTCATTTTGCTCAGGAGTTTTAAAGAATCCGACAAAATTAACAATTGTAGTAAAATATACCCCCTTAAAGAGTATCCAAGGTGGAACATCACCATACTTTGACATATAGTGGTGTATTGGATCTTTATCTGAATACAATGCCTTTTTTATCTTTTCTAAAGTTTCAGAAAGTGTAAATCTCTTTTTTCTACGTTTCTTATTAGCATAATTCCTATAATTAAGATATTTTGCAGAGGCAGTACTGAATGATTTTGAAATTACATCGGCAGCAGCTTCTTTAATGAACTCTTCCAGATCCAGCATAGCAGCCATGACAGAGTTTCTCAGATTCTTATCTAAAATAAATAAAGATAAAATTTGCTCAAAAGTAACGCCATCCTTATAATATATAGAATCATTGTACCTGATTATGTATGGTTCTCTATAGCTTTTGATCAAGTTAGAATAACCATATCTCGAAAGAGCACTAACAGCAAAAGCCTCATCTGATATTATAAGATTTTGAGATTTTAATTTTTCAAGCTGACTATATACGTCAGTATAAGTTATTTGTTTATTCATTGTATAATCCTCATAAACGCAAAAAAAGCCTTGGAATAAACCAAGACCAATTTTGCGACCGCACAGCAGTCATTCGCTAATTAGCTACATTATAGCATATGAATTAGTCTTGTCAAGTATTCATGTTAAAAATAAAACAAACTTTCAACTTAAAATTGTCTGGATATTATACTCTTCGGAATACAGGTTACATCGCCTTGGTGTTGGTAGCGCCAGGGCGATTTTTTATTATAAAGCTTTGTATAACGTAAAAGACCTCACATTTCTGTGAGGTCTTCAATAATAACTTAGATATTTTATAATGCCCTATAGGCAAGATATTTATTACTTAGTTATTATATGATATTATATGCCTCACGTCAACGATTCATTCAATTCTAATGAATTTAATTATAATCATGTATATTATGGCTGCCTATTTTTCCTCTTTGATATATAACATTATCGTTGTCTGTAATTTTAAATAGATCAAAACCTGTTTTATACAGTCTGAAATTTTCTTTTATATGTTCATTTAAATAGTTTTTCACACATGCCTTTGTCATATTTCCGAGTAAATCAAAATATATATCAACACATAAAAAATTTGATTTATCCCTATAAAAGAAATCAAATATCTTCTTTTCGTCATCAAAAATAATGAGTGAGGGAGGCAGTGATTTTGGCTGATCAAGGGTAAAACATATTTTATTAATTGGAATTATATATTTACAATCTAATTCTAGTTGCTTAATGATAGTGTTCAATTTTTCTAGTATACGCAAATATTCGGTTTGTGTTTCAAACAAAATAGGATAATAAAGTATATCTTTGCGATAGCGATGTATGGTCTTATCTGGATTTAGAGTATTTGTGTATTCTGTTCTATGTAATATATTTATTGAATCTTTTACAATTGGAATTTCACTGTTTATATATGGATTAGGTTTAGGTGTATTACAAATATCAAATGAAACAAATGGGCGTTCTAAGTAGCCTGAATAATTATTCCAATTAACCTTATTTTTTGGTGAAAATAATTTAGATAAAAAAGACATATAAAACCTCCTTAAAATTTTCTTCTCATTTCAACGACTTTACCAAGTATCTTTACAGGTGTAGTGTCTATTTCAGATTCAGTAAATCGCATAGGCTCATATACAGGATTCTGTGGTATGAGAGCAATCCCTTCTGCATATTTCTGCAATCGTTTGCAAGTTGCATCAGATCCATTAACCAAAGCTATGACAAGATCACCTGATTCGGCATCATCTGTCCGCTCTACGATAACTGTATCACCATCGTATAGTGTAGGTATCATGCTGTCACCTTTGATCAGCAGACCGAAGTAGTCACCTTTTGCAGCCATAGAGGGGGAAATCTCTATTTGTCCAATCACTTCCTCTACAGCTTCTTTGCCATATCCGGCAGCCACACGACCGAGTACTGGGATAGTGTAGCCGGATTCTATTGGCACAGTATCTATATTTAATTTCTTATCTTCTATTAAATCAGACTTATTTATATTAAAGTAATCAGCCAAAGCTTGTACTTTTCCCATTCGAGGAATGGCTATTCCTTTGCACCATGTATTAAAGGTTTGAGGAGATACGCCAATTGATTTGGCAATTTCAAGCTGTGTCTTTTCACTTTTTGCGATATAAGAATTAAGGTTTTCTGAAAAAATAGCTTTTTGCTTATCTTTAACCATTTTTATTTCCTCCTTATATATTGATAATACAATTAAATTTTATCACAGTCAACAAAAAAACAAAATAAATTGGATTTTGGTATTGACATCAAATTTAATTTGATATACTATAAGGACAACAAAAGGAAAGGAGCAATAAGTAAGTGAGTAAGTTACAGATAAGTTTAGCCGCCGCTAGAGTAAATGCTGAAATGACGCAAACAGAGGCAGCAAAGGCAATGAGTGTATCAAAAAATACTTTGGTTAATTGGGAAAAGGGAACATCAAAACCCTCTATTACACAAGCGAAAGAATTGGCGGCGATATATAAAATACCATTAGATTATATTTTTTTTGCTGATTAAATCAAATTAAATTTGATATAACGAAATAAAAAGGAAAAGATCATGTGGAAAATATTTTTTACTTACAGAGACAAGAGTAAATGCACTGTAAAAGGAAAAGGAATCATCACACCGGAGCTGGCAGTGAAATACTATTACCGGTACGGACTCTATGCTGCAGAGAGCATATATCAGCAGTACCCCAAGAAAGACCATGAGCCGGTCCCACTGGAAGAGAAGATGCGAGAGCTTGGTGTAGATGCAACAGAAATGAAGACTGCAGTGCTGCAGGCAGAAACGTTGCTGGACAGGATGCAGGAGAAAGGAGAGTGAGAAACGAGTGATGCTTATAAGTAAAATCCTCCGCCAACAGCTAGAACTATTAGCAGAGGAATCAAAAGATGTGTACCCAGCAATGAATACTCGGAGTAAAAATTCAAAAGCTATGGCACAGATCAGCAGGGAGCTATTCAAAAGAGAATGCTCTACCGCCATGCTGTTTATCGCATTTGGCTATTTTCTCATACGCATTGCGATACATGGAAAGTAGTTTCTCTGGCGAGTCCCCAGGCTTTGAGTTCTGTTTTACATAAAGTAAAGCAAGCTCTTCATATGTGGACATATATATTACCTCCTATTGCATACTCGGACGCTGCAACGTCCTGTAAGGAGAGTATACGACTGGAAAGCAGAAAAAGGCAAGATTTAATACACAGAATGCAGAGGAAAGGAGAGAGAAATGCTAAACATAATTCAAAATGATTTTAAAATCTCAGAAACAACATGTTTGGATGAGGATAAAGTCAATCTAGTTGTAGAAAGTGTAATTGAAACCATAAAAAAAGGACTCCCAGAGGAAGCCCAAACAGTAGAAGCACTTGAATTTATAACAGATCGGATTAAAGAGAGAGTGAAAGAAAAACGGATCGAGTTATAACTGCTTTTCAACTAAATCCTGCAGAGAGTATGAGATGCTGCGAAGTTCCTTGCCATCAGTAGCTGCTCTTACAAGTATTAAATCAGCATCTGCTTTTGGATTTATAGGATATGTATCATGGTATTCCTTTCCATTTCCAATATAAGTTATATCGAAATAAAATATTTCTTTCTGTGAACAGAATTCCCTTGCCTTAACATTGCATATAAATGATTGGCCGGGAGCAATATATGTTTCTGCAAAATTGGAAAATGGAATGTGATCACTTCGAAAAGAGAATGAAGTGATATCAGGAGAACATTTTATTGAAGATATAGTTGCTCCGGTTTGACCAAAATTCTTTATGACTAAGTAATATTGTGGCGATTGGAAATTTGTGGTTTTAGCGTATATGGCTACATAGGGACGTGATGTTTCATCAATCATTTTAGAGTTTTGTTTGAGTGTTAATACAGAAATGATTATAGCAATAATGCTTGTAATGAGAGATGCCAGTATACCAATTAATTGAATGACATCAGAAGGTGTTAAAGACATAAAAATACCTCACTTATATATTTACTCGGACGCTGCAACGTCCTGTAAGGAGAGTATACGACTGAAAGGCAGAGAAAAGCAAGATTTAATACACAGAATACAGAGGGAGGAAAGATCATGACAAAGGAAGAAACACTCACGCTTGAGAAGATCCTCACCAAGATAGATAAAGCAGGAGAGGCAGACTACAGGAAGAAGGAAGAATATAACAGATTCTGCATGAACACAAGGGAAGACTGGAACGAGGAACAGTATCAGATACTTAAGAGAGAGAAAACCCTCACAGAAGCAGCGTACCTTGCGAGTCTTGTCGAGCTCAAGGCAGAAGTGAAGAACATGCTGGCTCAATAGAAAATACAACCGGCAAGCCCGGGGATGAAAACAGAAAAAGGCAAGCGAACATGCAGTATAAGCATAGTATTTACCGGAGGTGATAACCATAGCACTCAAATATAGGATATTCGTTCACACTCTGGAAGATGATCAGATATATCGTTTTGACGATCTGACACAGGAACAGAAGAAAAAATTAGAACAAAAACTAATAGAACAAGTAGAAAATGTGCCATTGAGACTTGCGGAGGAGGCATAGACTGCATCTGCAGTCTCAGTGGACAAGCTTAAAAATGACAAATTAAATAATATACTTCTGGGCTTGATGGAGCACCGAAAATGCTATTTAACTCCTGTAAATTAAACTAAAACTTCCATCTATACATACGTAAACCTATTTTGTACATAAAATCGGTGCTCCGTCAAGCCTGGAAACGAACAGAAAGGACAGGACATGAAAAAAGGTGAAATTTTAATAACGACAGGCATAAGCTTCTTTCTCCTGTGTAGCATGGGCATAGACAGCCCGGTGCCACAGGGACAGATGCTTGTTATCGGAGGGATGCTCATATCAGTGTGCGTGGCGCTTTTGGGATTCTGGTTTGAATGGATCGAAAAAGGACAGCGCGAGAGCATCCAAAGGACAATGGAAATAAGGAGGGCGGGCAAGATTGCTGCAGAGGATACAAAAAGTACGCTCCCAGTTAGAAAGACAGAGCGCGGCCGCATACATAACAGAGACAGCGACAAAGAAAAAGCGCAGGAGAGAAGAGTCATTTGATGCCGTTTTGCAGGCAGAAATAGCAAAGCTCAAGGCCTCGAACAGAGGCTGATTTAAAACATTCTAAAGTATTAAAGTTAGGAAAAACTATGGCATACATCCAGGATACTTATTACCTGGGAGATTATATAGCGACTGAGATAAAGTTTATAGGAAGGAATGGAGCCAAGGGTGAGAGGAGAGCCAAGAAGATAAAAGCTACTCCCGAGCAGATGGCAAGGCAGAATCAGTGGACGAGGGAAAAGAAAGAGAAATACTTGATACTTGCTAACTTCCGTACAGGTGATGTATGGGTGACTCTCAAGTATCCAAGAGGGACAAGACCGGATGCAGAGAGAATCAAAAGGGACTGGAAAGTATTCACAACGGAAATGAGAAAGCTATACAAGAAGCTGGGCATTCCGTTTAAGTGGGTGAACCGCATGGAGATAGGCAGGTTCGGAGGCCCACATATACATTTCCTCTGCAATCGCGTGGACAACATCGACACACTCATAAAGGACACATGGCACAAGACCATTGCTGATCTGATTGTCCCGGGCAAGAACTACGTAAACATTGCTCCATATGATTCAGACGGAGCAAAGGAAGTGGCAGAATATCTGACCGCCAAGCCTGACAAGAAGGGTATAGATGGACAGCTCAATCTCTTCGGAGAGGAAGAGCAAAAGGTGTTCTGCAAGGTGAGCAGTTCAAGGAACCTAGTGAGACCGGAGCCTAAGCGCAAAAAGTACGCACACTGGACCATGGCAAGATTCTTCAAGGATGGCATCAAGCCGGATAAGGGCTACTACGTGATGCCGAACACCGTGAAGGTGGGCGTCAACAAGTGCACAGGCTATTCATACCTCTACTACATGCAGCGGACTATCTCAGACGGCAAATCCCCCGGAAACCGCATAAAGCCCCAATGGGAGGCAGATTATACACATTATGAAAAAAGTTAACGTATACATCTATTCAGGTATCAGAACAATTAAAAAAACAGACGGAGCAGCAGGCTATGTTCTGTCATACATGACCAAAAAAGACATCGAAGCAACATTGAGCAACATAGTCTATCTTGAGGATGTGACGCGTCACGAGGCAGAGCTTGAAGTCCTCAACCAGGCACTTTCAAGGCTCAACACAAAAGACATTGAGATAGACATATACACCGACTCAAGTTACCTTACATCAGCGCTGGATCTTGACTGGATACACAAGTGGCAGCAGTCAGGCTGGAAAAATTCCAAGGGCGAGCCGGTAAAGCATGCCGACAAATGGCAGAAAACGTTGATTTTACTCAATGGGACACGATTTTATATATACACGAATCAACACCATGAATACAGCAACTGGCTTAAAGACCAGTGCGAGAAGAAAGGACCGGAAGAAAATGGAAAATGAAGAACTGATTATGTTACCGGTGTCGGCAATATACCCACACCCGGACAATCCGCGAAAGGACGTGGGAGATGTAACTGAACTGGCTGCCTCCATCAAAAAGAGAGGCATACTGCAGAACCTTACAGTAATGCCGGGACACTGGCTCACAATGGATGAAATGGCAGCAGTCGTGGAAGCGTACACCGAAGACCCGACCGATGAGCTCAAGGAGCTGATCGAGACGAAGTGGAGCGAAGAAGGCTACACCACACTGATAGGACATCGCAGAACAGCAGCGGCAAAGCTTGCCGGTATCAGTGAAGCACCGTGCCGTATAGTATACGGACTCACCAAGAATGAACAGATATCCATGATGCTTGAGGAAAACATGCAGAGAAATGACCTCACGATATATGAACAGGCCGAGAGCTTCCAGCTCATGCTTGACCTGGGCGAGACTGTTGAAACACTTTCTGACAAGACAGGATTCTCAAAGAGCACCATATACCGCCGTCTGAATATCGCAAAGCTTGATCAGAAAGTGCTTAAGGAGAAAGAGAACGATGAATCATTTCAGCTCACGCTTAAGGATATGTATGAGTTGGAGAGAGTGGAGGATGTGGATGAAAGAAACAAGATTCTTTCACAGGCATCGAGCAGTGAAAACCTTAAGTACCGTATCGAACAAAGTGTTCGAGATGAAGAACGGGACAAAAAGGCACGTAAGATAATAGCCCAGCTCGAGGAGATGGGAGTGCAGCAGTGCGAAGATGATCTGTCATATTATAACTCTGATTATAAAACCATTACTACCGTAAATCCATGGAATCTAGATGAAGATGATGTGAAGGCGCCAGAGATAAAAGATACCACGGATGTATATTACACGTACAAAAAAGCTATTTATATAAAACGTAAAGTGAATACGGCAGCAGTTGAGGAAAGCGAGGAAGAGGACGAGACCGAACTTAAAAAAATAGTAAAACAGATTAAAGGTTATTCTGAAAAGCTAGGCGAGTATCAGGAAAATTTCTATGAACACTTTGAAGAGTTTATAGATATGGTGGTGCATGGAGATATAGAGGTCAAAGATAATATCGAGACAATACATACCCTCATGTTCATCGGATTACAGTTGGGATTTGAAGATTTTCAAATTGAGAATCTGTATGGAATCATAGATGAAAATTACGATGACTATGTTGAGGATGTTGCAGAAGAGGAGGAACGAATTAAAATCATCAAAAAGACAGCTAAGGAACTGCCGACAACAGTATATCTGTTATGTCTCATAAATGAGGCCTTAGAATGGGAACAATTTTACTCTGTGTGGAAACATGAACTTGACGAAGAAAAGGCCATGTTGTATATCAAGCTGATTACAGAAGTAAGGAAAATGGGATTTGTGCCGGATGATGATGAATTTAAGCTGATCAAGGGCACGCATCCACTGTTTGATAAGATAAAAGAACTGGAAGAACAGCGTAAAGCACTGTAGGAGGCACAATGAAGACAATCATGGATTTGTTTTATGAAACATACTCACCACGTCAAAAGTTTTATGGTCTCACAATGTCACTGAAAGAGACCGGAAGAGAACACACCATCAGAATCCGAAAAAGAGACAAGGAAGTAATAAAAGTGACCGAAGAGGACAGAACCCAGTGCTATCACAATGCCACAAAGGAGCTTATAAGGCGCTTCCCGATAGAACAGAAGACAGAAAGGGTGGGATAAATGGCAAAGTACACAAAATACCTTGAATTTTCCACAAAAGAACGTGTGGCAATCAAGGAAAGAGACAATTACAGATGCATATTCTGCCAGATAGGCTATAAGATGCCACCGGCAGCAGTCCTTGAGATGGACATAACAGATATCATGCACTACATACCACGCTCATCCATGGGACTCGGCATCAGGCAGAATGGAGCAGTCGGATGCAGGTACCACCATCATATGATGGACAACGGCAGCAGTGGAGACCGCAAAGAGATGCTTGAGATGTTTAAGAGCTATCTGGATGAGTTTTATCCTGATTTCACAGATCGGGACAGAAAATATGACAAATGGAGGTTCCTAAAAGATGAGTAAAGTAAATATATTTTCACAGGAGCTTAACCGGATGAGCAGAGAGCCAATAGGAGGCTTGTCGCTTAAACAGATAAGGCAGCAGGTTATAGATTATCTGCAGGGCAAGAGAACCGTCTGTGTAGATTATCGCAAAATGCGAGTGGATCAGCGTGGGCGCGAGGATGATGAGCCCACAGGCCAAGAGACGCTTGAAATAGTTGAGGTAATGAAAAACTTCACGGTAGTTAAAAGACACGGACTTAATACATGTATCATGCATCAGGACATGTTTTTAATCGCGGGAATAGGAGAATCAGAATGTTCATAGATTGCAGTAAGTTTGAAAAGGTTTTGAAAGCAGATTATAAATCGTGGGGCGTCAAGTTTGGTCTCACGAAAAAGGGGATGTATATTCTCCATGGCACAGGCTGGATAATAGAGGCGAATGCTTCATACGTCAACAAGGAGTTCCTTGGAACTGCCATAAAGGTATTAGGACCGGCACCGAAACCGGGCGAGTTTATCAAATATCAAAAGGGCAGCAGTCCACAGCATGAGATGGAGCTTGAACCAATGCTCTGGGATATGGTGGAAGAGTCAGATCCGGCTTATATATCACTTATCAAGATTATACAGAATGATAATGTGTATTCGGTCACAAAGACACCAAAAGGCGCCCGGCTGATAAATGATAAGCGCCTTGCAATGATAGCTCCATGCAAGTGCACAGAGGACGAGATACCACCATGCGCGCCTGTGGTGCATGATGCATGGCTGATAACATACAATGACGATATGGCCATAGGAATATGCTTCACAGATCCGGACTATAAACCGGAGCTTGAAGTTCTAAGACTTCTCTCCGGAGTAGATTTTTTCTGGCAAGAGTCAGAAGCCTACAGATTGGGTTGAAACACCTGCAGAAATGCAAAAGAAACCGGGCATGCGAATTAATTTATATCACGGAAACTGATTTGTAAGCCATTTAACACGTAAGGGAGCTGGGTAAGGGCTCCCTTTACCTCAGGAGGATGAGATAAGTGAATAGGAGAATAATATGTCAGGAATAGATTTAATAGTATATGGGATGCTCTTAACGTTCACCCTGATCGGAACAACAGAGTTTGTAATAGGGCTGCTATTGATTAGGGAATACGATAAGCTTCAGGAAGAAAAGGATAAGTAGCATGGCATGGTACGCGCTTTACAGATGGTACAAGAACTGGAGCAGAAGAAAATACCCCAATATGATTGATTGGTATTCAGAAAAACTGAATCCCCCAAAATGGATAAAATTAGATATATATCGATGCAGCAGTACAAACCCAAAGAGGACGAAACACAATGAACAGAAATGAATGCTTAAACTGTAAATATTACGAAAAATGCGGTAGACCAAGCAGACCGGTAAAGTGTATGGGCTACGAGAAAGGAGATAACAGGGATGAAACACTACGAGAAACCAGAAGACATGTCTCTTCCGCAGATTCTTGAAGATATCCACGACAGGATATGCGATGAATATTGCAAATGGCCATCGCAGTATCCGCTGGCAACGGATGACGAGGCATATAACAGAATGGGAGAAGAGCATTGCGATAAATGCCCGGTTCGAAGATTAACTTAGGAGGCAGCAGTTGAACAGCAGGACTTACAGCGGAGTAAAACCCATAGAACCTATAAGATGTGCATATGAACCTGATAAGGCCTGCACACCGGCATGTAAATACTACAAGACATGTATACACAGCGTACATAAGAAGTAGCAAAAAGCAGGACAAAATGATATAATGACGATAGATAGAGCCAAGAGCCATATACTAACCGAGAAATCGGCTGGTGTATGGCTCTTTTTCTTTACGGAGGGAAAAGATGTATAGAGAGACGAGAAACTACGAGAATATCCAGATAATGCGATTTCCGGGAGAGGGGAAATATGATATCCCGGCAATAAACCAAACACAATTCGAACAAGCTGACTTTATAGGATTTAATTATGCCAAAAGCGAGAAGCATCCGGAGAATAAAGCAGTACACTTCTTCCTGGACGATTATCAATTTAACCGGGTGTGGACATATCCGGACAGATACATAGAAATGCTTAGACGGTTCAGGTACGTGCTGTCACCTGATTTCAGCCTGTACACAGATTTCCCAATGGCAATGCAGATATATAACCATTATCGTAAGCATTGGATTGCACGTTACTGGCAGGAGAGCGGAATAAAGGTAATTCCGACAATATGCTGGAGCAGCAGTGAGTCATTTGAGTGGTGCTTTGATGGAGAGCCTACACAGAGCGTTGTAGCGATAAGCTCACTGGGAACACAAAACAGCAAAGAGAGAAAGAAAATATTCTTAGAGGGATACGAGGAAATGATAAAAAGACTGGATCCGGCGCAGATCATATTCTATGGCCGGGTACCGGAGGAATGTAAAGGCAATATAGTACACATAGAGAGCTTCAGTGAGAAGTTCCATAAAGCGGAGGTAGCACAATGGTAATGAATTTGCAGTATTTTGGAGGACGTGGCAGCAGTGGCGGTTTAGGTGGGACAGTTGCGATAACGAGGATGAAAGAACCGGACGAACACGGCAGGGCGACCAGAGAGAGTTTTTACATGACAGGTAAAAGAAATGTACTGATGAACTGGGATGAAGATGGAAATTATCATAAAAAACCTATAAAAACACAAGACGATGTGAGATTGAGCTTTAAGACAAGAGATGAAGCGGTCAAATATGCCAAGAAAAACGGGTATAAGTACATAAATCTCTAGGAAGGAGAGCATATGGATATAAACCTACAATATTTTGGCGGCAGAGGCGGCAGCAGTGGCATTGGTGGAGGATGGTCAAATACAGCACCTGGCGAAAAACAAGCCCGTTTTATGTACAATGGCGCCAAACGAAAGACCGGGGGAGAAGATGGATATATCAAAAACTCAAAGATGGAAAGCAAGTTGCATGACATTGACTCCGGAAAGCTAACCGGTGAACAATTTGCCAAGCAATTCACCACGAGAGAAGAACTTGAAAAGGCAGGCAACTATCTCATGGATAAGAGCATCGCCCTTAATTATAAAATACGTTCACTGAAAAACGCAGATGAGCTGAGAAAGAATCCGAAGCTATACAACGAAGCCAAGGCAACCAGGGAAGCAAGAAATGCACTTAACGAGCGTCGCAAAGAGGTGGCACCAGTAAAGGCGGAGAAAACTGTCAGGAAAGCAGATGATGAATACACATCGTCAAGGACATCAACATACGACAGGTGGTACAAGAAAAATCGTGATAATTTTGCATCATGGTATTTTGGAAGCAGTGGAAAACCAAAGTGATATAGACATACAGAAAGCGAGGTGAAGACGTGGAAAAATATGAGCAGGCAGAGCTGGATTACATAGCCGGAATGAAGTACAAAGAGATAGCGGAAAAGTACGAGACAAGCGTCAACACCGTGAAAAGCTGGAAGCAGAGATATAACTGGGTAAGAGAAAAGCGCAATAGTAGAGATGCAAAAAAAGAGTGTGCACACAAAAATAAAAAAGTGTGCATACAAAAAATCAAAGGTGCAGCAGTCTCTGATGAAACAGAAAAAGAACAGGTGTTCAATGATGCCGAAAATCCGGCATTAGATGAAAGAAAAAAATTATTTTGTCTTTTATACAGCCAGACATTCAATGCCACACAGAGCTATCAGAAGGCATATGGATGTTCCATGAATACAGCAAGAGCACATGGATATGAACTGTTGAAAAATGTGGAGGTAAAAAGTGAAATAGAGTATCTGACAGAGTTAAAGAGGCAGCAGTTGCTTGCAAAAGAGTCAGATTTTGTGGAGCTGCAGATGAGGATAGCGTTCGCGGATGCAGGAGATTATTACGCAATAAAGGGGGATAAAATCGTCTGGAAAGACTCAGATCAGACAGATACCCAGCTCGTGAGAGAGGCAAAAACAGTAAAAGGAGATATCAGCCTGAGCCTGTATGATAAGCAGAAAGCAATAGACTGGCTGACGAAGTACTTTCTCATGCATCCGGATGATAAATACAAAGCTGAGTTTGACAAGAAGCGGGCAGAGGTAAAGGATGATTCTGCCGAGCAGATACTGGCCAATATGCAGATAATAACGGATGTATTGAAAAATCCGGTACCAAACAGGAAGATAGAGGACTTGGAGGGGGATGAGGAGAGTGAACAGACCGGCACCACTGAGTGAAAGACAATATGAATATATGCAGAGGTGCATAAATAGCTGGTTTAACGTAGCAGAAGGTGGAAAAAGAGGCGGAAAAAACGTATTACAGACCCTGATATTCTGCAGTCTGCTGGAAACCCACAAGAATAAAATTCATTTAGTGGCAGGAGTATCAAGTGCCACGGCCAAGCTGAATATACTGGACTGTGATGGCTATGGACTGCTCAATTACTTCGAAGGCAGATGCAGAGAGGGCAAATACAAGGACAGGGACTGCGTATATGTCCAGACAAAGACCGGAGAGAAGATAGTGCTCGTGTCCGGAGGAGGAAAAGACGGAGATGAGAAGCTTATAAAGGGTAATACATATGGAATGGCATATGTCACAGAGGCAAACGAGTGTCATCAGAAATTTCTGAAAGAGGTATTTGACCGAACACTCTCCAGCACAGACCGTAAGATATTCCATGATCTGAACCCAAAGGAAGAGGAACACTGGTATTATACCGAAATACTGAAATTCCACGAGGAGCAGCAGGCGAATGATGAAAATTACGGATATAACTATGGACATTTCACCCTGGTAGATAACATGAGCATGTCTGATGAGAAAATCAGGACGGTCCTTAAAACATACCAAAAAGGCACTGTGTGGTACAAACGGGATATAAAAGGCGAGAGAGCTGTAGCAGAGGGCATTATATTCCGTAAATTTAAAGAGAACAATATCCCATATCTATGTGATGACTCAATACTGAAATATAACAAGGACGGAGAGCTGTTCCCAAGGCCGAGTAAGGTCATAATAGGCATGGACTTCGGAGGTAATGGATCCATGACCACAATGGTGTGTTCACTGTATTTTAGAGGGTATCACTTTATTTATCCTGTGGAAGAGGACTATCTGGAGCTGTCCCCGGATATAGATGCCAATAACATCTGTGACAAGTATATAGAGTTTTATCGCAGATGTGCAGCAAAGTATGAGCGTATAGACTGGACATTTCCGGACTCTGCCAGCACAACAATGATAAATTCGCTGCGAAGCGCAGCAAAAAAAGATGGGCTTCGGTATGATCATATAGCAGGATGCCGGAAGAATGAGATATCAGAGAGACCGAGAACTGTAGACCTCCTGCTCAATACTGGCAGAATGAAAGTGCATAAGAGGTGTGTGAACCTAAGAAAGGCAATAGGCACACTCAAGTGGGATGAGAAGCACCCCAACATCCCGGAGGATAAGAACATAGGAAACTGTAATGACTGGTGGGATGCACTGTGTTACACGATGCTTGATTTTATAGAGTATATAGACTTAGACAGATAAGGAGGAAATAGATGGAAAGCTGTGTTGAGGCAAAGATAAAGAAAATGGGATACAGGATAAATACAAAGCCGTACGGCTATATCAATGTGGCGAATATGTGGTACGGGAATGAGATAATAGACGATTTCCATAAAAGGACCACTATACAGGGAGAACAGTATGAGATAGAGCGTATGGGCTTTGCCAAGAGAGGATGTGCGGATGATGCAAACCTGTGTGAAATCATAAATATAAACATGGGTACGAAAGAGCAGACGGCAGCAGTCAACAAGATGCTGGATGATAACAGATTTAACGTGATGTACCGTAAACAGCTTGAGCATATGAGTGCGACAGGCACAGTGGCAGCATACATACGCTTGGAAGATGCCATATATCTTGATAACGGCAAGGCAACAGGCGGAAAAATCCGCATAACATACTGCTACGCTGAGAGCTATACACCTTTGTTGGTGGAAAATGATGATGTAATAGAGGCATGTTTCTCAGCGAATGACTATCAGGGAGATAAAAAGAGGACAACAATGGTCATGTTCACCAGAGGAGAGGACGGAAATTACCGTGCAGATACATTTGTGTTCGATGAGAATGGAGAAGAACTGTCGTCTTACTGGATCATACTGGGAGATGTAAAGCCGTTTGCAGTAATGAGGGTGGCAGAGGTCAATAATATCCGGTACATGGATGGATTTGGCTATCCAAAGGTGTACGGAGCAATACCGACACTAAAGAAAATAGATCTCTGCAACATGATACTGTCCACAGACCTTGAAAAGGGCGAAAAACTTGTGCTCACGAATGAGGCAATTGTAGGAATAGATCCTGAGACAGGCAAAATGAGACCAAAGAGCTCTCTTTTGAAGAAATTATTTGTATTCCTGGGCGAAAAGCTCCCGAATGCAAATAGCATAATACAGGAGTATAATCCGCAGATAAGAGTTGATGAGATTACAAAGTCATTTGAACTGTGCCTGAGCCTCTTTTCCATGACATTTGGTTTTGGCTCCAAAAAGTACACCTTCGAGAACGGACAGATTAAGACAGCAACGGAGTATATCGGAGAGCGTCAGGATGCAATGCAGGAGCTGAATAAACAGCGCAAAGAGGCAGTAGACTATATCACCGGCATAATAAGGGCTGTATTGTGGTTTTCCAATACGTTTCTTGAGACATCATACGACATAGATAAAGAGGTCTGCATAGATTTTGATGATTCATATGTCGAGGATAAGACCACACAGATGAGCAACATGAGAGCTGATGCAATGTCGTTCTCTGAGATACCTGAGTTTATGATCAGATACCTTATGATGAGCCTGAATATTGAAAGAGACGAGGCAGAGAAGATATTGGACAGCGCACAGGAGGAGCCGGATCCGGAAGAGGAGGACTAGGAGGTACTAAATGCTGACAGAGAACCAGTTGGAAATGCTTGGAGACAAAGGTGCTGCACTCATACAGGCATCTGAGCAGGATATAATAGCGGATATTGCCAGGCGAATCAAGAAGACAGGGCGATTCACAGAGACAGCAGAGCTTCAGGTCATGGCTTTAAGGCGGGCCGGATACGATACACAGAAAATCCGTGTTGAAGTCATGAGAATACTTAATGCAGACCCGGAATACAAAAAGATGGTGGCGAATGAGACCAAACAGTATAAAAGGAATGTCATGATAGCCATCAGGCAGATGGAGAGGGAAGCGGAAGAGGCAGGAGACCGGATAATAGCCGAAGCCGGAGACATGTCTTTTAACCGTGACCTGTATGCGTGGCATCAGGCCGGACAGACACTCACAAAGGATTCAAGCATAGTAAAGCTCATAGAGGAGATGAGCATAGCCACACAGGGCACGCTAAAGAACCTCACAAGGACAATGGGATTCAAAGGACCTCATGACTTTACCAGTCTTGAGAATGCATATATACGTACACTGGATAAAGCTCTGATGAATATGGTATCAGGTGGAATGAGCTATGATGCAGCAGTAGAACAGGCAGTTCGGGAGATGGCAAAGAGTGGTTTGAGAAGTGTAGACTATGCCAGCGGACGCACTTACCAGCTTGATACTGCAGTAAGAATGTGTGTAAGAACATCAGCTCACCAGCTTTCGGCCAGGATAAGCAACAGAAACTGTGATATTATGAACACGGACCTCGTGGAAGTGTCAAAACACTGGGGGGCACGTCCGTCACATGCCGTCTGGCAGGGTAAGATATACTCACGCTCCGGAAAGAATAAGAAATATCCACCATTCTCAGAGTGCCACTACGGAGAAGCAGACGGATTGTGCGGAGTAAACTGCCGTCATATATTCTATCCGTTTTTCGAGGGTATCAACGAACCAAACACATGGCCGGATGAACCGGAACCGAAAGAATATAACGGCAAAATGTACGATTATTACTCAGCCACACAGAAACAGAGGGCTATGGAGAGAGGGATAAGAGCCACCAAGAGAGAAGTTGAAGCCATGAGGTCCATAGGCGGAGAGACAGGAGACCTGCAGTCACAGATAAAGAAACAGGTGAAGGAATACCACAAGTTTTCCCACAAGATGGGAATAAGCCCGAAAGATAACAGGTTAAGGGTGGTAAAGGGCAGCAGTGACCTTAACAGGACGGAGACAATAAAAGCACATAATGCTACAAAAACAGAAACAACAGCTATTAAAAATAAGCTTGAAAATACTGCAAATGATGGTACAATGAAATTGAACCTGCAGTATTTTGCAGAGAAAGATATAGTAAATCAAAGCTCAAATTCTCTTAAAAGAGTGATTAGAAAGTATCAGACCGGTATAGCTGAACATGAAGATAAAATATCAAATCCACAAGCATATGTTTCGGACTGGGATAATAAAGACGAGAGAGAACAAAAAGGGCTGATTAAACACTGGAATAAAGAAATCAGAAATTTTAATCAATCTATAAATGATAGAATTAAAGAATTGAAAGACAGGGGGGATTATGATGAGTGATGAATTTAAATACATAGTTTCAAGAGTGCTGGATAATGCAAACGATGCAATATCAGAGGCAAAAGAAAATCCCGAAGATGATTTTTACAAAGGCAGGAAAATGGCTTATTATGAGGTATTAGACACCATTAAGAATGAGCTTAAAGCAAGAGATGCTGACTTAAAAGAGTTTGGTCTTGATATTGATTTGGAAAATGTAATTCTGTAATAGATATTATTAAGTCGGTAAGACAGAGATATCCGGAATATAAATGGAGGAAGCCGAAATGAAAAAACCCGAGATAGATTTTGAGAAGTTAAGAGCTGGTAAAGAGGTTATATGTCCAAAGTGCAAAACCGGAATATTTAGAACTGAACATGATCCAAAAACAACACATAATTTCAAGTGCGATAAGTGCGGAATGATGATAAATTTTGATTAACAAAGCTGCCAAAGGAGTAAAATAAAATACTCCGGGCATATAAAGTTGTTTGAATATTCAGGACAATGTGATATACTCAGACTAAGGGGTGAGTAAATGTCCACAGAAGAATATTGGTACAGGTGTCCTAAATGTGGATATCCGAAGATGATAAAGTATCGAAATGATACAAGGCTGAGGAATTTCCCGGGATACTGCAAGAGATGTAAAAAAGAATCAATTATCACAATAGAGCCAAGAGCCAAATAATTAGATCCAAGTGATTTAGTTATTTGGCTCTTTTTATATTTTAGCGGAAAGGTGCATCCTGAGGGCATGTCGGTACTTTTTTCAATCCGTTTTTTCAGCCGGCAGCAGTGCAATCCTGCTCTTTCCGATTCCCTACCGCAGAAAATGCGGTTAATAAATTATTTTAGGAGGATACCATGGAGAACATTTTTAAGATCATGAAAGACTTTGGCATAGAGATGCCGGAGGACAAGAAAAAGGACTTTGAGAAGTCTGTTCTTGAGAATTACAAGACAGTTAATGACTACAATAGGCAGGTTGAAAGCCTGAACCAGGCCAATGAGACCATCAAGGCCAATGATAATGCCATGAAAGACCTGCAGACCAAGCTGGATGCGTTCAAAGACGTGGATGTGACAGAACTCAATAAGACGATTGACGGCCTGAAAGCAGAAAACGTACGCATTGAGAAGGAATATAAAGACAAGGAAGCTCAGAGAGACTTTGATGATCTGATAAAAGATGCCATCACAGGCGCACATGGTAAGAATGCAAAGGCAATTACCGCATTACTGGATGTTGATACGCTTATGCAGTCAAAGAACCAGAAAGAGGACATTGCCGCAGCTATTAAGAAGCTCACAGAGGCAGAGGACAGTAAGATGCTGTTTGGAGAGCCTGAACCACAGGTTAAGGGAGGAGGAAATCCAATTGGAAATATTGGAGATGGCAGTCACCCGAATACCACAGATAGTATCTCAAGTGCCCTCAAAGAATATTACAAAAAGTAAAGGAGAAAGACTATGGCACTTACACTTGCAGAGGCAAAAGTCGGTTATGCCGATAAAATCGACCAGCAGGTAATTGACGAGTTTAGAAGAGACTCGGTATTACTTGATAAGCTTACATTTGACGATACCATTTCACCGACAGGTGGAAGTAATCTGGTATATGGATACCAGAGACTTGAGACACCATCAACAGCCGGTATCCGTCAGATCAACCAGGAATACACACCGAATGAGGCAAAGAGAACCAAACAGACAGCAAGCCCTGTTATTCTCGGCGGTTCATTTGAAATCGACCGTGTAATCGCTCAGACATCAGGAGCGATTAACGAGCTTGATTTCCAGATCAAGCAGAAAACGCTCGCAGGAGCGAACTATTTCCACAATCTTGTAATTAACGGAACATCTGCAGCGTCAGGAACAGGATATATTCCAAATACTTTCGACGGATTAAAGAAA
Organism: Agathobacter rectalis ATCC 33656; assembly: GCF_000020605.1. NCBI lineage: Bacteria > Bacillati > Bacillota > Clostridia > Lachnospirales > Lachnospiraceae > Agathobacter > Agathobacter rectalis. The sequence goes on from NC_012781.1 coordinate 1,172,383, forward strand.
ATCCTTGCAGGAAAGTCGACAGAGGCTTCGACAGATGTAGATATTTCAACAACAGCAGCAATGAACAGCAATTATAACGCATTGCTTGATGAGCTTGATGCTTTTATCGCATTACTCGCTGCAAAGCCTGATATCCTTATGATGAACACAAAGATGCTCACAAAGATCAGGGCAGCAGCACGAAGAGCCGGATACTACGACAGAACAAAGAATGATTTCGGTAACTATGTAGAGACATATAACGGAATCGCTCTTTTAGATGCCGGACAGTACTATGACGGCGCAAAGACAGTGGATGTTGTAGACACAACTGCTCCAACAGAGTCAGCATATGGAACAACAAGCATCTATGCCGCAAAGCTTGGTCTTGACGCTTTCCATGGTATTTCAGTGGATGGCTCAAAGATGCTTAAGACATATCTTCCTGATCTTTCAGCTCCTGGAGCAGTAAAGAAGGGTGAGGTAGAGCTTATTGCCGGAGCTGTCCTCAAAAACAGCAAGATGGCCGGTAAGTTATCAGGTATCAAGATTCTCGACAAGAAAGCAGCGTAAAAAGAAGGGAGCTATAATATGTCAATTATCAATTGGGAGTATTACAGCTCCCATTTTCCTACAGTGGTACCGCAGAGACAGTTTGAAGCTGTCGAGGCACAGGCAGAAGCAGAATACAACAGGATTGCAAAGCCGTATATGCAGATTCCAAAGGAGCGGGCACAGGACACAGTATTTAAGCTGTGCAATTTCCTTTGGACAAATCAGCCTGCAGTCGCAGGCAGAGCAGTAACATCCGTGAATAATAACGGATATTCTGAATCATATGCCATCACAAACCCCGAACAGGTGCAGCAGTCCATAGATGAAATCATCTACAAGGGCATAGGAACCAGATTGGCAGGTGCATTTTAGTGAATGACAAGACCATAACAGTTTACAACGCACATAAGGGCAGTGACGGAAAAGATATCTGGAAGAGAACAGTGATATATGGAGTAGAGTACCATTACTCTTCTGACAGGACGGTAAGCCAGAGCGGGGCAGTCATTTACACACCGATTCTGACGGTTATTGTGCCGGATACAGCCGATTTTGGAACAAAGGCATATATTGATGCAGTGGAATACTCAAAGCTCTCTGTAGACGAAATAGAGGGCTATTTCACATTTAACCCAAGAGGGAACAAAGATATCATAGTTGCCGGAGAGTGCTTCAAAGAAATATCACAGGAGTACAAGATATCACAGCTTCAGGCAGATTATCAGAAATCAGGCACGATAATATCACTCTCAGACAATACAGAGGGTGATTTGCTCAAGCATTACAAGGTGGTGTGCAGATAGTGGGTGGAACATTTAAATTTGCTTTATCAATGAAAGACTGGCCGTCACACTTAAAGACCGTGGAAAAATATGGCATAGATACAAACGGACCGGTGCAGCAGTATATTGATTCAGAGTGTTTGAGAAGAATGGATCCGTTCGTACCGTTTGATACAGGTGCACTCAGAGACAACGGAGTTCTTAATACAACTATTGGAAGCGGTGAAATTGTCTACAATATGCCGTATGCGAGAAAGCAGTACTATATACCGATGCACCATCAGGGAGGCCGTACAGCATACTGGTTTGAGCATATGATGAATGGTGGTGGACGCGAGAAGATACTGAAAGGAGCACAGAAGATTGCCGAACAGATGGGAGACCACTAAAACGATAGGTCAATGCCTCACAGAGTACCTGAAAAGGTATGAGGGCATGGATTTTTCAGATATCCTCACGGACTTCATAAAGTCACCTGAGGGTGATATAAGCGCATACAGCCTGTACAAGACACCGGAACGAAGCGAGACTGAGTTCCAGGACGGAAGCAGACAGATAACAGAGTACTATAACCTCTTTGCAAGGAGACCTACACAGGAAGACGATGTGAGAATAGAGAATAACGCGTCACTGGATGAGTTTTCAGAGTGGATTGAGGAAAAAGAGCTTGAAGAGGACTATCCCGAACTGCCTGAGGGCATGACGGCACTCGAGATAGGCATATCAGACTCGGCATCCATCACATCACAGGAGGATACGAGTGCTATTTATCAGGTAACAATAAAATTAACATATTTGAAAGAGAGGTAAAGCGATGCCAGAAGCAGCAAAGACAGCCTTGGAGCTGGTAAAAAAACATAAAATTGCATTATTTCTTTATAACGGCACAAAGTACGTCAGAATCAAGAAATCTGACGCTCTCACGCTGTCGATGAACCCGGTTGAAACAGAATATGACTATATTGCTGACGAGTCACCGACTACAGAGGTGGAGGATTATAAGCCATCTATTGACCAGAACCTGGTTATGTACAAAGGCTCTGAAGACTATGAGATGATGTGGCCGTATTATTACGAGCGCAGAACCGGAGATGCTGCACACACAAAGTGTATGATTGTTTTCATGCAGGAACCGGGAACAGATGGAGGATACAAAGCCTGGGAGACAGACAGCACTATCTCAATGCAGGATTTGGCAGCAGTTGACAAGAAGCTTGATTTTAAGATCATCTTCGGCGGTGGAATCACAAACGGAACAGCCACCATGACGGACGGCACACCGACATTCACAGCAGATAAATAAAGAAAGGGTGAAAAAACATGGAATACACATTACAGATTCATAACAGGGAGTACGAGCTTCCGAAAAAGACTCTTGCAGTAGAGGAGAAGATTGAAAAAATCAAGAAGCTCTGCAGGGATTCAAAAATCACCACCAGAACACAGTATGAAAATAAGCTTAATTTCATTACTGAAATGGTGGGGGAAGACAACGCAAAGGAAATCTTCGAGTCTAACGACATCTCAAATATCGCGGAGATGGACTTGGGCGAGATAGATGCCGCATACAGAGGTGTTCTTGACGGATTTGCAAGGCCCGACAGGGAAGCAGTCGCGAAAGAAAACCTTAAGGTGCTCGGAAACCCTATGATTCAGCAGATGTTAAACATCGCAGAGGGCATGGACAAGCTTCAGGGAGCCCTCAAAGAAAATGATTAATATAACAAGTAAAGCTCTGCCGGATGCCATCGTGGTTGGTGGCAGAGCTTTTTTAATAAAGACAGATTACAGGGTATGGATCAGATTCACACAGGATTTTAAAGCGTGGAAGAAAATGGGATACAAGGGAGCCATGAATATTAAATATCTGTTTGAAGACGATATCCCGGCATTTTCAGAGACTGATGATTATTCAGGAATCCTTGAATTTGCTTTTCCGCAGAATGTAGTGCCGCATTACGAACGTGATAATGGTGAAGATGTATTGTTTTACGACATAGACGGAGATTACATCTATGCTGCATTCATGCAGGCATATCACATAGACCTTATTTCTACGGATATGCACTGGCACAAGTTTATTGCACTCATGAATGGACTTCCTGACAGCACAAGGCTGTCGGCTATCATGGGGTACCGTGCATATACAGGCGAGAAAATAAAAGACGAGGCGCAGATGTATCGTGCACTCAAAGATGCCTGGATGCCTCCATATGAGGAGACAGAGGAAGAGAAAGCTGCAGATGAAGAGTTTGAGAAATACTTCGAAGGATAGATAGAGCCGGAGCCTTAGAGCCAGAGCCTTAAGAAAGGAGCTGGCAATGAGCGACCCAAAATTAATAATTAAAACACTGCTGGACAACAGCCAGCTTAAGTCCGGATTATCGGACATGAACAGCATGGTATCCGGTGCATCGGCCAAGGTTGGAACCTTTGCAAAGGTAGGGGCGGCAGCAGTCGGAACTGCAGTCACAGCAGGTACCACGGCGGCGGCTGCACTGGTAAAGAAGTCAGTGGAAGGATATGCAACCTTTGAGCAGATGGTCGGAGGAGTTGAGACACTGTTTGGAGCAGGCGGACAGAGCATGGAAGAATATGCACAGTCCACAGGCAAGACAGTGGGAGAGATAGAGAGTAAGTATAACTCCCTGATGACAGCACAGACCACTATGCTCAACAATGCCAACAACGCATACAAGACTGCAGGCCTTTCAGCCAATAATTACATGGAGACTGTAACAAGCTTCAGTGCAAGCCTTATACAGTCACTTGGAGGAGATACTGAAAAAGCCGCAAATTATGCAGACAGAGCTATCACGGATATGTCAGATAACTCTAACAAGCTGGGTACTAACATGCATGATATCCAGAATGCATACCAGGGCTTTGCAAAGCAGAACTATACCATGCTTGACAACTTAAAGCTTGGATATGGCGGTACACAGGAAGAAATGAAGCGACTCATCAAGGATGCTTCACAGATGACTGATGTACAGCAGAAACTTGGTGTGACTGTAGATGAAAGCAGTCTGTCGTTTGGAAATATCGTAAATGCCATTTCTGTAATGCAGGAGAGCTTAGGTATTGCCGGTACCACATCAAAAGAAGCTGCAACCACTATTGAGGGTTCGTTGAACAGTGCAAAAGCAGCGTGGGAGAACCTTGTTGTTGGAATGGCAGACGATAATGCAGATTTTGATACACTTGTACAGAATTTCGTTGATACTGCATCCACAGCTGTTGAGAACATGCTTCCTCGTATAGAGATAGCACTAACAGGACTGGGACAACTGATAGAGAAACTGCTTCCAGTCATAGTACAGAAGGTACCGGAGATTATAATGCAGACTCTTCCGGGACTGATAAACGCGGGAATACAGATGGTATCGGCACTGGGACAGGGACTGATGCAGTATCTTCCGGAGCTGATTTCGTATGCTACACAGCTTGTGGTACAGCTTGTACAGGGGCTGGTGTCAGCACTGCCAAAGATTGTTGAGTTTGCTTCACAGCTTATCGAGACAATAGTTACATCACTGATAAATGCAGCACCGGATCTTATAGAGGCCGGCAAAGAACTCATAGAGTTTCTTGTAAACGGAATTGCTGAAAATCTGCCAAACATAGTCCAGACAATTACAGACCTGATTTCAAATATTAATTCTTTCTGGGCGGAGAACGGTCCGGAGTTTATCAAATGGGGAACCGACCTACTCAGCAACTTGATAGACGGAATCATACAGGCCGTGCCGGTATTACTGCAGAATCTGCCGGGAATTATCCAGTCCATGGTAGCGGGGCTGTTAAATAATGGCCCAGTACTCATTGAGTGTGGTCTTAAACTTCTGTTGCAACTTATTGAGGGAATTTTATCATGCATACCGGATATACTGGCAGCAATACCGCAGATAATAGCCGCGATAGTTGAAGCTTTTGTTAATTACGATTGGCTTGGACTGGGAGCCGAGGTTATAAATTTTGTGAAGGATGGAATGGGAGAAAGCTGGGACAACATAGTTGCTTTCTTCACAGAAACCATACCAAACTTTATCCAGTCGATATTTGACTGGTTTAATGAACTTCCCGGAAAACTCCTAGAGTGGGGACAGAACGTATACACAACAGTTACAACGGCTATATCAGACATGATAACTGCAGCAGTTGGGTTCATATCGGAACTTCCGGATAAAATAGCTTACTGGATAGGCTTTGCGCTTGGCAAGGTTGTAGAATGGGGCTCTAACATGAGAGAAAAAGGAAAAGCAGCCGCAAAAGGACTGTTCGATTCGGTAGTCAACGGACTTGCAAATCTCCCGAACAAAATTATGAGTACAGGAAAAAATATAGTATCAGGTCTTTGGAAAGGCATCAAAGGAGCATGGAGTGGACTGACAAAGAAAGTCAGCAACCTCGCAGGAAAACTGTTACAAGGATTCAAGGATGCGCTTGGCATCCACTCTCCGTCACGTAAATTTAAGTGGGTTGGAGAAATGTGCGTAGCCGGCATGGATGAACCTATAGCAGACTACAATCCTTACGATACGCTTAATAAGTCTATTAAGGCAAATGAATCTACCATGAAAGCAAACTTTGTGGGAAGCGGTTCATACGCGGCCACATACAATGCGGTATATGACTATGATGCGCAGGCACAGGCTACAGCAAGGGCACTAAAAGGCATGAGTGTAAATATTGATGGCAAGAGAGCAGGAAAGATTATAGCACCTCACGTAGATGCTGCATTGGGCGATTTTGCAACAGTGAGAACATAAGGAGAGTATATGGGAAACTTTGGAATTAAAATAATGACAGAAACTGATTCATTTCATACAAGTGAATTAGGACTTAAAATGACAGCACTTAAGATTCCATTCCCGAACCCAAAAACCAATTATATTTCGGTACCAGGCGCCTCTGGCAATATTGATTTGTCGGAGGTGTTTGGCAGGGTATTATATGAGGATAGAAGCAATGTAACATTTGAGTTTGTTCTTCGTGGAAATTTTGATTTATGGGAGGTTGTTACGTTTAGGATTGCCACTATGATACATGGGAAAAAATGCAAGGTGATTGTAGACAATGACCTTAGTCACTATTATGTATGTAGGCTGTCTGTTGACCGTAGCAAATCAAAAAGAAGTGTTGGAACTATAACCTTAAGTGGAACAGCCGAATCATTTAAATATGATATTTATAATACGGCTGAAGAATGGCTTTGGGATACGTTTGACTTTGAAGAGGGAGTACTGCGTGAATATAATGAAATCACTGTAAATGAATACAATAAAGAACTTGTATTAATAGGCGGAATTATGCCGCAGGTGCCAGTTTTTACCGTAAAAAATGTAAATGAATTAAAACTGACATATGCAGGAAGAACTTATGATATGCCGGAGGATGGTACATATCGTTTCCCGGCCATAGTTGTAGCAGAAAATGATATAACTCTTAGTTTTACAGGAACTGGAATTGTAACCATAAATTACAGAGGAGCATACCTATGATATATGAAGTTTTACTTGATGGAAAAACACTATATTTTCCGAATGATAAAGAGGCTGTTATTTGTGATGCAACGCTGACACAGGCATTAAATGATGCAGGCACATTCGAGTTTACTGTTCCTTGTACGAACCCACTGTACAGTAAGATTGAAAATCGTGTAAGTATGGTACAGGTTTTAAAAGACGGTAATGAAATTTTTAACGGACAGGTAAGGGAATGCAGTGAAGTATTAAAAGGTGAAAAGGAAGTGAAGTGTGTAGGAGAGCTTGCCTTTTTATATGATTCAATCCAGCCGCAGGCGAAGTACCAGAACCAGTCCCCATTGCAGTTTTTTACTAATCTGCTTACAATCCACAACAACCAGGTTGAGAAAGAAAAACAATTTGAAGTTGGAATAGTGACTGTAAAAGATTCAAATGACAGTATATACAGATTTACTAACAGAGAGGATACACTTACAGATTTACGGGAAAAATTATGCGATCAATTAAGTGGCTATTTGCGTATTCGCAAGAAAGACGGTATAAGATATTTGGATTTGGTTACACTTGAGAATTATGGAAAAGTATGTGCACAGCCTATTCAGTTCGGTTACAACTTATTAGATTTTACATGTGGTACATCTGGGACAGATATAGCAACTGCAGTTATTCCATTAGGCGCAAGACTAGACCAAAGTGTAATAGATGGATTGGATGCATATACCACAATAGAATCTGTAAACGATGGTAAAGATTATGTATTTATCCAAAATGCAGTGGATCACTTTGGATGGATTCGGAAAGTGATCCACTGGGATGATGTGACTGACCCGGATAATTTGAAGAAAAAAGCAGAGGAGTGGTTGAAGAGTAATCAGTATGAAACCATGACGCTTGAAATAACCGCAGTTGATATGTCGATGCTAAATGCAGATATCGATACATATGAGGTTGGAGATGTGGTACGTACTCTTGCAAATCCGTTTGGAATGGATACAAGATTTCCATTGCAGAAGAAAACCACATATTTGCAAAGTCCGGAAAAAAATACTGTGGTTTTGAGTAATACATTAAAGAAGACATATACACAACAGGTTACAAGCTCTGTAAAGACATTAGAACAGAGCTTGCCACAGGAAAAATCTATGCTCCAGGCAGCAAGGGATAAAACAACAGCTCTTATAAAAAGCGCTATGGGAGGATATGTGTATAAGACTAAAAGAGAGCTTTATATCATGGACACTGATGATCCGGCAACAGCACAGAAGGTTTGGCGGTGGAATATCAATGGTCTTGGATATTCTTCAACAGGTTTAAATGGTCCATATGGACTTGCAATGACAATGGATGGTGCTATTGTTGCTGATTTGATAACAGCAGGTATATTAAAAGATGCATTGAATAAATCCTTTTGGAACATGAAAACAGGTGAGATGCATATAACCGGAACATTTTCACAAACAACAGCTTCCGGTGTCAAGTCCTTGGATATAGAAAATAATCAGGTGAAATTTTATGCCTGGAATGATAACGGCAACTACGTAGGCAGCATTGGAGCAGTAAAAGACACATCTTCAGAACGTGTAGGATTGGAAGTATGGTGTGATCAGGGCGACCAAGTAACACTCGGATGTCGGGACCGGGATAATCCGAAACAAATTATTCCGGTTATAAGAATTGATGAGACTACTTGCAAAGAAGAAACACCATATATTCGCAATGGCGCAAACGGTACATTATTTCCGGATAACACGAATGGTGGTATTACCATTGAAAATGGTCTGATTAAAAATTGGAGTATATGCTCAGCAAATGGCAGTACATCTTTTATATCGGGCCTATCCTGGGAGGACGGAAACATTACAAGTGTGGATAGAACAACTGTAAATATAAAGAATGGTCTTATTGAAAGTTGGTCAATCGAAACAAAAAAATACCAAAAGGCAGGGATGGGAATGGAATATTGCAGCAGACCAAAAGAAAGTGAGTTAGAGTCAACATCGGTTGTTGACACACAAGACAGCATCACAGGGCAGAAAGAAAGCAAGGAGGATTAGAGTATGTCAGATATTATGAATGAATTAAACACTATCAGAGAGGCACGATATGGAAAAGATGTGCGGGAATCCATAGCAGCTGGAATTGAAACTTGCTATAAAGAGGGAAGGGCGGGCACTACGGATTTGCAGGCAAGGCAGGATCTCTTAACAAAAGCATCTAAAACAGAGCTGGATGTTGAGCGTAAGAGAATTGACAATCTTGCAAAGCTTCCATCTGGTTCAACCACAGGTGATGCCGAACTAACAGATATAAGAGCGGGAGCTGACGGCACTATATACAATTCAGCAGGGGCAGCAGTCCGGGGACAGGTTAGTTCACTAAAGGAAGATTTAGAACTGTTAGTTAAAATTAAAAATTTCAATGTTAAAACAGCACAACAAAATACTGATTACAATTATTCTTTGTTTAGTGGTGATATGATTGAAATTACAAACAAAACAAATGGTGGTATTGCTATTAAATTATTATATAAAAATAATGTAATTGACACAGTAACAGATTATCTATCAAAAGATAAAAGCATTACTTATACAGCAAAATCAACATCAGACAAAATAAGATTATGGAGTCAAGGTACTGGTTATGTAAAAGTAGAAAATCTAGATACATTCTACAGAAAAACAATTAATTCGTTAAATGATTTTGAAACGCTTGGGGTTCAATCAAGTAATATTAATATAATGGATAGTTCATTCGATGTTAATAATTGTATTCCTAATCGTATTTACATAATTTCTACACAGTGCATAAATGCACCAGGGATAGGGACAATAATTTCATTCGCAAAAAATAAAAATGCCGATAACACAATAGTTCAATTATTTTTTGATATAGATAATGATATTTATATGAGATATAATGTATATGGTGCCGGTTGGAAAAATTGGGAAAAACTTACAAAGTATAATTATAAAGAATCATGTAACTTATCATTATTTACAGATGTCGGTGTAATTGGTGATAGTTACGCATCGGGAGAAATTTATGCCACAGACGGCTCTCTAATTGGCGATAAATATAAAATATCTTGGATTCAGCAATTAGCAAGAAAAAATGGATTTACAGGATATAATTTTTCTGAAGGAGGTTTATCAACAAGGACATGGCTGACATCAGAGTATGGCTTAAAAAAACTTAATAATTCCGAAGCATGCAACTTATATATTTTAGCTCTTGGGATAAATGACTATTATGGTCTAGGTGAATCTTATTTAGGTACACAAGAAGATATTGACAGTGGTAATGATACTTTTTATGGCAACTATGCAAAAATCATTAACGCTGTAAAAGAAAAAGCACAAAATGCAAAAATAATGATTTCGACAATAGCAATCAGAAATATTGAATCTAGTGCTACTAAAACACAAATTAAAAAATTTAATGATGCTATTATAAATATTGCAAATCATTATTCTATTCCGATAATAAGACAAGACAAATATTCATATTTCAACAGTGCTTCATATTCTGATAACATGATACACGGACATCCAACAGCTGTAGGTTATGCTATGCTTGCGACAGAACTAGAAAAATGTATTGGAATTGCAATGGTAGAAAATGATACATATTTCGAAAGCGGGAACTATTACGATTAACTAAAGAGGGCTATCAACGATTTAATAATAAATGGCAAAAATTTAATTTTAGGAAGAACAGTCAATGGTTATAATATTGATATAAGTTACAATAAGAAAACAGGAGCAACAAAGATTTATGGAACTGCAAATGCAACTGGAAGAATTATTTTAACCCCTAAAATAACATTAACACACGGAAAATATGCTCTTTCGTGCGAAGCTCAACTAAGCGGAACTTATAAGCCGGTAATTTATATTATTGAAAATTCAATTAAACAAGGAATATTCGGAAGTGGTGGAACAGTAATATCTTATTTAAGTACCTGGGGTAAAGAAACTACATTTAATATTACTGAAAATAAAGAAGTTTCTATTGAACTATATTTCAAAGCAAATGAAAATTATGGAGCAGACTGTTATATACAATTAGAAAAAGGAGATAAAACAGAATTTGAACCATTTATGTTTTATAATAGATATGGTGAAGATTTTATTACTAAAAGTGAGCTAATGTTATTATTTAATAATAAAATAGATTTTTCGGATATGGTTATGAATTGCATGGGAGATAGTCTAACTTATGGATATATAAATAGCAGCAGTAGATTAGAAAAACCTTATCCTAGCCTTTTAGAGAAAAATCTTAACCTAAAAAAATGTAATAATTATGGTATTACTGGTACTACAATAGCAAATACAAATGCAAATTCTATGTGTAATAGAATTACAGATATGGAAAACGGAGCAAAAATCATTTCTATATTAGGTGGTACAAATGATAAAACTAATAATGTACCATTAGGAGATATATCATCAACTGATAATACAAATTTTTATGGTGCATTAAAATCTATTGTTACACAGTTAATTAGTAAATACGGAAGTAACTATACAACTTATAAGGTATTCATATTTTTAATTACTCCAACACATTCAAGTATATCTGATAAACCCAATAACTTAGGCTTAACACTAAAGGATTATAGAGATGCCGTTATTGATGTGGGGACTTTTTATGGTATTCCCGTTTTAGATTTATATAGTAAATCAAGATTATCACAAAATACTGTTGGGTACACATATGATGGTGTTCATTGGAAACAAGAGTATGTTGAATATATAATTGAGCCAATTATCAGAAATTTTATCATTAATAATATGGTTTACCCATTATTATAGTTAACTAAGCTATTACTTATTGATAACGAGGGTGTTGCATCTCATCCATCTAATAAAGGAATGACAGAAATTGCAAATAGAATTATTGAAAAATTATTTGAGTAGTACTAGAGCTTTTTGCAGATGATTGGATTTCAGCAGAATAATGTGACATGTATGAACTACATGGTGTTTATTATACTCTTAAAGATATTGGAATTGTTTTCAATTGTCGACGGCAAATAATTTTTTGTAGTAGTTCTCTTTTTGACGTATAATGGAGGTGGAAGGAGAGTGACTGATATTGGATATAGGATATATATTAGCCTACGTAATATGTTTTATAATAATTGCATATGGAATTAATTTTAGTAAAAACAAAAAAACTAATGCGAATATGCTTGTCGCAAAGGGAGTACTGTATTTTTTCTTGGCGATTGCAGTATTTGTAAACGTGTGCACTAAGGGAAATACAGAACGATCTGTTACGGGGTTAACTCTTGGAATTGCAATTATCGAAGGTAGTACAGCATTGAAGGATGGAATTGAAAAAATGAAACAATATTTTGAAAATCAGAACAAATAGGAGCGAATTTACAGCTCTTATTTGTATGGAGGTATATATGGAAATTAGAGCAAGAACGTAAGGTCTTATTTTATGCAAAAAATCAAGAAAGAATGAGGTATAAGAGGCAATCAAGCCATTCACATAGTTGAACTTTTGAGCGGCTATAATTCGCTTGTGATTGAATATGCTGAAAATATAGACGAAAAAAGCAGACATTTAGCAGAAGATGGGAGTCAGTTTTCAATATTAGATTACAACACTCCGGAAGAAATGTTTGATGCAATGATGGAAGAAATAGAAAATGAGATACAGACATAACAAGGATGTTGAAATTATCTGACTTCGCAGAAAATTAAATAAAATAGAGACATAAGAACGAATGTTTGATATAATAATGTCATGACAATTGAAAAAAACGGAGCCGAGCTCCCGTCTACCAAACAAAAAGCTCGACTCCTGCACCACAAAGGGTTCGGGCATATTATAGCATAGTTCCCTCCCTTTGTGTACCACAAAAGGAGGATTTTTTATGCGTGAACATTTTGTAAATGAATTCATGGCCGTATTATCAAACAAATTAACGGAAGATGCGTTGAGCATCGTGTATCAAAGTCTGACTCTGTTTGTAAGTAATTATGAGATAAGCGAGCGTAATACAGAGGTGGTACCATATACAGGATATCTACCTGAATGCTACGAGACATATTTTGTCACAAGAAAAATTGAGGGAATGAGCATGAAGTCATTAGAGCTATATAATTTGGTCCTGAAAGATTTTTTCTTTAAGCTCAATAAAGAGATATGCAAAATTTCCACAAATGATATTCGCGTTTACTTGTATAAAAACCAGCAGGAGAGAAATCTGTCAAATTCCACATTAGACACGAAAAGAACTATCATACATGCATTTTTTGAATGGGCTGCGAATGAGGGATACATAGGTAGTAATCCGTGCAGGAACATCAAACCAATAAAGTATGAACGTCCTAAAAGAAAGCCACTTACAGGAATAGAACTTGAAAAGGTGAGAAATGCATGTGACAATTTGAAAGACAAGGCACTTTTGGAGCTATTCTACAGCACAGGATGCAGAGTCACAGAGATGGAGAGACTTGATATATCTGATATAGATTTTCAGACAAAAGAGGTTTTACTGTTTGGAAAAGGAGACAAGCACAGAATATCATACCTGAATGCTAAGGCTGAAATTGCCATCAGAAACTATCTTGATTCGAGAAATGATAACGAAGAGGCATTATTTGTATCGGACAGGAAACCATATGGCAGGTTGAAAAAACCGGCTATAGAGAAGCGTATCAGAGTGCTAGGTGAAAAATCTGGAATAGGAAGGCGCCTATATCCGCATCTGATCAGGCACACAACGGCAACTGATGGACTAGATAGAGGAATGCCTGTTGAAGAGGTACAACAGATTTTAGGACATGTAAACATTGCAACAACTATGATATATGCAGAGGTATCAAGAGCAAACGTGAAAAACAATCACAGAAAATGTATTGTTTAATGTAGAAAAATGATAACATAGTAGAGAAATTATATTAAATTTGTGTTATAATTAAAAATAACAAAACAGATGAAGAAAGATACATTAGAGCCTGAGAGCCGATACCAGAAATGGTGTCGGTTCTTTTTGAATAAAATTATAGGAAGGAGCAAAAATGAGAAAAATTAAATGCACAGAACGAAAGGAGAGACATCATGAAAGGAATTGACGTATCATCATACCAGGGCACAATAGCCTGGGGCAAAGTTAAATGGGCCGGGGTACAGTTTGCTATTTTGAAAATTATCAGAAAGGATCTAAACCCGGACAAGACCTTCGAGCAGAACTGGCAGGGCTGCACAGAAGCCGGAATGCCGATTCAGGGAGTGTATAACTATTCATATGCCACTACAACAGAAAAGGCAAAAACAGATGCAAAGAGAGTGATTGAGGTGCTTGCCGGAAGAAAGACATTCGTATGGCTTGACGTAGAGGACAGATGTCAGCAAGGACTTGGACAGACCTTAATTGACATCATCAACACATATCAGTCAGAAATCAAGACTGCAGGACTTGAGTTTGGAGTGTATACCGGACTCAGCTTCTATAATACCTACATCCTGCCGTATGCTAATCAGATCAACTGTCCGTTCTGGATCGCGCGGTATCCATCAACTAAGGGAATGACTATCGGGGACGATCCGAACGATGCCAAGAAGCCTGCTATTGCACACAGCCTGTACGGATGGCAGTACACCAGTGCATTCACCTGCTCCGGACTCAACAATAGCACGGATGCCAACCTCCTGTATGTGGAACTTGGAACAAAAGACACAACAGCAGCAAGTCAGCCCGTATCTGCGCCAGTCAAGCCAAACAATGAGAGCTGGAAGGGTGACATTGATTACTATCTGGAAAGTGAAGAGGTCAGAAAATGGCAGCACGCTATGAATGTAGGCTTCGACCTCAAAGGAGCTGATGCGCTGAAAGAGGATGGTAAATTTGGAGCAGACTCGCAGGCGTTCGCAAAGAGCCACAACCTGTGGAACGGCCAGAAACATTACTGTCCGACAGCAATCAAGTGGCTGAGAAGAACACTACATGATGTATATAGCTTTACTAAGCTAGATACAGACTATAAAGAATGGAGCGACTACCTCTCAAAATGTGTGATGGTATTCCAAAAAAATAGAGGACTGACACAGGATGCACGTGTCGGACTTCTCACAACATACAGGCTTTTGAAAGGATAAGGAAAAAATGATGAATGATATTACAAGATTTTTTATGACAACAGCAAGCAACAAAATTATGGAGATAGTAGTTATTTGCATAGTGATGGACACTATCTTCGGAGTATTACGAGCAATCAAGGAAAAAAAGTTCAATTCAAATTTTGGAATCAATGGAGCAATCAGAAAGGTCGGTATGTTGATTTCTCTTGTGCTCCTGGCTCTGGTCGACTCAATCATAAGATTGAACCTCATCGGATTTATCCCGGAAGGGGCAAGAACATATCTTCCGGGACAGACAGTCGGAACGATGGAGTTTTTCGCATTGTTATATATTGCATATGAGGTAGTCAGTATATTAAAGAATATGTCATTATGTGGCCTGCCGGTCAAAAAGGTATGGCACACGGTCAAAAAGGCACTATCAAAGTATACCAATGAGCTTCCAACGGATTCAACGAATTAAATAGTTATTATCTCGGAATTATATGAAATTATTACTATATACGCAAATACAATTTGGATGACACAGTGGGGCTCTAAAAGTCTCGGTGATCAGGGATACAGTGCAATTGAGATACTCAGATACTTTTACGGCAGCAACATGTATATCAATACAGCGGAGGCTGTATCAGGAATCCCGGCGTCATGGCCCGGCTACAATATAGGCATAGGCTCGTCAGGGCAGAATGTATACCAGATACAAAAACAGCTCGCCCGCATCGCAAAGGCATATCCGGCCATTCCGTCTATTGTGCCGGATGGAATATACGGACCAAAGACAAAGGCTGCCGTGGAAAAATTTCAGGCTGTATTCGGACTTCCGGTTTCAGGTGTGGTGGACTACAATACATGGTATGAGATATCAAATATATATGTCGCTGTGACACGTATTGCGGAGCTTGCTTAATTGGATTAAAGGAGCAAAACAGTGCTGGCAAGAGAAAAAATGATGTGATATTATATAAAATAAAAGTAACTATTCACAACCCTATTTTTCAGATAAAGAAAGACAATTTTATGAATACAGAAACCCAAAATTACAAGATAATTGTGGCATACGACGGCACACGCTACAAAGGCTGGCAGGTGCAGAAATCCACAGATGATACAATACAGGGAAAGCTTCAGCATGTGCTTTCCACACTGGCAGGAAAGCCGGTTGAGGTCATAGGCTCAGGGCGCACGGATGCGGGAGTGCATGCGGTGGGGCAGGTGGCAAGCTTTCACATGCCGAAGCATTTTTCAAAGGATGAGATATTTATATGGCTGAATGAGCATCTGCCGGCAGATATTGCGGTGACAGATATTTCAAATGTGCCTGACAGATTTCATGCCAGGTACAATGCCGTCTCAAAGACATATGTGTATACAATACACACCGGTATTGTGTCAGATGTGTTCAGGAGAAAATATGTATACGACTATGATAAGCCGCTTGACACAGACCGGATGAAAAAAGCAGCAGCGTATCTTCTCGGAGAGCATGATTTTAAAGCCTTTTGTGGCAATAGACATATGAAAAAGTCAACGGTCAGGACGATTTTTTCTATTGATATAGAAAAAACAGGCGCTGATATTGTTATCAGCTACACCGGAGATGGATTTTTACAGAATATGATAAGAATCATCACAGGAACGCTTATCGAGGTGGGCGATGGAAGGAAAAATCCGGATGCTGTGATGGAAATTTTAGCTTCAAAGGATAGGGCACAGGCAGGCTACACAGCACCGGCGTGTGGGCTGAGACTGGAAAGGGTAGATTATGGCAAAGTGGTATGTTAGTGCGAAGAGGGCTGATTTTGCGGCAATCGGAGCGAAGTTTGGAATAGATCAGGTGACGGCGCGGATAATCAGAAACAGAGGTGTTATAGGAGATGACGCGGTAAATGAATTTTTAAACGGCAAACTCTCAGACATTGCAGACCCGGCTCTTTTAAAGGATGGTCAGAGGCTGGTTGACATTCTTGCCCAAAAGATAGCTGACAAGGTCAAAATCAGGATAATCGGCGACTATGACATAGACGGAGTGATGTCTACATATATTCTTGTGAAGGCACTTAAAAGAGCCGGTGCATGTGTGGATTATATGATTCCCGACAGAGTGAAGGATGGCTATGGTTTGAATGTGCATCTGATTGACAAGGCATATGAGGATGGGATAGACACTGTGGTCACCTGTGACAACGGAATTGCAGCGATTGAGGAAATCGCACATGCAAAGGAGCTTGGAATGACGGTTCTCGTAACAGACCACCATGCAGTGCCGTTTGAAGATATAAAGGGTATAAAGATTTACAAGGAGAGCAAAGCAGATGCCGTTGTAAATCCGCATCAGATAGAGTGCAGCTATCCGTACAAGGAGCTTTGCGGAGCAGCTGTTGCCTGGAAAATTGTCATATTACTATATAGAAAAATCGGCATAGATGAGAAAGAGACCATGGATTTTATAGAGAATGTGGCATTTGCAACAGTCGGTGATGTCATGCCGCTGACGGGTGAAAACCGTATACTTGTAAAGGCCGGTTTAAAGAGTATTCATCATACGACAAATATCGGCATGAAAGCCCTGCTTGAATGTTGTAATATAGAGGCTGAAAATGTAGATGCATATCATTTTGGATTTGTTCTTGGACCCTGTGTCAATGCGACAGGCCGTCTGGATACAGCCAAAAGAGCACTTGAGCTGTTTTTATGTGACAGGCAGGAGGAGGCCATGCGCATCGCATCAGAGCTTGTAGCGCTCAATGATGACAGGAAGGAAATGACTGCAAAGGGTGTGGAAACCGCAGTTGAGATATATGAGAGGGACAATTACGAAAAAGACAGGGTGCTTGTCATATATCTGCCGGATGTGCATGAGAGCATAGCAGGAATCATAGCAGGCCGTATCAGGGAGAAATACAATAAGCCAACCTTTATACTCACAAAGAGTGAGGACGGAGTAAAGGGCTCAGGCCGCTCGATAGAGGAGTACTCCATGTATGAGGAAATGTGCAAATGCAGTGAGCTGTTCACGAAGTTTGGTGGCCATCCGATGGCTGCAGGACTTTCACTGCCACAAGAAAACGTTGAGCCATTCCGTCAGAAAATAAATGAGTATGCATCGCTTACTGACGATGACCTCGTGCCTAAAATACATATAGATGTGCCGATGCCGGTGGATTATGTATCAATGAGACTGGTGTCTGAGTTTTCAGTACTGGCACCGTTTGGAAAGGACAATCCAAAGCCTGTTTTTGCGGATAAAAATCTACGTGTGAGCCGCATGTGGGTAGTGGGTAAAAACAACAATGTGCTTAGACTTTCTTTGATATCCTCATATGGCACGCCAATCAATGCAATTTATTTTGGTGATATAGAAAGCTTTTTTGATTATATCAGGCAAAGGTTTGGTTCTGACGCGCTTGAAGCTGCACAAAGAGGAAGGTTCAATAATATAGTGCTGTCCGTAGTATATTCACCAAAGATAAATGTATTCAGGGAAAATGAGTCACTGCAGTTTGAAATACAGTATTATAAGTGATATTATATTCTAAAAAGGTAACCGGTAAAGGAGAATAGATCAGTGTTTGGGAACAGAGCAAAAATATCCGCTGAGGAATTAGCGTATATGAAGGAACAATTGGATAATGACAGGGGATTTTTCGAGAATGTAAATGCAAAGTCAAAGCTTATAGAGGCTGATTTTGATGAGCTGGAGAAATCAAGACAGCTTGAGGAGTCATCCCTTAAGCAGCTGAATGATAATGCAAATAATGTGGTGGAATTTTCAAAGGACAGCATGGATGCCATATCGGCCTTAAACGACAGCTTTACAGAGTGTGTAAAGGCGGCTGCGGACAATCTTACAAGCCTTGAGAGTGCGGCAAAGGCAATTGCCACACAGCATGAGGATACATGTGCGCTTGTCGAAAACAATAAGCATTTTACCGCTCCGGCTAAGAGTTTGCCGGAGACATCGGACAGGCTTGAGGAGCATGTGGATAGCTGTGCGGATATAGCTGCGCAGATGAAGGAGCAGAATAAGCAGATGAGTGTTCTCTCACTCAATGCTGCTATAGAGGCGGGCATGCTTGGAGAGCAGGGAAAGCTGTTCGTGGAGGCTGCTGAGAGTATAAGGGAGGCATCTGTTTCATATGACAGTGCAATTGATGCTGTGAAACAGGAGCTTTCAGAGGCAAAAGCTGAGATTAGTGCACTTAAAGAGCAGGTGAGCCACCTTGTAGGGCTTCTAAAGGACAACAATGTTGCCACGACAAGGCTCATGAAGCAGGGAGTGGAGCTCAATCATGTGTTTTCACAGTGTGATGAGATTTCAGTTGACATGATAGAAGCGTGCAGACAGCAGATTGTGTCAATCCGCAATACACAGGAGGAGATTATCAAGTTTGAGGAGCGCAATAAGCTGCAGATAGAGGATGCATACGCAGAAATTTCGACTCAGAGGAAAAATTCAGTAGAAATAAAATCAACTGTGGACAAGGTGCTTGACTACAGCAGGGAGAGAGTAAGATAACAGGACAGATATGCAGACTGTGAGTGTCATGCATTTTTATGAGTGAAATATAAAAAGACATCAACCGGTGTAAATTCCGGATGATGTCTTTTTGAGTTGAAAGCTGCAATTATTAAATCAAACACGAACCTTGCTGTTTGCTGTATCCTGGAAGCTTCCGCTCTTCTGCGGCAGATGCATCCAGTTTTTGATGTAGACCACATTGTACATTACAAAAGCAAGCATAAAGGCTGTAGAAACGTCAAATACTGAGTGCTGTTTGATAAACATGGTAGACAGTATAATCAGAACACAAAGCACTAATGATGCATGCTGAACGTGCTTTTTATCCTTGAAATAGCTGCTGTGCATCACCGCAAAATGAATGCCGAGCGAATTGTATACGTGAATGCTCGGAAACAGGTTCGTCGGTGTGTCAGTGGAGTAAAGCCACTCGCAAAGCGCTGTAAACATATTGTGGTGCGTGAAATAATAAGGCCTTAAATTGTGACCATTCGGGTAGAGAGTTGATATAACCAAAAATACGGTCATACCGGTGTATAAAAACGCACACAGTCTGTAAAATTCTTTTTTGTCATGTAATGCCGTGAAAGCAATTCCAAAGGCCACATAGCCAAACCACATGATATAAGGAATAACAAAGTATTCACAAAATGGTATATAATCATCTATTGGAAGATGAATCAAGTGATAATGTGTGGTAACAGTGCGCTCTAAATATCCAAACCAGGTCAGATATATGATAAAGTATGATAAAATCCACACATGCTTGTAGCGGTTGAAAAGCTCTATAAGCTTATTCTGTATTTTCTTCATAAAACCACCTTTTTAATCCGCTTGAAATTATAACACTGAAAAATAATTCAAACAACACCAAAACAAAAGACTTAATAAATTTTATGAAAAAATTAATAATTAAGACCTTATATAATGAGCTTTTTGTGAAATATTTATCTGCAGCAAAAAGCATAGGATATAACCTGTGGGCTAATCTGCATAAAGAATGCTAAAATCCCATGGTGCAAGAGCTATACAATCGCCTGCTGATACTGTACTGTCATCGCAAAGCTTCTTGAGACCGTCTGCATGGCAGGTAACAGTCTGCTCATCATCCGAGTAGTTAAGCAGATAAATGATTTTTTCTCCCTGCATATTGGTGCCGCGCTTTATGACAACGGGATAAGAAGCATCAAATTCATTTTTTTGCTCGCCGAAGAAAAGCTTTAGGGCTTCTATCAGCGTGTCCTCACCAAAAAGTGTGGCAAGATACATGGCACGTCCTTTGCCATAAGAGTTTTCTGTGATAGCTGCGTGTACTCCCCAGTGCTTGTGCTCATACATAGCAACAGGTGTGGCAGTGGTACAGTCAACCATCTCCATCCAGTCACGCGCTTTTGATGATTTGCCGCCACAACTTACGGTGACATTGTCAGGCAGGGTGAACTCATCGTACTGTATGCCGAGAGCCTTGTTTATAATATAAGGCTGTACGTCATGGCGTATTTTAAGGTGTTCATCCGAAAAAGCAGATTTAAAGGTCACCACCATATTGCCGCCGTTTGCAACAAATTCATTTAAGGCATTGAGCACATCATCTGTTGCGCTATAGAGTGCAGGCACAAGTATATTCTCATATGAAGCAAAAAGTGCCGGGTCGGCAGGAATCACGTCGTACTCAATGTTCATCAGATACAGGGCATCGCAAAGCCATCTGAAAACGGTATTGTAATTGGAGTCACTTTCGTTGTTCAGCTTAAATTCATTGAGTCCTGTAAGAGAAGAGTTGTCAGCAATAATCGCAAACTTGTTTGTCTTTTTCAAATTTACCAGCCTGTGTCCGTATTTTTTTAGTTCGTTTCCGATGACACTGCATTCCTTATAAAGCCTGTTCGGTCTAAGGTCGTGGGAGAGCACGCCCTTCCAGTAGCTTTCTATGGCATTGTGGATAGAATGCCAGTGCCAGTATTCAACCATGCATGCACCGTTTGCGATGTGGCTTATGGCCTGAAGCCTCAGCTGTCCCGGATAAGGAAGCCATGGGTGATTTCCGGCTGCCTCGGTCTCAAGCACCAGATAATTATCACCTTTTATGCCCCTTGCAATATTGCCGCAGGCGGTAATCTCGCGGCCGCTCAGACTGCTCTGGGAAGGGTGATATATATCGCAGCCTGCGATATCCATACACTTGGCAGCCTCGTACTGATTGACCTCCGGCTGCATGCCGTAAGAGTAATCGTGCCATTCAAAGTCGAAATTGTGAGTGATGAACTGGTCATCTCTCTTGTATTTTTTGACGATATCGGCCTGCCATGCAAAAAAGTCTGTCACGAGCTTTCTCTGGAATTTTTTGTATTCCGCATCAAGACTCATATTTATGGTGCCGCGGATATCAGGAAAGGCATCCCAGTCATCCACACGGTTGCTCCAGTAATCAAGTCCAAACTCCCTGTTAAACTCGTCAATGTCAGGAAATTCATTTTTCAGATATTCTACAAATTTAGCCTGTGCGTATTTGGAACAGGTGTCATAGGGCTTTGTCTCATTGTCGAGCTGGAAGCCGATCACGCAGTCGTAGTCCTTTACCTGCTCCATGAGCTTTTCAATGATAATCTGTGCATGGTGCAGATAGTCAGGGTTTGTGATATCCATGTTCTGGCGGTGGCCGTAGAGCTCTTTGCCGTTATGTGTTACAGCGAGAATATCGGGATATTTTTTTGCAAGCCATGATGGAATAGCATATGTAGGGGTTCCGACAATGACCTTCAGCTCATATTTTGCTGCGCAGTCAAGCATGCGGTGCAGGTGTGTAAAATCAAATACTCCCTCCTTAGGCTCCCATGTGCTCCAGGTGGATTCGGCAATCCTGATAACATTCATGCCGGCATCGCGTATCATCTTAAAATCTGTTTCTATGCGGTCGTAAGGCATATATTCGTCGTAATATGCCACACCATATAATATTTCGTTAAAATTCATTTATATGTACCTCCAATAGTTACACTATAAATATACGTTAGTAAATGAATGGTGTAAACATTAAATCATCAGAAAACAAAATGTTGAGCGAATATGCGTGGAAGAATGAGTCAGTTGCGCAAAAATTGCATGTCTAGGATGACAAGTGTATGAAGATAGGTTATAATGAAAAGCAATAGAGTTGCGCAACAAATAAAAGTTGCTCAGTGATTAATCACATTTAGATGAAAGAGGCGGCAGAATGAGTAACAATATCACTATATCAGATGTAGCAGAGGCACTTGGCGTTTCAAAGACAACAGTAAGCAGGGCTATATCGGGAAAGGGCAGGATAGGCGCTGCAACAAGAAAAAGAGTGCTTGAATATATACAGGAGCATGATTATAAACCTAATGTAATAGCCAGAGGGCTTGCACAGTCAAAGACATTTAATATATGTGTGGTGATGCCGGGGGATTATGCACTTGTCGATCTGCCATTTTTCCAGGAAGCTATAATGGGAATTCAGGAGATAGCAGGTATGATGGAATACGACCTTTTGCTTTGTATAGGCTCAGGCAATGATATGGCGGGGCTTAGGCGTATCATACAGAATCATAAGGTGGATGGAGTGGTGCTGCTTCGCACGATGGTAGATGATCCACAGGTGACATTCCTGCAGGAGCGCAGGATACCGTTTGTTACAGCTGGCTCATGCAAATATAAGGATGTAAAGCAGATTGACCATGACCATAGAAGTGCCTGCAGGGAGCTGACATCAATTATGCTCATGCGTGGCATGAAAAATATGGCGCTTCTCGGAGGAAGCGAGGATATTGTTGTAAATCAGACCAGATACGCAGGCGTAGTGGATGCCCATGAGCAGTTTGGAAAGAAAATAAATGACAATCTTGTATTTTTAAACCTTGAAGGCAAAGCATATGTCGAAAAGGCTGTAGATGATGCAATTGACAGAGGCTGTGACTGTCTGCTGTGTATGGATGATGCAGTCTGTGCGCAGGCCATGAGACGGCTCCGCGAAAGGCATATAAAGGTGCCGCAGCAGGTGAAGGTGGCTTCATTTTACAACAGCTCAGTGCTGGAAAATAATGTGCCGTCCATTACATCACTTTCATTTGATTCAAAGGAGCTTGGAGCAAGAGCCTGCAAGAATCTGCTCAGACAGATAGAGGGTGAAGAGACTGAGAACAGGACACTTCTGCCGTATGAGGTAGTGTTAAAGGAGTCCACACAGTAAATTATATAAGTATGTAACTGTTTGGTAGATTCACAGTTACGAGCCGAAAGAAGTAAAAGCCGGAGCCGACAAATTGTCAGACTCTGGCTTTTGCTTTATATAGTTTTAAAACTGTTAAATCATCGCCAGATAAACCGTCGCGAGTGACACAACAATCTGGATAATTGCAAATCTGAAAACGACCTGTGCATTTGACCAGCCGAGCTTCTTTCTGACGTGGTCATGGATAGGAGTTGTGGTATTCTTTAAAATATGTATCTTCAAAAATCTAAGAAGAGAAACCTTTACGAGTCCAAGTCCACCATCGATGATAAGCACGAGACCTGCCAGTATGTAGATGAATGGGCTTTGTGATTTAAGAGCACAAATAGCTATGAATATACCCATGGCTCTTGAGCCCGCATCACCCATCAAAAGCTTGCTAGGTGTGGCATTGTACCACAGATATCCGAGCAGACATACCGCAAATAATAAAATACAATAGTTGAAGCTGTCAGCTATTTTGAGCACTGAATCAAGCACGAAGAAGGTCATTATGGTAATGATGGTAAGTGTTCCCGAAAGACCATCAACACCGTCTGAACAGTTTGTGACATTGATTGATACCCAGACTAAGATGACTGTGAGTATTCCAAACACAACAGGTGGAATATTTACAGAGCCGCCAAATATGGCAAAGGTGATTGTGCTTGAGTTGAAATGCAGATACACAACTGCCACAACAATTGCAACTGCAAAATCAAGTGCGCCCTTTAAATACTCGCCCCATGGCTTTTCTGCCGCATCGTCAAAGTAGCCTGTGAGCATCTCAATAACTATAAGCACAAGATAAATGGCAATCTCCGCATTGATTTGTGAGAAAAGCACTGCCGATATCACAAATGTGAATATAAAGATAATACCAGCGCCTCTCGGCTTCCCGGCTGAAAGCTTTCCGTCCACAGCAAACTGTCTGCCGAGGTCCTTTGGTAAAAATTTATTTAATTTTGCAATAGCAATACATGTGAGTGCGAATGCAAAAATCACTCCGATGAAAGCTATTATCGACATATCTGCCGAAGTCAAATAAGAAATCATATAGTCCTCCTTTGATATTGTATTACAACCTCATTCATTATATTAGTCTGATAAAAAAAAGTAAAGTTTTACTTGCAATTTTAAATAATTGTGTTATTATACTTATATGCTTTAAAGCGATGAAGCATTAAAACTTTAAATTGTAACATCAAGCTACAGTAATATTTATATTTGTTACAATAATATTTATACTTGGAGGAAACAAAAATGGCTCAGAAAGGTGATTTAATGACAGCACGCCCTGATATCCGCGTGCTTGACGCTACCATTAGGGATGGAGGACTGGTAAACAACTTTATGTTTACAGATGATTTTATCAATGCTCTTTATCGTGCAAACGTAAAGGCAGGCATCGACTATATGGAGTTTGGTTATAAAGCATCTAAGGAGCTTTTTGATGTAAATAAATTCGGCAAATGGAAGTTCTGTGATGAGGCAGCTATCCGTGAGATAGTCGGAGACAACAACTCTGATATGAAGATTTCTGTCATGGCGGATGTCGGCAGATGTGACTACAAGAAGGATATTCTCCCTCGCGAGGACAGTGTGATTGACATGGTGCGTGTGGCTACATATGTACATCAGATGCCAGCAGCAATCGAGATGATTGAGGATGCCAAGTCCAAGGGCTACGAGGTAACCTGCAACATCATGGCCATCTCAAATACACAGGAATCAGACCTTGATCAGGCACTTGACATGGTTGCCAAGAGCTCTGCAGACGGCATATACATCGTAGACAGCTACGGAGCTCTCTACCCTGAGCAGATTCGCCGCATTGCCGAGAAATACACAGAAATTGCTGAGGCAAACGGAAAGTTCGTAGGAATGCATGCGCACAATAATCAGCAGCTTGCATTTGCAAACACCATAGAGGCAGCAGCCCAGGGAGTCAGCCTGTTGGATGCAACAATGATGGGCATGGGACGAGGCGCAGGAAACTGTGCGATGGAGCTTTTACTCAGCTTCCTAAAAAATCCAAAATACAATGTATTCCCTGTACTTAAATTTATTGAAGAGCATATGCTTCCGCTTAAGGAGAGCGGTGCTGTATGGGGCTACGATATTCCATACCTGCTCACAGGACGCTTAAATCAGCATCCATCAGCAGCCATTGACTACATCAAGTCAGGCGAGACACATTACGCTGATTTCTACACAGATTTGCTTGATAAATAAAAATAGATAGATGTATATAAATCAATCCGCTATGCCAGATTTTGGTGTAGCGGATTGTTTTTTATATGTTATAGTAATTTTTTGTTGGTGATAAATCATAAAGATGAGAGATAAATCCTCTGCTTTTAGCTGTTAAAGATAAATAGATAACAAAAAAATGATATTTATAACATCACAAAAATGTGATATAATTTACAAGTAGATTATGATTTGAAATGTAGGGAGAAAACATGGGTATCAAATTATTTCTGAATGATTATTATGATCTTTTAAAGTTTATGCATGATAATGAAGTAGTGATTCTGGATGAAAAAGTCATTCCATTAACACAGCAGGAGATAGCGACAACTTTAAAATGTAGCAAGATGAAGATTAACAGTATGTTTAGTATTTTGCAAAAGCAAGATTATATAGAGCAAAAAACAAGAGGCAAATATGTTTTGACGGATAAGGCAGAAAACATAATTGAAACAATAGAAACATTACAGTAGTTACAGAGAAGGAGCAATATATGCCTACATTAGACTGGATAGGAAAAGACAAAGTAATTAATCATCATAAAGATGTTCCGTATAAAGTACTTGAAAGAAAGTATAGTTTTGATGAGAGTGGTATGCACAAAGAGGATATTCACAGTAATAACATGATAATTCATGGTGACAATCTTGAAGCCTTGAAGTCGCTTCTTCCACAGTATGAAGGAAAAATCAAATGTATATACATAGATCCACCTTACAATACCGGAAATGAAGGATGGATATATAATGATAATGTAAATGATCCAAAGATAAAGAAGTGGCTTGGAGAAGTCGTTGGTAAAGAGGGGGAGGATTTATCAAGGCATGATAAATGGCTATGTATGATGTATCCAAGACTTGTGCTGCTACAAAAATTATTGGCAGATGATGGGGCTATTTTCATCAGTATTGATGATAATGAAAAAGATTACTTAAAACTTATATGTAACGAAATTTTTGGAGCAAATTATTATATGGGTACTATTGTTAGGGCTACGGGACAAACTACAGGTCAAGATAGCTCAGGATTGGGAAGTTCTTTTGACTATGTTTTGGTGTATTCAAAGTCGTGTGATTATATATTTGGTGGTTTACCATTAACAGAACACGATCTGAAACGATTCAAAAATGAAGATGATAGGGGAAATTATGCTTATGATCAATTAAGGAAAACAGGCAGTAATGATCGTCGTGAAGATCGTCCCAATATGTATTATGCAATAATAAATCCAGATGGAGAAGAATTATATCCTACTGCTACGGCGGGGTATGACTCACGATGGAGAGTAGAGAAGAAAACTTATAATAAATTAGTAGAAGATGATTTGATTTTTTGGAAAAAAACAAAAAGAAATAATGAGGAAGTTTGGTGGCCATATGTTAAGTATTATGCGGAGGGGAGGACTAAACGACCATCTCCGTTATGGACTGAAATAGAAGGTAATAAAAAAGCATCTAGAGACGTAAAGAGTATTCTAGGGGTTGATTGCAAATTTGATTATCCTAAACCAATTGAAATGATAGATAGAATATTAAAAATAGCATCGGTAGGTAAAGAGGATATTGTTTTAGATTCTTTTGCCGGTTCTGGTACAACAGCTCATGCTGTTTTGAATATGAACAAGTCAGACGGAGGCAATAGAAAATTTATTCTTGTAGAAATGGGGGATTATGCAGATACAATTACTGCGGAGCGTGTGAAACGAGTAATAAATGGTTATGGAGAAGGAAAGAACGCAGTAGAAGGAACAGGTGGAAACTTTTCATACTATGAATTAGGAAATCCATTATTTATGCAAGATGGAACGATAAATGATGAGGTAGATATAACTGAAGTCAGAAAGTATGTCTGGTATACAGAGACAAATGGCATTGAGTATAAAGAAGA
This sequence comes from Agathobacter rectalis ATCC 33656, assembly GCF_000020605.1. NCBI lineage: Bacteria > Bacillati > Bacillota > Clostridia > Lachnospirales > Lachnospiraceae > Agathobacter > Agathobacter rectalis. The sequence goes on from NC_012781.1 coordinate 1,200,181, forward strand.
TATACAGGAAAAGTATTTTCTTGGTTCATATAATGATACAGCCTATTATTTTTATTATGAAAAAGATAGGGTAACAATACTTGATTATGAATTTTTGACAAGTGTACATAAGAAAGAACAGGCATATGTTATATATGCGGATTCCTGTGCATTGTCAGATAGTGATTTACAAAAATGGAATATCACATTTAAGAAAATACCAAGAGATATTGAACATATCTAGAAAGGAATGAGATATGGAATTAAAAAAATATCAGTTACAGGTAATAAAGGATTTAGACAGATTTTTAGAATTGCTGATAGAAAAGCAGAATATAAGTAAAGCCTATAATGCTTTGTGGAATGAAAAAGGAATTAATGTTGGAATAGACGGCATGCCACCATATAATCCTGAACTGGCAGGTGTTCCTCAGGTTTGCTTTAAAGTTCCAACGGGAGGAGGAAAGACTTTTCTGGCAGCAAATTCACTCAAACCGATATTTGCTTCTATGCCACATATACATCCTAAGGCAGTAGTATGGCTTGTACCTTCAGATGCTATCTTGTCACAGACATATAAGACATTAACAGATAAGAATCATGCATATAGAAAGAAGATAGATGTTGATTTTGGAAATAAAGTAGAAGTTTACTCAAAGCAACAGCTCCTGAATGGACAGAATTTTAATCCAACATCAGTAAGTGACAATTTGTCTATTTTTGTATTAAGTTACGATTCATTTAGGACAAGTAAAAAAGACGGAAGAAAAGCATATCAGGAAAATGGTAGTTTATTACCATTTGTAAGATTTAAACAGGATAGCAGTAATTTATTAGAAGATACAGATGAAACTGCTTTAATTCAGGTTATTCGCAAACTGAATCCTGTTGTTATTGTTGACGAGAGCCACCATGCAACGAGCAAACTTAGTAAGGAAATGTTACAGAATTTTAATCCGTCATTTGTACTTGATCTAACGGCAACACCGAAGAAGGGGAGTAATATAATTTCATTTGTAGATGCCAGACAGTTAAAAGCGGAAAACATGGTAAAGTTACCTGTAATTGTATACAACAGAAAATCACAGGAAGATGTTTTTATATCTGCTGTATCATTAAGAAGAAAGCTGGAATTGGAGGCGGTTCAGGGACAAAAAAACGGCGGTAAATATATTCGTCCTATTGTATTGTTTCAGGCACAGCCTAAAAACAATGCTGACAGTACAACATATGAGAAGATTAAGCATACTTTAATGGAGATGGGAATACCAGAGTCTGAAATTGCAATAAAAACAGCGAATAAGGATGAACTAAAGAATATAGATTTGAGTAGTTTGGATTGCAATATTAGATATATTATAACAATTAATGCATTGAAAGAAGGGTGGGATTGTCCTTTTGCATATATACTAGCTACAGTTGCAAATAGAACATCGAGTATAGATGTGGAGCAGATATTAGGTAGAATTTTAAGATTACCTAATACAAAAAAGAATGAAAGCGAAGTCTTAAATCTTTCATATGTAATTACATCATCAAATGCATTTTATGCAACTCTTGATAAGGTAGTAGTTGGACTTAATGCAGCAGGATTTACCAGTAAAGATTATAGAGTAGATGACTGTGAAGATGTAGTTGATGAACGGCAGACAACACAAGAAGTTAATAGTCAAACAGAACTGCTACTTGACAATATTCAAGTTGGTAATAATGATAAGGATATAGACGAACTTGATGGATTAAATGTAGAATTAATGAAGATGCAGTTGGAAAAATTGGAGAATGAATCTGCTGAAACAGGAAAAGAAGATAGTTCAGTATCATCTAATGCGATTAACGATATGCTTGAACATGCAAAATCACAGAATGAATTGTATTGGCAAGAATTTCAGGAGACAGAAGAAAATTATGTACCTGTACCACCGGAAGTAGGGGATAAAATGAAACATTATAAATTGAATCAATTATTTGCAGATGAAGCTAGCAGTATGGAAATACCACAATTTATGATTGAGACAGGACGTTCTCTGTTTTCTGAACATGTGCAACAGCCTCTATCCAAGGAAAATTTATATGCAGGATTTTCTTTATTGGATAAAGATACAGTTATAGATTTTGATAGTGTGGATTCTGAAATAGCCCGTATAGATATTGATGATTCTGATGCAATGCCTAAAGCATGGAAATTGCAGGGGTTCGACAATCAAAATGTGAAAAAGTGGTTTGATGAACAGCCATCAGATAGAAAAATACGTTTGTGCAAGGATATGATAATAAAGAAATTATCAAAGAATAATGCGGTAAATGATAGAGATTTGGATATATATGTAGACAGAATTATTCAGAACCTGACTGAGGATCAATTAACAGATATGGAACAGACCCCGGGCATCTATGCTTTGAAAATTAATAAAAAAGTTAATTCTCTTTTGAATGAATATGCAAAGAAAATGTTTTATGAGTGGGTTGAACAAGACAAAATTTCTTGTATGCCATCATATAAATTACCTAGAGAGATATCACCGACAAATACTATTGCATCGATTCCAAAATCTTTGTATAGCGAAGAAGAAAACTTTGATACAGAATATGAACGAAAAGTTGTTATGGAATTATCTTCTTTGAACAATGTAAGATGGTGGCATAGAAATATAGCAAGAAAAGGATTTTCAATCAATGGTGCAATAAACGCATATCCAGATTTAATGGTAAAAACAGAAAGTGGCAAACTGCTTCTGATAGAAACAAAAGGAGACCAACTTGAAAATTTAGAGTCCAAAGAAAAAGCAGAAACTGGGGCAAAATGGGCTGAAATGGCTGGAAGAATGTACAAGTATTATATGGTGTTTGAAACAAAGAATCCTGGATATAATGGTGCTTATTCATATGAAGAGTTTATGAGGATTGTTAAGGAGTTATAGCAAAATAGGTAAAAAAGTATGAATGTTATAAAAGCAAAGTTGAGTCATAACGCATTTATTATACAATCTATACAACCATTTTCTTTTGAATACAATAACACGACTATAAGAGTATATAAAAAAGAAGAATGTTTGATGATTGAGTTGATAGGGAGAAAAAAGGAAAATGGATTGTTGAAAGTGTTTTTAAAATTGTATGATTTACTTTTTTTGATGCTAGGAGCATATCCAATTAGACTCAGTTTAAGTTATAATGAAAAAGAGATAGATACTAGTAAGTGGGTAATACGATATACAACAGCAAATCACTTTATTGAACAGGAAGCAGCTTTTTGTGACATTACAGTGGAAAATATCAATTCTAAAAGTTTGATGAATATTGACAATATACATAAACAATCAATTGCCTCAATTTCATATATTGTATCAGAATATTATGAACATGTTGTTACCAATCATAGAATTGAATTGATTACACACACGATAGACGGTATATTTATGCATTCTATTTATTATAAAGAGTTACTTGATATGAAAAGACTACAAAATTCTAAAAGTAGTGATACGACATATTATGAAAATGTTGAACGTGTGTTTAGATTATTTTTTTATTATCATCGAAAATATAACTGTCAGATACTTGAAGAATTAGGAACTACTAAAAAGGAATTTTATAAAACTATTTCAGATACTAGAAATGATTTTTCTCATTTACTTGGTAAAAAGAAAAATAGATTGATATCAGGAAAAGATATGGTATATTATATTGATTTAATTTTTTTTGCGGAAAGATTGTTTGTTTTGGAAGAGATGCTGAATTTAGAACTAAATGAGGGTATGATACAGGAATATATGTATATTATGCACGATTGGATAGATGAACTTGTCAATAAACGTACAGATAGAATTAAATCTAAGAGATATACTAATATTCAAAAAGTGAATCTAATAGAGAAAAAACTGGGGTTAACAGAGTAGCTTGATTAAAGGAGAACATATGGATGATATAGAAGACACTAATTATAAGTTTAATTCTCAAGATATTGAAAATATATGGTATATATTCTTTTGTTTAGCAGATTCAACATTTTCGTCTGTATATGTATCTTATGGAAAAAAAGGACCATATATGTTATCAGGAGAGACAATGATGTCAATATGTAAAACCCTAGAGACTATTGATTTTTGTTGTTATAGAGATGCCTACTCGGATGCGTATAATTTATTACGGAAGTGTAGGGATGATTTAATGCAGTATTTATTTGTATTGAATGTTATACAGAACAAACATGGTTTAACGGATGAAGAAGCAGAAAAATTCACCATAAACTCGGAATCTATGATGAAAATGATAGAGTTAGATGTGTCTATATTGGTTTCAGGTGAAAGAAAAACAGACGCAGAACTAGCTATGGAAAAATGGATTTATAATGTATTGGAAAGCTCAGAAAACAAAGAAGATAGAAAAAAATTTTTTGATACATCAAAATACAAATCATATTTGGTAAGTAATAATGAAAAAGTCAAATATATTTTTGAAAATTTTCTTGTAGATAAGTGGTTGAGAGAGGACAGAAAGTTAAATAATTATGTCCATGCGAATGGCATTAGATTTGTAATGGATAATTATGTATATCAGAACAAAAAGGAAGATAAACATAAAGAACTTATAGAGACACTTCAAAATATTACGGATATATTTTTAAGTTTGTTGTCAGTTATAGATAGTATTAAATTTCATTCATCAGATTATCTTGATGCTTTAGAAATGGAAATGAAGCCCCAGGAGGGAAGTCAATATTGGGTATGTCCAATAATTGTTGAATATATGAATGACAGGTTTGATAAGAAACTATTACAGTATATTCAGAATAATGAAGGAAATGGGATGCAATTTATGGCAGAATATTATAATCAAAATAAAGGGTAGGAGGATGAAATATGGATTGGACAAAATTTAATAATCATGGAGAATCCCCTAATCATGCATTTGAAGTAATGTGCAATATTCTGTTTAAATGTTGGTTGAAAAAGGAATATAAAGATAATATTTCTCACTTTGCGTTTGTAAATGGAAGTGGTGGAGATGGTGGTGTAGAAGCATATGGACTTTTAAAATCAGGTGATATTATTGGTGTTCAATCAAAGTGGTTTCCGCAGAAAATGGAAGCATCCCAATTTAAACAAATTGAAAATTCATTTTATACGGCAATTAAAGTTCGTCCTGAATTAAAAAGATATATTGTTTGTATCCCTAGAGATTTTACATCAAAGAAAATGGTGAAAAATAATCAAGTCGCTAGGGATACAGAAGAATCAAAGTGGATAAATCTATGTGAGAACATTAATAAAGAATATCCGGATGTCGTAATTGAATTATGGGATGAGACAAGTATACAAGAAAAATTATGTCTGCCAGAAACACAGGGATGTTATAGGTATTGGTTTGAATGCTCAGATGTGTTTGAAACAGAGATTTTGATATCATATCAAAGGGCAATAAATAGTTGGGCAAAAACAAAGTACATACCTGATTTGTATTCGACAGGTTATATTCATGACAAACTTTCATCTTTTACCGGTAGTTTTGAAGCTACAAAGAAAAAATATGATATGACTCAAAATATATATGCTATAGTTCAGAAGCTGAAAAGAGCATATGAAGATATATTGAGATTGCAATTTCCAGAAAACGAAAAGGCACTTTTTGAAAAGGTAAAATCAGATATTTCCGTTCTCGGAGAGTGGTTATGTATTATTAGAGAAATAGGTTCATTAGTTGCTAGTGGTTCTGACATAGAAAGGGACAATTTTGAAAAAAAATTTGAACTTAATTGTGATTCTTCGGAGTTAAAAGATAGTTCGTTGCATTTTAGCTATTATAATCATTTTCATGAAGTAGAAAGTATTTTGGATAATATTGAAGATGATTTTGAGCAGTTTAAGCGTTGTATGATTTCTGATAGTCATAATAAGATTATTTTTCTCGGTAATCAGGGAACTGGAAAGACGGCAGGAATTGTTAGTGAAATTGATCTTATGCTCCAGGATAAATCATTTCTTCCAGTATTAGTGCAAGCAAAGGATTATAGGAAAGGTGATAGTTGGTTATCCATTTTGACAAGAACTATAGGGCTATCAACGACATGGAGTGAATTAGAGTTGTTTCAAGCTTTAGAGAATGCAGCCTTGTTGAGAAATAGATATTTGAATGAAAGTTGTGATATTGTAGTTCAACCTAAATGCTTAATATGTGTAGACGGAATAGATGAAGCTTCTTCATGGAGCTTTTGGAAGGAACGAATAGAGGAAACGCAAGTCTATGAAGGTATTTTTCCAAATGTAAAATTTGTTTTTTTATCAAGACCATATGTATTTCCTAGATATTATGATTTGGATTACCGAGAATGTTTTTATACATTACCAAGTAGTGGAGATGTGTCTGTAAATGAATTATTTGATGATTATATAGCATTTTATAAGATTGATTTATGTGGTAATTATTGGATAAAAGAAAAATTGAGTACACCTATGGCACTCAAATTATTTTGTGATTTATATGGCAATAGTAGTGTAGGAAATTTAGATAAAAATTCGCTTGTAATTACTAAGTTGTTTCAGAAGAAAATTAATTCTGTTGAAGAGTCATACAGAAAACAAGAAAAAGAAACAAACCAACAAAGTATGATAAAAACAATATTGGTTAATATAGCTACATTGTTAACTAATAAGAATGAATTGACATTTGAGGATATCTTTAATGAGAGTAGGGAACCTATAAAAAGTCATTTAGAGGATTTATTATTTTTTATTGAAAAAGAGGGGTTCATATATTCGCATCAGATTTGTGAAGATGAGTTTAGCGAGCCAGTGATTGTATATTCATGGGGAATGCAGCCCGCATTCGATTACCTGATAGGAAGAAAATTATATGATGCCATTAGGAACGGAAAAAATATTCAAATTGAGTATACTAATGGTATTTATCAGATGCTTTCACTTATAGTTATAGAGGAAGATGGAAAACTAATTTCAGAATATTCAAATATTAAATTAGAAGAATCTGTTTTATTTGATTTGATATGCTATACATTAGCGAATACATCTGTTGAAATTGCGTCTAAATATCGTGATTATGTAAAAAAATTAATGCATTATTCAGAGGCTGAGTTTAGAGAAATAGTTAATAGAGTTATTATTCCTGTAAGTGAAATTAATAACCATCCTTTGGGAGGAAAGCTGCTTGATGAATTTTTAAGAGGCTTTGATAAACCAGCTCAAAGAGATATATGGTGGTCAATTCCAACATACTTACGAAATAATTATAATGCTAGTTGGCGAACATTTTCAGAGCTGGATTTGTCGATGATTGCACTATCAGATAAAGACAATTATATGGGCAAGCCATTAATTTTGGTATGGAGGTTGTCGTCGGTAGATAATGATGTTAGGCGTGATTGCAGACTTAAGTTAACAGAGTGGGGAATCAACAATCCATATGAGTATTTGGACTTATTGTTATATTGTGCAGATATCAATGATGAACAGATTGTAGAAGATATATTTGCAATAGCATATGGAATTGCGCTTGGGAAGTTTGTTCAGAAAGAATATCTTGAAAAATTATCATCTTGGATAGTTGAGAATGTTTATTCAGAAGAAGGTCTTTTTAAGTATGAAAATTCTGCAATTAGGTATTATTGCAAAGGCATTGTTAAGATTGCAATATCAAAAGGACTATGTGACGCAGAATGTGAAAAGAGAATATCAGAGAAATATATCAGAAAAAGTTCATTTATGCCTGCTTATAAAGACTCTTTTGATTCAAAAAGACTTTCTGGATATGGTCCAATATATTATGATTTAGCTCGATATGTATTATGTGATCATTTGGATAGATTCTTTTGTATTAACTATAAAACTAGAGAGTATCTAAGAGAAGCAGAAGAATTTATTGAAAAATATAAGAAGAAATACGATGTAGATATGCTTGAACCGGAAGGATTGATTATCTCTATTGCATTTCAATATTTACTAAACCAAGGTTGGGATGAAAAGATATTTTGGGAATGTGAAGATAAAAATAATTTAGGTATTGATATATGTATACGGAATACTTATATGCGATCTACTCATGGTGCAAAGTCTAAAGTAATGACTGTAGCCGAAAAATATGTTTGGTGTGTGAAGCATCGTATGGAAGCTGTATTTGCAAGTCAACTGCAGTATAACTATTATGGACAAGGTGTCAGGTATATAAGTGATTATTATGAAATTGATGACTTTACCAACACATATCAAGATTATGTTAATAGTAGATATACTAAGATAGAGGATAAATGGATTCATACAGATCAAATGGTTAAAACTCCGTATAAAGAGTTTTCTGCTGAGAATATTGAAAAATGGATGAAAAAGAAAGATACTCCTGATTTTACAGTATGGTTGGGTGAAAAAACAGATGCCAGAATATTGTATGCATATACGAATATTGTTAATGAGGTATTGGGCATAGAAGAGGCTATATGGATTTCTTCAGGGATTGTAAAAAATAATGATTTTGAAAAATTGATTGCAGAAGTGAATGTATATTCAGAAGAACGTTCAGAGTTATTGAATGTGGCAGAATTTCATTCATATGTTGAAACTTGTGGCTTTTATACACCGCAGGAAGTTTGTGCAGTTCAATCTGTTAAAGAAGCAAATGAGAGTATCAATATAGGAAATGAAAAAAATGTAATACAAGTTTATAAGTTGGTTGCTACATGTTTATCTGAACATATTGAAAATATAGAAAAAACATTTTATTTACCAAGCAGAATTGCCAGAATATTAACGGGTATAACATATGGTGATGGATATGAGTATATAAATGATAATAATGAAGTGGTATGCAAATATTCAGATGTTAGTAAAGGAGAGAATAATCAACAGGAATGTCTGCAAATCAATTCGCATATACTGGAATCTTCTTTAAAAGAAAATGATTACAGGATGTTTTGGGTGTTTAGGGTATATCGTAGTCCATCTAGTAAGGCTTATGAGCTTTATGGAAATGATATTACTCATGATACAGATAGAAGCTATATAGTCTGGTTTGATGAAGAGAAAAGTAGATATATTGAATTAAAAGAAATTGAGCCCGTAATAGCAGAAAATAATAATGATTATGTGTTAAAAGTTAAATCTTTATATGACGGATTGGATGATTAAATTAAAACTTAGGGTTAAAATAGGAGGTATGGGTATTGATATATACAGAAAGTGAATTGAAAAAGAAAATATATAAAATGATTGAAGAGTTTGAAAGTGAAGTTGTAGAGTTTAAGGAGGCAACGAGCAATTATTCATTTAATGATATTGGAAGATATTTTTCTGCTTTGGGGAATGAGGCAAATATAAGGGGTCTTAACGAAGCTTGGTTGATTTTTGGAATAACAAATGATAAACAGATTAAGGGGACTAATTATAGAAAAGATGGAAATCTTCAATCCCTGAAAAAAGAAATAACCAACGGAACGAATGAAAAACTCAACTCACTTTTTATGATATATATTGCATTGAAATGGAAGGGAAGAGAGTTATTGCATTTCAGATTCCACCGGCAATTCCAGGTATAGTTACTACATGGCATGGAGCATCTTATGCAAGAGAAGATGAGTCTTTAGTTCCACTACCTATGAATAAGATTGATTTGATACGAAGTCAGGTTGGAAGGGACTGGTCTAAGGAAATAGTGCCAGAAGCAACTATTGATGATTTGGATTCTGAGGCAATTGCATATGCTAGGAAGATGTTCATAAGACGAGAAGAAAACAGAACAGGCGCATCAGATATAATTGAGAGGTTATCTGATATAGAAGTACTCAATAAAGCTGGACTTACATTTAAAGGACAGATTACAAGAACAGCGTTAATGTTACTTGGTAAAAAAGAATCAAGCTTTTACTTTGATGGTTTTGTTCCGAGAATTACATGGACATTATATAATGCTGATAAATCAGTAAAAGCATATGAACATTTTGATATGCCTTTACTGCTGGCGGTTGATAAAGTATATGGCAAGATCAGAAATGAAAAATATAGATATATTGCAGACCAGACAACATTGTTTCCAGAAGAAGTGGATCAATATAATCCTAATTTAGTAAAGGAAATTATCAACAATTGTATAGCTCATTCTGATTACAGATTGCGTGGGAAAATAAATCTTGAAGAGTATGAGGATCATCTTGTTTTCATTAATGAAGGGGCATTTATTCCTGAGACAGTAGAACAGGCATTGGAGCCGGGATATAAACCTCCATATTATAGAAATGCATTTTTGTGTAATGCTATGGTGAATATGTATATGATAGACACAAATTCAATGGGAATTCCGATGATATATGAGATACAGAAAGGTAAATGCTTTCCATTGCCAACATTTGATTTAGATACTCCTAACAGAGTTGTTGTAACGGTGTATGGAAAAGTATTAGATCCTAATTATACAAGATTGTTGCATGCAAACGACGATTTGGATTTGAGAACTGTATTTCTTTTAGATCAGGTACAGAAAAAGAAGACTATTTCTAAAGAAGATTTTAGTCAACTTAAGTCAAGGAATTTAGTCGAGGGAAGGTATCCAAATATTTTTGTTTCATATAAAGTAGCAAAGGTTGTTGGAGACAAGGCAAATTATGTCAGACAAAAAGGATTAGATGAGGAAGTGTGTATGCATTTTATATTGTCTACACTAAAACTCGGACCAGCCAAGAAATCAGACCTATTGGCGGTACTTAAAGATGTTTTACCGGATGTATTGACTGATCAGCAAAAATCAAGAAAATTATCAAATCTTCTGCAAAAAATGAAGAAAAATGGAATTATTGATGTGCGTGGTATTGCAATAAATTCAGAATGGTATCTCTTGACTAAGGACTAAAACAATATATTTTTTAGTCGAGGATAGTCAAGAGTTTAGTCGAGGATTTAGTCAAGGATAATGCAACAAACAGGAGACTCGCAGGAGCGCATGCTGCAAAATCCGCTGTACGAAGCGGCCTAGAGTCTGTTAGAATTATGTCAAAACACAGCAATGCTCCGACACGACGTCGGGGCAAGGCGTTACCGCGCCATGGACGGCGCGTAAAAGCCGGTTGCGTCAAGCATAGAAAACCTTTAAGCATAATTCTTACAGCCTCTTGGCCGCGTAGTATGAGCGTATTTTGCAGCATGCGCTCCTGCGAGTCTCCGTCATTTTTAACTATCGGGTTTGACCTTTTATATTGCAAAAATATGATTTGTTTATGCGCGTGAAAACCAAAGAGTAATGCGAAACTCGGTATTATTATGTGAAACAATAGCCCGTCCATTCATCTGCTTCATCATAATCGTAATATTTCTGATACCCATGCCGGTGGTATTAAACAGAGAGCTTTTATCTGAGATATGGTTTGTTATCTCGATACCTGCATCTTTATTCCGGTAGATACAGCTTATGCAGACAGGAGCTTTCTTATCTGCATATTTGCATATATTGTTTGTAATATTGTTAAAAATCCGTCCGAGAAAGTTTGAGTTCACAGTGATTTTAAAATCCTTCCATATGAGCTTTTCTATATCAAGTGAAAAGCTGTTTTCACGGAGGATAAAAGCCATCTCAGAAAGATAGTCACCTATTGCACTTTCCATATTGCATGGAGCGTCAAGCTCAAGAGCTTCTTCATTGCAGGCAAGTGAATAGTCAAAAAGCTGGTCGGTAAGGCCTTTTATTTCGCATATTTTATTGAAAATCACATCTATGTGTTCAGTGGGAATCGCACCCTTTTTATTTTCCATTTTGATAATTTCAGCGTATGACTGCAGCCCTGCGAGAGGAGTGCGGATATCGTGTGCCATGCTTCGTATCAGCATATTTTTTTCATTGATCAATTCGGTTTCAGACTGCTCGACAACGTTTAAAGTGCCATGTATTTGCATGAGAATATGTCTGGAAATGAAAAACAAAATCATTATTGCTGTAATTAAAGTGAAGAGAGCATCACAAATAAGCAAAGCTTTGAGATATTTTTCCTGATAGTTATTGTATATAAAAATTTTAGCTGTTCTGTCACTAAAGTTTAACGCTTTAAGGTAAACAGATATTTTCTGATTATATAATGATAGATTTTGGGGCTTTTTGAGACATAAAAATTCTGTTGAAACGTAATGTGTTTCATTATCAATGGATATGAGAAAAAATTCGGGCTTTTCTCTTTGAATCCATGTTTCAATGCTTTTAAAATCGTTTGACGAAACCTTATTGTCAGACACATATTTTTGAAAGCTGGTAATATATGGAGCCTGTGTATTGTAAATATAGCTGTCGGAGCTTACATATTCATTTATTATTTTTTCCACGCAAAGGTATATAGCTGTAAATACAGCAATTGAAATCAACAAAGCTATTAAAAATGAAATCAATAAGCTGCTTATGTATTCCTTATATCCGTTAAATTTATTCTTCAAATTTATATCCCTTTCCCCACACTGTTTTAATCAGGTGGGCACAGCCACAGCCGGCTTCAAGCTTATTGCGCAGATTTTTAATATGAACCATAATGGTGTTATTGGAAAACTGTGTATACGGTTCATTCCAGACGCTTTCAAATATATTCTGTGTTGAAAATGTCTTTGTCGGATGAGAAATTAACAGCAGAAGAATCTGATATTCTTTATCCGTGAGAGCAAGCTGTCTGCCATCGTAACTGACATTGTTGCATTTTGTGTATAAGGTTAAGCCACATCGTTCAATAGTGGATGAAGCGGTGGTGTCTGATGCATCTGCATTGTCGTAGACGCGACATCTTCTGATAAGAGCCTGAATACGCGCTATCAGCTCCACGTAGGAGAATGGTTTTACAAGATAATCGTCCCCTCCGGCGGAAAGGGCTTCCATTTTATCGGTTTCAAGAGATTTGGCTGTCAAAAAGAGAATCGGAACATATGATTTTTCCCTGATTCTGCGGCATACCTCAATGCCGGAAATATTTGGCATCATTATGTCAATAATCAGCAGATCAAAGGTTGAGTCAAATTTTTGGAGCCCTTCTTCACCGTCATGCGCTTCTTCGATGAAGTAACCTTGATTTTCAAGCAAAATTCTAAGTGCATTTCTGATTGTTTCGTCATCCTCGATAATGAGTAGTTTATCCATACAAGCTGCTCCTTATATAAATGAATAAGATTTATTGTAAAAACAAAAGTGATATAAATATAATAGCACATAAAAACACAATATGCGCTTAATAAAATCTGAAAAATTCTGAAGAAATCTGAAGCTTGGATGTACATGACAATGAAAAATTCAGAAATTTTCATAATAAATTAAGTCGAATTTTCAGAAATATGAGATACTATATAAGCATAGACGTCTATGGTAACAATGCGGTAGTAAAAAACACAAGGAAAGGAAAAAATGAGACAGCAATTAAACAGAATTATAAGTGATAAAAAAAGTATAGGAATGATAATTTTTATGCTCGTAATTCCAATTTTGGATATTGTACAGATTTATTATCAGGATATTATTATATGTAATGGAGAAATAGGGAAACCCTATCCGTTATATGTCACATTTTTATCATGCTATTCACAAGGGCACATATTTCAAATGATTTATCTGTGGTTTTTACCATTATATTTGCTGGTAATAGTGGGAGAAGAGAGTATTGTTGATTATATTACAGGATATAAGAATATATTGATATGTAAAATGGGAAAAAATAAATATATTTTACAAAAAATGAAATCAGCCTTTATTGTCTCATTTACAATTGTATTTGTAGGACTGGGATTAAATCTTATACTTTCACAAATAGTATTTAATGGGGGAACAAATACACCGTTTGATGCAGAACCATTGAAATATGACAGTTTTGTCATGGCAGAAACATTTCTTTTTGAAATAAGCTATACACATCCATTGACAGCGAATATAGTCTACATTCTTATAACGGCAATATTTGCCGGTGTTTTGGGAATGATGGGAGCTGCGTTGGCAATATCTATACACGAAAGAAAGATGGTATATGCGTTGACCTTTGCAATCTGGTTCATACCAATTTTGTTTAAAAATTCATCAATGCATATTTTTCAACCGTTTATGGAATATGATTTTAATGTTGTTGTTCCAATGGCGATATGGTGTATAGTGCTTTACATTTTAGTGATTATAACAGCTATTATATGGGAGAAAAAAATTGTTGAAGTATAAATATTTAGTATGTGCTTTAATATATGTGGGATTGTGTGGTATAGATTGTTATTTTTCAAATGTACCTATGCTTAATTCAATAGGGCAGATGGGGATAACGGAAGATGTAATTTTCCTGAATATCCACAATTCAGGCAGTAATTTCTGTGGAATTAAAGAAATATTGGTTGTAGATACAATTCCTGTCTTATTGGGAATATACTATGCATTAGATAAAGAAAAAACATATATATTACTTAGATATAAAACGCGGGAAAAATATAATAATAGCCAGGTCAGGATAATTATTGTAATGGCGGCAATATTTTCGGCAGTTCGTCAGATAGTTGATTATATTTTTACGGTATATAGTTTTAATGGTGCAACAATTAAGAAATATCCATTTGTACTGTATTCTCTTATGGAATTTGTTGTTATTTGGATTTTCTTTGTCGCAACAGGTCTTTTTTACAAAATACTTAGAGATTGTTTACAAAATGAACTTATTGCTCTTATAGGAGCGTTTGGAGTTAATTTTGTGCAATTCATTTTGATAAGATTTTGGCTCGTTAAGTTTTGGATACCGGGTTTAGATGTTGCTGCAGCATATAATTTTTTGGAAGGAAATAAATCGTTTGTAAGCTGTTTGGGTATTCTTGCAAAAAATATAGTAATGGCAATAGTTCTGTACATAGCAGGAATAGTAACGTTTGCAAAAAGGGATATTTTAAGAAATGAAAAATAAGTGGTTAAACATAATATTGATCATATGCATGATTATTATGCAAAGAGTTGTAATACAAATGAGTGGCTATGAGGTATATCAATTACCATTTGCCAGTACACTTTTTATTTTTGACAACCCAACAAGTAATTTAGTGCAAATTTTATATGCATATATACCATTACCATTTGTACTTTTTTACTTTTCGGGTAATGCAAGAGAAATTACAACCGGATATGGTAAGCTTTGGCTGATCAGATCTTATAGCAGAGAGAGGTTATACTTAAAAAATGCTATATTATCAGCAGCGAAATTAGCCTGTATAGTAATAGGTCAGACGATTATTTTTTTATTATGTGATGGGACATGGAATAATTTATCAAGTATAAAATTAATACAGGTAATAGTTACATATTTTGTTGGAGTATGGGCATTGGTACAATTACAATTTTTACTTGAATTATTTATGGATGCCAGTATTTCAAATATATTTGTAAATATTTTTTTGGTGGTATCACTGATAATTGGAAATAACGTACTGATAAATCGTGATTTAAGCCGGATTGGAGTTATGCTTTTCCCCAATATGCTATTTGGAACGCGTAGTGGGATAATTTATCAAAAAAACATATATGTGAGATATGAAACTTCAATTATATATGTGATTATATTATTAGTAGTTTTAAATATTATTTCAATAATAAAATATAAGAAAACAGACATTTACTGAGGAGATGATATAGTATGATACAATTACAAAATGTAACAAAGAGGATAAAGGAAAATACGGTATTGGATAATGTATCGTATACGTTTAAAAGTGGTTTTGTTTATGGTTTATATGGGCAAAATGGTTCAGGAAAGACTATGCTGCTAAGAGCTATAAGTGGTTTGATAAATCTGGATAGTGGAAGTATTTTCATTGATGGGGAAAAACTGCATGATAAAATTGAGTTTCCACCTGAGACCGGTATTGTTATAGAAAATATGGAATTGCTGCCGGAATGTTCCGCAAAGAGAAATCTTCAGATGCTTGCAAAGATAAAAAATATAGCTGATGAAAAAGATATAAGCTTTTCTCTGGAAAGGGTGGGTCTGGACCCCGACTCTGATAAAAAAGTGAAAAAATTTTCATTGGGAATGAAACAACGATTAAATATTGCACAGGCAATTTTTGAAAATCAGAAAATTATATTGCTTGATGAACCGACAAATGCATTGGATGAAGATGCAGTGCAGCTTATATATAAAATAATAAGAGAGGAGAAGTCAAGAGGCGCAACGATTATTGTAGCCACTCATCATAAAGAAGATTTAAAGGAAGTGTGTGATGTGATATTAAAAATTGCGGAGGGAAAAATTGTTGAGGAAAATGAAAATAAATAAGTATTTTCTTGGAATTATTCTTATAATCATAATAATTATGTACTTTATGGCTGGAGTTCTTTTCCTGGGAAATACAAGAGAAGATAATAATATGAAAGTTAGTACTGAACAACAGAGAATAGAATATCAGACTTTTAAGTCCGAAACAGAAGGCTATAGTCTTGCATCAAAATACGCAGAAAATCTGCAGAATAATTCTTTGGACAAAGAAGCTATTAATTTACAATTGCAGGAGGCAAAGAAATTTTTACAGGATAATATTAAAGGAATAAGCAGGGAAAGTGATAATTTTGCGCAGATGTTTTATTATTGTGGGATCATATATGGGTTAGATTCTATTTACAATTGTGGTGATTATGAATTTGTAAAGGTTGGAATTGAAGTCAGAAAGTATATTATTAAAGTTCAAAATGGTGATATGGATGATGAGCTTGAAGCTGACTTATATGATAAGCTGACAAAACTCACTGCTGATGATATACAGGAGGTTGTCGAAGCAATTGATAATTAAAACAAGATAAAAATAGCAAAAATCTCTGGACACTGCAACAAATGGGATATGTACAGTTCTAAATTAACCCATTCTTTTGTAGTGCATTGTAAAACATAGCACGTCCAGAATAGTTCCAATACGCACAATTTTGACGAGGAAGATTACTTGAATAAAAGCAGATAAAAATCAGTTGTAGAAAATCCAAATAATGGATATAATAATAATATAGGAAAAGAGACGAACATAGATTTCTAACAGAAAGGACGTGATATTATGGTAACAACAGAATCTGTAACTATTAAAGTTCCGGTAGGAATGTCAAAATATCTGGTAACTATGAATCCGGAAACAGAGCTTACTCGAAATGCACTGTTGCTGTATCCATATATACTGAATCAGACGATATCCCATGGTCGTGCGGCTGAAATTCTGGGAATCAGAAAATCCGAGTTGATTGATCTGTATGATAAGCTGGGATATTCCTATTTTGATATGACGATGGATGATCTGGATGATGAACTGAATACTTTCAGAGAACTCAAAAAGAAGGAGGCTGCGGTATGATTGTTGTATCAGATACAACACCGCTTCGGCTGGAAGCCGATGAGATCAGGCAGAAGAAATTTATCGTAGTGAAGCCTGTCAATAATCCGGAATCAGCAAGTATATATATTAAAAAGAGCGGCAGGTCTTGACCAGGGCGAGAGTGAAGCGATTGTCCTGTCAGATGAATTAAAAGCAGATCTGTTATTGATGGATGAAGCAAAGGGAAGAAATGTATCAGCTCAGATGGGACTTAGAATCATGGGGACGATAGGGATTCTTATGGCAGCCTATGAGGAACACGAACTGACATCGGATGAAGTCAGAGAATGCGTGAATGGTCTGCAACGTGCCGGACGACATATCGGACAGCGGCATTATCAGATGCTGTTAAGCAGATTGAAAGACTAAATATACTCTGGTTCTATAATAGTATCGTGGTTCTGGATTGGTTCTAAAAAGTTCTGAAACGAGATGCAGGATAGAAAAATTGAAAATAGTAGTAAATCTGACGTCTGTACCATTTGTTCTGGGGCTGATTGTAGAACTGGAGGATTGTTATATTGTGACTTCGAACCGGGAGAGTGGATTCGGAAGATACGATGTGATGTTGGAGCCAAGAGATAAGTGCGATGATGCATTTATTATTGAGTTCAAGGTTCAGGATTCGGAAACAGAGAAAGATCTGGAAGATACAGTGAAAGCCGGGCTGGAGCAGATTGAATATAAGAAGTATGCTGCAACGTTGGAGGCAAGAGGAATTCCGGAGGAAAAGATTCATAAATATGCGTTTGCGTTTTGCGGGAAACATGTTTTGATAGGGAAGTCAACAACAGGAGATAAATAGCAAAAATCTCTGGACACTGCATAAAACAGGAGCCTCGCAGGAGAACTTGCTACAAAATTCGCTGTACGAAGCGGCTTAGCAGCTGTTGGAATTATGTCAAGATACAGCAATGGGGCTGTAAAAAAACTCCCCTAGAAAAAAATCGCCCAGGCCGTGAGGTCTGAGCGATTTTTTGGTATAATTAATTATGCTACTAACAGACTATACTAATGGTAATTATACTATGCGTCAGCTGAAATTACCATTAGAAATCGCAAAATTGATCGATATTTCTGATCCGGTATATACTTTTTGTGTCCAATGTATTGACATAGATCCAATGCTTTGTACCATTGATGGAAAAATTCAATCGCACATATGGTCATTATCCGAAATATCAGGTTGCTGATGCCGGATACGGTTCTTACAATAATTATCTTTATTGCGAAGAACACGGCATGGAAAAACACATGAAATTTCCCATGTACAAAAAAGCAACGACAGACGAAAGCTGAATAAAACTCAAGCGTGATTAGCTGAGCTTTATTAAATTCACCATTTTTTATACCCAAAGATGCAGACCTGTTCAAAAATAGAAAAATTCATACAAAGAAACAACAAAACCGACATTTGCCGGAGTTGGCGTTTCTTAATTAGGGACTTATTTTACAGCCCCATTAAATTATAGCTGAATCATTATAATATATGAGATGATACCTATAACACTATAAAAGCAATGAATGAGAGTATGACAGCAAAATCTATGCCTGTTATGGTTGGAAAGAAACGATAAGAAGATATTCCTTGAATTGAACTTTGGTTTGATTCAAGGGAATTTTATATTTGGAGTGTCATTTTCTGCAATTAGGAGTCACTTTCTGCAAGAACAATTGAACAATACAATTTATTTGATATATTTAAAGAAGAAAGTGATATTTAATTTGACAAGAGTATAATCGTTTGTTAAAGAAGAAAATGGATTTCAGAGTAATTTATCAAGGAGAGAAAATTATGCTTATAGTAAGAGAGTTTAGCAATAGATTTCAGCAAATGTCTGGAATGCCTATCAATAGTAACGAAACAAAGGAAAGACTTAAAGCGGCTGGAATAGATATAAATAGTAAACAATATCGAGCTGTTATGAGTGAGATGTCCAGAGATGGTGGCGGTGGATATACTACAATCTCAGCCATTAAGAAACGAATGAGCCGATATGATAAAGATGGAGACTGGATTAATCCACGCACAGGATTGGCGGGGTTACTCGTTACAGATAAAAATTGTGCTAGCAAAAATAGAATTGTTTCAATTTCAGAAAGCATTATGGATGAGATGTTTGAAAGCACTAAAAAAGAATTTTTTATGGAAAATGGGGTGCATAACGGCGATACAACAAACAGATCAGAGATATATCAAAAGTTGTATCAGCAAACTGAGAAAAACGACAGATTAGCAGCAGGGTATACATTAGAGGAGTATGAGCGACAGTATTGGCAGGCATTCACAGATGCCGTAAAAGTAGCAGACCCTAAATGGGAGGCTGGAAAACCTATCATGCCGGGAGTTTTAGATAGAATTACAAGTAAATCCATTGATGCTTTATTAGTAAAATCTGGTAGTCAACTGATTAGAAAGTCATTTGAACGAATGATATAAAAAGTATCCATTTTGCGGGAGAGCATTCTGTTTGATAATATTTATGTTTTGACTTAAGGAGGATTTTTTATGAATACTATTAAGAAGAGAGCTTTAACATCAATTGCAGTATGTTTTATGGCATGTTTAATGTTTTCAATGCCGGTATTAGCAGCTTCAAATTCATTTTCGAAGACCACTGTAAAGTTAAATGCGATAGATGGTGGGGTATCTCAAATAGCAAAAGTTTCTTCAGGAAGTGTTTTAGGAACCAATCCTAAAATCACTCAGGTGAAAGTATACTTAAATGTAGCAAGTGGTACAGATCCGTTTGACCTTTATATTGAGAGTCCAGAAGGAACAGTAGCAAGGTTGACACCTTCTACAAAGTCAAGGACATATTATGTAACCGATTTTGTGTGTGAAAATCCCAAAGGAGATTGGTATCTTCAAATTGAAAATTTAGGCAAAACCTATGATCCCAATAAACTATATCCTGCATCAACGGTAACGGCAACAATAACAGTCACATACAGTTACTGATTTAATATCAATAGGATGACATTCTCGCAAGTAAATAATGATTTGTTCATTTGCAACATGTTAAACACGATACTTTTTTAGAGGATAAAGGTTTTGGGTTTTACAAAAAAAGGCACCATTTACAAAGCCAATTGACCCTTGAATTGTTGTCAATTATAGTTGTCAAAAAATACGGAGGTGAGATAAAAAATTTTAGTAGTATTTTGTTGCTTTATAATTGTATGTATTAAGAAAATTAAGCGGAGAAAGTTTTATGAGAACAAAAAAATTTATAGTTGCATTATGTTTTAGCTTTTTTATGTTCATGTGTAGTGTGTCAACTGTGTATGCGTATAATACATATAATCAGCACAAATTGACATATGGTGTGGGAAATTATGGAAAAGATACACAACATTACTTTATTACATCAAGTGCAAGCGGCTATGCATCTTATATTAATACGGCAATGAGCGAATGGGTAAATACAACTAGTAGCATGGGAGTAACAACCCCTATTTCTTATACAAAAACCACAACACAATCAAGTAGTAGAATGGATATATATCAAGTAAGTACTGTTAATGAATGGTGGGGGTTAACAACTATGTATAATGGAAGTACAGAGGTTGATCCATTCAGTAGCAATTGGGCTTGGGGAAAAATACAATTAGATGCGGATTTTTCGGATTTAAGTGAAAATAAAAGATTGGCTGTTATAGCTCATGAAATGGGGCATGTTATGGGGTTGGCACATTCAGACTTTAGTAATGTTTTGATGAGGGCAGATATTGCTTATAATTCAAGTAGTACCTCGAGAGCACAAACTAATGATTTAGGTGGAATAAATTATTTATATAAGTAGGAGGAAGTAAAATGAAAAAAATTGGTATTAGAATATTAGGGTGTATGGCATTATTGTCAATGGTTGGTTGTGGAAGGATAGAAGGTGCAAGTGTTCAGGATTTAAGCAATACTAAAGATGCAATTGTTGAAAGTGAAACCACTTTGGCAGAAAATAATAATGAATATTCAAATAAAAATTCCCTATTTTATAGTGATATTTCTAGTTATGAAATTTTTACAGATGTAAATAGTGAAGCTGCGTTAAAAAATCTTTACTATAATATTGATGAATTTATTGATAGTGACTCATCAGATGTCATTGTAAAAGGAAATATTATAGAAATAGAATATGTGTATATTGATGGATGTTCTTATTCTGTGCTTACCGTTGATGTGGAGAGAGCATATAAAGGCGAGGTGCAGGAAACCATCACTGTGTATGAGGATGGAGGATATACTCGGCTGAGCGATGAAAAGGAACAAATTGAAGCACATGCCGATTTGTCACAATACACAGAAGAAGAAATGGAAAATTTGCTAATTAACCATACTTTTATGGGTGCGGAACATTCAAATGTTGGAGATACTGTTATTCTATTTCTGAAAACAAATGAAGGCAGTATTCTGGGTGACAGTTATCGAATTAACTGTTCAGTCTTTGGACGGTACACTTTGAATAAAGATAGCTATATTAGACCTGAATTTATTGTTGAGAATGATAATCCAGAGAAAATAACAACATATAGTAATATGGATACATTCGAGTTTTCGGTGTCTAAATCAATGCTTGAAGATAAACTTTCACAGCAGTAAAATGTCTATATTGAAAATATTGGAAAAAAGTAAATGTTTGATATAACAGACTATCAAAGAAAATTATGCATTTTTTCTATGGGGTATTCTTGCAACAGTGATGTAATTTAATAGGCACAGGAATATGTCAAAAGACCAAAACAGAAAGTGTTAATGATAATAGGTGTTTACTGTTATAACATTTGTTATTTAAAGGGACTGTCGCTTTAACGATTTAGCATGACAGCCCCTTTTTCGAATCTCTTTTTTAAAATATTATAGGGAAGAAACAAGATGGACTAGAACAAGTCCCTTTTCATCATGCATATTGCATAAAATAATGCAAAAAGAACCAAAATGGGTTCATAGGCATGGTGAAAAGGGATGGAACAGAAAATAAAGCAAGATGAGATATTTATTGGTAAGAATATCCGGCGTATAAGGAAAGAAAGAGGAAGAACATTTGCTAAAGAGATATAATTATATTCTTTAAGTTCGGAGACAGTAGTAATGCCGGCATATGTTAATGCAAATTTGGTAATAGAAGAAAGATTAAGCTGTTCAAAATGTTGATTTTGGTCATTTTCTACAAATATAGGTCGATTTCTGCCTTTTATTTGATTGTTCGGGTGAGAAATAGTAATATATGACTGTAAAATGGTTTTATATTATTCTAATTGAACGAGGGAAAATAAGCTATGTTTATATGGAAGTAAATAAAGTTTTTGTTGGAAGGTGCCAAAATATAAAAATATGTACAAAATTAAAAAAACACAACCAACCAAACGAGGAAATATGCAAAATTTAGAGAGGGGGGAAAAACGTATGTTTAGAATTGCTATATGCGATGATGAAAAGATTTTTAGAGATGACCTAAAGGAAATACTTATACGTTATATGACTGACAGAGGAATAATGCTTGAAATTGATACTTTTAGTTCAGGAAAAGAATTTGTTGAACTGGGAATTGAAATGGTAAAATATAAGATTGTTTTTCTGGATATCAACATGGATGAACTGGATGGAATTATGACAGCAAAAAAGATCCGGGAAAACAGCAAGGATATGTTTATTGTTTTTGTTACAGCCTTTGTAAACTATACGATAGAAGGATATAAGGTAGATGCAGTAAGATATATTTTAAAGGACAATAAAAATCTGGTTGCCAGTGTTTATGAGTGCATGGATGCAATTCATGAAAAAATGGATTATAAGATTACTTGGGCTGAATTTGATTTCTGCGAAGGTACAAGGAAAGTTTCATTGAATCGCATATTGTATATTGAGAGTAAATTACATAAATTGGAGTTTCATGTAATGGAGGATTGTCTGCAAAAATATACATTACAAGGGACGCTAAATGAAATAGATGATAAGTTTGCCGGAAATGATTTTCTGCGGATACATCAGAGCTTTCTGGTTAATATGAAATTCATTAAAAATATAAGCAGATACAGAGTATTGCTGAATAATGGAATTCTATTAGATATAGCTAGAGCGAGATATAAATATGTAGAAGAAAAGTTTATCGCTTATAGAGGTGAAGTATAAATGTTTGTTTACATTCAGAGTCTTTTGATTATGATGTTGGAAATATTATGCTGCAAAATTTTTTTTGAAGCATTTGGAATAAAAAGAGAGGAAAATAATTGTTGGAAAAATTATAGTATAGTTATCGGATTGACAGTGCTTTGCTATTTTATTGCAATGATTTTTCGAGACTATTTTATTGTAAAGCAGGTATTTTCAATTATTCTCATAACATTCTTTATGTTGCTTTATCTTAAACTGAGTTTTGGTAAGGCGATGATTTTATCAGCATTATTTGAGAGTCTTTTGCTCGTGATGGATTATTTCGCGTTACTTATGAATATTTATATTTTTCATAACATGGAAGAAGTATGGGAATCACATGTTATACAGGGTTCATTGGTCGTTGTTTTAGGAAAGGCATTGTTACTTTTTGCTGTATTAATTATTAGAAATCATATGGAGAAAAAATCTTTGGCTATGCTGGCAGATACAGAATGGCTTCGGTTTATTTTTTTCCCTATTTTCACAATATGTGTTATTACAGCTATGATAAAAATGTCTGAAGATATAAAAAATAAAGCCCAGGAGAATTTATTTTTTGTTATAGCGTGTGGATTGGCGGGAATGAACATAGTTGTATTTTATTTAATATATGATATTTTAAAACGAGAAAATAAATTGCAGGAGGAACGTATTTATAGGATACAGGTTAAAAACCAAATAGGTATGTATCGTTCTATTTCTGAAAATTTTGATAAACAAAAGAAAATGACACATGAATATAAAAATCAGATTATGTGCATTGATTCTTTGATAAAAAAGAAGAAATATGATTCATTGGAAAGCTTTGTAAATAAAATCAGTGGTCAAATTAGTAAAGAATTGGATTTTATTTGTACAAATAATGTGATTGTGGATGCGGTATTGAATACTAAATATCAGGAAATAAGGGATAAAGGTATTGTTTTTGTATTTAAAATTAATGATTTATCATCTTTGAATATTAGCGATGAGGATGTTGTGGTTATTATGTCCAATTTATTAAACAATGCGATTGAAGCATGTGAAAAGTGCAGAGGGGATAAAATAATAAAATTGAAAATTGTTATAGAGGACAATAATGCGATTATATCGGTGAAAAATACTTATGAGAATGCTGTTATTTATGAAAATGGAGAGATACAGACTACAAAGATTCTGGATACAGATGAACATGGAATAGGAATAAAAAATATAGCTGAAACAATAAGGAAGTACGGGGGCTCTTATGTGATTCAAAACGATGAACGAGAGTTTTATTTTTCCATTATGATTCCTCTAGTGAAAAGTGATTTCTGAGAACAAATCACTTTTTTGTCGTTTTCTGCAAAATAAGTACACTTTCTGCAATAGACCTTGTTAAGAAATTGTGTATTGTTATACTTACAGTAGAAGGAGGCGTTGATATGATTGAGAAGATGGCAATGGGGTTGGTTGACCAAATGGCTGAGGAAAAAATGATTGACAAGGAAGCGGAAGAATATTATGTCTATACGCTTGTTTCGTTAATGGAAAAATTTATAACCATTGGAACTATTTTGCTAATAAGTGTACTGATTGAGAAATTAGTTCCAACAGCATTCTTTTTGTTATTCTTTTTGTCATTAAGAAAAAGAACAGGCGGATATCATATGAATACCTTTTTTCAATGTTATTTGGGTACAGTGGTTACTTATATGCTTGTCTTAGGTTTATGTATGGTTCTGGTTGACTATCCGCAGCTGGTTTTTGGATTATTATTAGTTGCAATTTGCATAGTTGAAGTTATAGGGACTGTTAATCATCCCAACATACATATGGATGCGGTAGAACTGTCAGAATCAAAGAGGGCGGCAAGAATTTTGTGTGCAGTTGAAGTGTGTGTTATTTACACTTTTACTTTGCTCGGAGCCGATATGATGTATGTTTGCCATATGGCAGTTGCTGTTATATTATGTGCGGTTCTGTTGCTGATAGCTAAAATATTAAAACAGGAGGTAAAGAGAAATGAAGAAAATTAACAAAAAGGTATTGAAGGTTGTGGAGAGGGTGATAAGAAATGAGATTAAGAGAGCCAGTGGTGATCCTCCGTTTTGTTTGGGGATATTTCATCAACCGAAAAGACCGGTAGAACATAAATGTAATAGAGAAAATAAATAAAGAAATAAATGGTAGTATATTTCTTCACAGACTCCTTAAATCCTATAATTTCAAGCTTTTGCGATACTTTGTTGTTCATATCATTATTCACCCACCAGGTGAAGAAAATATATGGTAAAATAGACGTAACAAAACCTATAGATTGGAGTCTTTTACCATGAATAACAACCACCGAATCACACTGAGCACCAATAAGAACATTATTGTTGAGTTTACAAATGATACAATAAATCGTTCTGAATAAAGTGTTTTTCAGGAAACATCCAATTTAGGAATTTTGATTAAGAGAGAGATAATAAAATGAAAATATGTTATATAGTTGTTTCAGCTTTTTTGATTATTTTCTATCCAAGACAATTAACACATCTTATGTGCTTTGGGAGACATCGTGATAAGAATATTGTCAAAAGCAAAGCTGCTTATTGGGGAATATATTTGTTTTGGACAATTATTTTTTTGATTGGTTGTCTGATGATGGGTTCAGCGATGAAAGTAAATTCTACAATGGATAAATTAGTGTATTATTTCATTTTAGGAAGTGATAATAGGGATTGTGTTGAATTGGGAAGTGAAGAGAATGATGAGGCATATATTTCTACATATTATACACGAAAGGAAATCAATGAGAGCTTTTTATTTGAGGTTGTCCAAAAACATGAATATGCATATGAGATGTGTCAATTACAGGAGTTGATAATTAAGAAACAGGATGAAAGATGGATACTTTATTTGAATGATGAGGTGATGGGATATGTAGAAGTAAAAAAAGGTTTTTTAATTAAGGAGTTTTGTTTTGTGTGGGATAGGCAAAAAATAGACCAAAGGAGGCAGTTATATGAGTAAAAAAATGTGCAAGAGGATATTTTCAGTAATTTTATCATTAGGTCTTGTTATGGTTCAATCCATGAATGTTAATGCAGCAGGTAATGAAATTGGTAAATATTCAGTATTCGTTTAGTGGCAGATATGCGGTGCGGACAGGCATCTATTTGGGATTTTAAAAAATAGCAAAAATCTCTGGACACTGCAACAAACAGGAGCCTCGCAGGAACACTGCTGTAAAATCCGCTTAGTATGAGCGTATTTTGCAGCAAGTGCTCCTGCGAGGCTTTGTCATTTAATCCAATAAACTTAAAACGCTTTATTTCTTCTTCCACGCAAGAAGCCTCTCAATATGCAGCGGTTTCCCCTGAACAGCCTGCACCTTCAATCTGTTTTCCTCACTGAAACCAACCAGAATATCATGATTAGCCTCAGCCAGATAATCGATGATACCATCGATATCAGACTTCGTGTTCTTCGGACAATGAATATACAGATGCTTATTTGCGGAAATATGCAGTGTATATGAGATGCTGAAATGATACCACAGAATCTTGTGCAGGGTAGAGTATTTGTAAATCCATAAAATCTCTTTGATAGGCACGATGGCATTGCCATAAGGCGAGGTCATGATAAAATAGTGCTCTGTGATAAACATGTCCTCGGTGGCAAGCTGTGGCAGTGTCGCAAGCTCCTCCTCAGCCTCGGCAAGCAGTTTGTGCGGATTGCCAAATACAACAAGATTCTGACATGCCGGTGCCAAAACAGGAAACCTGATGCATAGGATGTAGAATATCAGGCTGATAACAGCATAGATGAGAGTGCCAAAATAAAAAACAAACATAAAAATAGTAGTTTTCAAATGGTACTCAGGCTCATTAAGATAGTAGCCTGTTATGGTATCGGAGAGTCCCTTGGAATCCCAACTCAGATCCTTAGACAGTTTATTTACAAACTGTGTGTAGGTGCCCTTTCCCTTTACGATTTTACCGACCACCGTGAGTTTGTCGATAGAGGGCAGACCCTCCTCACAGGTGGATGGTGCAAGCAGTACAATAGAGCAGTGCTTATCACGCATGCAGTAGTAGTAATAGCCCTTGATATCGTTGCCGTCCTTCATGGTGTAGCCGGTAAAGTAAAGCTTTTTAAGGGTGGTTTTTACATATCTGTCCGAATCCTTGTATGCAGCTTCAAAGCTGACA
The DNA here is from genome assembly GCF_000020605.1 of Agathobacter rectalis ATCC 33656. Taxonomy (NCBI): domain Bacteria; kingdom Bacillati; phylum Bacillota; class Clostridia; order Lachnospirales; family Lachnospiraceae; genus Agathobacter; species Agathobacter rectalis. The sequence continues at coordinate 1,227,801 of NC_012781.1, forward strand.
GAATCGTCAATGTGTATGGGCGATAAAATATCTCCGAGTGAAAATGCAAACCATAGCACGGTAAGCAGAATGATGTATACAATCGGAGAGAAAAGACGCCTTTTGTAAAATGCTTTGATGTTTTTTGTTATGTAGTGTTCGTAATTATCAATCATATGCTTAGTATAATGGTTTTTGTGCCTTATATCAACCTTGATTTTGAGACATTTAATTGTTATTATATAGTTACTGTAAATAGAAACACGAAATGAGGTAATTATGGAAGCATACACGAGTTTTGCCCGGGTGTATGACATGTTCATGGACAATGTGCCATATGAGAAGTGGAGCAGATATATTGTCGAAAAACTGCGTGCAAATGGCATAGACAGTGGATATGTCGTGGACTTAGGCTGTGGTACGGGAAAGCTTACCACGCTTCTTGCAGATGCAGGCTATGATATGATAGGCATTGACAATTCTTTTGACATGCTTGATATGGCGCTTGAGAGAGAGGATGACAGAATCCTTTATCTGATGCAGGATATGAGAGAGTTTGAACCGGGAGAAAAGGTGAGTGCCGTCGTAAGCGCATGTGACAGCATCAATTACATTCTTGAGCCTGAGGATCTGCAGGCAGTTTTTTTCTGCGTGAGCGAAAGTCTCAAAGAGGGTGGCATTTTTATATTTGATATCAATACTCCATACAAATATGAGGTGCTCATGGCTGATAATACCATAGCTGAAAACCGTGATGAGGGCAGCTTTATATGGGACAATTATTATGATGCCGATGAGAAAATAAACGAGTATGACCTGACACTTTTTATAAAGGAGCAGTCAGAGGATGAGGATGACATCTACAAGAAGTTTGAGGAAACTCATTTCCAGAGATGCTATGAGATTTCAGAGCTTAAGGAGCTTCTTGAGCAGTCGGGACTTGTGTTTGATGCGGTGTATGATGCGTACACAGACAATCAGGTGAAATGTGACAGTGAGAAGGTCACTTTAATTGCACATAAAGCATAGAATTAGATAATGAGAGGTAAATTATGTCAGATTATATAGTAAGAGCAACAGCGGCGGATGCCAATATCAGAGCATTTGCTGTAACATCAAAGGAGATGGTGGAGAACGCCAGAGAGGATCACATGACAACACCTGTCATGACGGCGGCACTTGGCAGACTCCTTTCTGCGGGAGCCATGATGGGAGCTATGATGAAGGGCGATAAGGATATCATAACTCTTCAGATACAGTGCAGCGGACCTGCAAAGGGACTTACCGTCACAGCAGATTCGCACGGCAATGTAAAGGGCTTTGCCATGAATCCACAGGTTGAGCTGCCACTCAATGCGGCAGGCAAGCTCGATGTGGGAGGAGCGCTTGATCTTGGTATACTTACAGTCATAAAGGATATGGGCTTAAAGGAGCCGTATTCAGGTCAGTGTGAGCTTAAAACAGGTGAGATAGCTGAGGATCTGACTTATTATTTTGCCACATCTGAGCAGATTCCGTCGGCGGTTGGTCTTGGCGTGCTGGTGGATAAGGACCAGAGCGTGAAGCAGTCCGGTGGATTTATCATCCAGCTTATGCCGTTTACACCGGAGGATGTTGTGGACAGGCTTGAAAAGAAAATCACAGAGATTGATTCTGTGACACAGATGCTTGACAGGGGGCTGACTCCGGAGCAGATACTTGAGGAAATTTTAGGGGATTTCGGGCTTGAAATCACAGATACGACAGAGACACGCTTCCACTGTGACTGTTCAAAGGAGCGTGTGAGCAGAGCACTTTCCACACTTAGCAAAAAGGATCTTGATTCCATTATCGCAGATGGCGAGAGCATTGAGGTAAAGTGCCAGTTCTGTAATAAGGCATATGAGTTTACGGTGGATGAGTTGAAGGAGATGCGCTAATTGAAGGACGGATATATAAAGGTCGCTGCAGCGACACCAAAGGTAAAGGTAGCTGATACTGTATACAACGGACAGCTTATTAAAGCTCTTATGAAGGAGTGCACTGACAACGGGGCAAAGGTGGTTGTTTTCCCGGAGCTTTGCATTACCGGATACACCTGTCAGGATCTTTTCTGGCAGGATAAGCTCATAGCTGCAGCAGAGGATGAGCTTATAGGGATAGCAGATTACAGCAGGAGCCTTGACGGCATATTTTTCATAGGGCTTCCATATGAGATAAACGGCATGCTCTATAATATGGCGGCAGTTGTATCGCGCGGAGAGGTGCTTGCCATGGTGCCAAAGACATTTCTGCCAAACTATAATGAGTTTTATGAGGCAAGGCATTTTGCATCGGGAGAAAACTTAAGCACATATGTCACACTGAAAAATGGACAGCAGGTGTCTGTAGATACTGATTTTATTTTTAGCTGCAAGCAGCTGCCAAAGCTTAAGATAGCGGTGGAGCTTTGTGAGGATCTTTGGACTCCGAACCCGCCGAGCATCAGACACGCGATGTCTGGTGCCACTGTGATTGTAAATCTGTCTGCATCAGATGAGGTGACAGGCAAGGCAATATACAGGAGAGAGCTTGTGAGCGGACAGTCTGCCAGATTAATCTGTGGATATATTTATGCGTCAGCGGGAGACGGTGAGTCCACACAGGATGTGGTCTACTCAGGACACAATCTCATCTGTGAAAACGGAAATGTGCTTGCCGAGTCAGGGCGCTTTACAAATGAGACTATATACAGCGAGTTTGATGTGGAAAGAATAGAGACTGAGAGGCGCAGGATGACAACCTTTGTTGTCGAGGATGACCACAGATGGGCTGAGTTTGACCTTGAGGTAAAGGATACCACTCTTAGCCGCTATGTGAATCCGGCTCCGTTTGTTCCGGCGGACAAGACAGACAGGGACAGACGCTGTGATGAGATTCTCATGATTCAGGCTATGGGACTTAAAAAGCGATTAGAGCATACCAACTGTAAGACAGCAGTTATCGGTATTTCAGGAGGACTTGACTCCACATTGGCACTGCTTGTCACGGTAAGGGCATTTGATCTTTTGGGAAAGGATCACAAGGATATAGCGGCAGTTACTATGCCGGGCTTTGGAACAACAGACCGCACATATGACAATGCGGTAAACCTAATAAAATGCCTTGGTGCTACATTTATCGAGGTGGATATAAAGGATGCTGTAAATATACATTTCAGGGATATCGGACAGGATCCGTCTGTGCATGATGTCACCTACGAGAATGGACAGGCACGCGAGCGCACACAGATACTTATGGATATCGCAAACAAGGAAAACGGAATGGTCATAGGTACAGGAGATTTGTCAGAGCTGGCACTCGGCTGGGCTACCTACAACGGAGACCATATGTCCATGTATGCTGTAAATGCATCGGTTCCAAAGACTCTGGTGCGCCATCTGGTAAAATACTATGCAGATACCTGCGGCAGCGATTTGCTGGAAAGTACACTTCTTGATGTGCTTGATACACCTGTTTCTCCTGAGCTTTTACCACCTGAAAACGGTAAGATTTCACAGAAGACAGAGGATCTTGTGGGCCCTTATGAGCTGCATGACTTCTTCCTTTACAATATGCTGCGCTGCGGCTATGCTCCTGCCAAGGTTTACCGCCTTGCAAGGATAGCATTTGAAGGAAAATATGATGATGAGTTTATTCTCAAATGGCTTAAGAACTTCTATCGCAGATTTTTCGCACAGCAGTTCAAGCGCTCATGTCTGCCGGATGGACCAAAGGTAGGAACAGTGGCGGTCTCACCGAGAGGAGACCTAAGGATGCCTTCTGATGCGTGTGGACGTATCTGGATGGATGAGGTTGATAAGCTGTAATAGTAAGAGGAGAACAATGGGAAAGACACATAAGAAAACTCATAGAAGGCAGGGAAGCATAAAACGTGCAAGGCACCGCGACAGGCGCATGAAAATAGGCGCAATAGTTCTTTGTGCAGCGATAATCATAACAACATTTCTGGCGTGTGGCATGCAGCTTTTAGTTCCCGTAGCTGACGCGGTGGTAGGTGCTGATAATAAGACGCAATCAAGAGATGTTGATGTGCAGAAGAATAATAATTCACTTACCGCATCTAAAATGGATTCAGAAAAAAAGCAAAACAGCTCAGAGGCTGATGTAAACTCTGCGGAGCAAGACAGTGAGCCTGACAAGGAAACGAAGCTTGATGAGATACTTCACAGTGCAAAGTATCCGGGACAGCTAAAGGAGCTTGCCAAGAAAAATGATGAGGCAATTGACTTCATATATGAGTATCCTAAGGAGCATTCGATAGAGCATGATATTGATCTGACTGCAGAGGCTTCGCAGGATACAGTACCTCTTTTGCAGCAGTGGGATAAGAGATGGGGCTATGAAAAGTACAGTGGCAATTATTTTGCGGCGAGTGGCTGCGGTCCGACTGCACTTTCGATGGTTGTATTATATCTGACACATGATGCACAGGCATCCCCTCTTGCGGTGGCAGAGTATGCAAAGGAGGCCGGCTACAGTGTGGATGGCTCCGGAAGTGCATGGAATCTTATAAGCAAGGGCTGCAGGCACTACGGGGTAAATGCAAAGACTATAAAGGTGGATGAGGATACATTTAAAGAAAGGCTTGATGAGGGCAATCTGATAGTCGTAAATGTCGGTCCGGGAGATTTCACAGAAAAGGGACATTTTATGGTGATCACAGGCTATGATGATGAGGGCTTTACTATAAATGATCCAAACAGTATCATAAAGAGCAATACCCACTGGCAGTTTGAGAGGCTGGGTTCGCAGATCAGGGCTGCATGGAGGATGTTTGTGTAGATAATAGCAGCAATACATGCATTTATGCTGATGTTTGTGATGCATATGGAAAAATTAAAAATAAGAAATAAAAAACCTGCTGTGTCATGCTTGTCTGACACAGCAGGTTTTTAATAACAAACAGTAAAGTATGGTATGCAGATTATAGCAATTGAATACCATGCTCCTCACATGCCTTAATTGTCTCCTCAGGCCACAGTGAGCTCTGTACCTCACCGATATGAGCCTTTCTGAGGAAGAACATACAGATTCGTGACTGTCCGATTCCGCCTCCGATAGTGTACGGAAGCTCCTTGTTGAGGATAGCCTTCTGGAATGGAAGCTTAGCACGCTCAGGACATCCGGCCTTGTCAAGCTGTTCCTTTAGGGCTTTTTCATCTACACGGATACCCATTGATGAAAGCTCAAGTGCGATATCAAGAACAGGATAGTACACGATGATATCAGCGTTTAAAGCCCAGTCGTCATAGTCAGGGGCACGTCCGTCGTGAGGCTCTCCGTTTGCAAGCTTGTCACCAATCTGCATTACACAGATTGCACCCTTTGCCTTTGCAAAATAATACTCGCGCTCCTTTGGAGTATTGTCCGGGAACATTTCCTCAAGCTCTGATGTGGTGATAAAGGTGATATCCTTTGGCAGAATTAAATCTATGTAGTCGTACTGTATAGCCATGTACTGCTCGGTCTTGCGCAGGCATTTGTATACTGTCTTTACTGTTTCCTTAAGGAAGTCTAAGTTTCTGTCCTCCTTGCGGATGATCTTTTCCCAGTCCCACTGGTCAACAAATATAGAGTGGATATTGTCAGTCTCCTCATCACGTCTTATGGCATTCATATCTGTGTAGATGCCCTCGCCGAGAGAGAAGCCGTATTTCTTTAATGCATATCTCTTCCACTTGGCAAGAGAGTGAACGACCTCTGCCTCCTTGTCACCCTGCTCAAGGATGCCGAAGGTAACAGGTCTTTCATATCCGTTTAAGTTATCGTTTAAGCCTGTGGTAGGATCAACGAAAAGCGGTGCTGAAACACGTGTCAGGGAAAGACGCTGTGCGAGCATGCCCTGGAAGAAATCCTTAACAGTCTTGATGGCAAGCTGTGTATCGTGAAGATTCAGTGCCGAAGAATAGTTCTTTGGTATTGTTAATTTGCTCATTTTCGATTAAACCTCGTTGTATTATTAATTTTTAAATAAAATTCCTTTAACCTGATTATTATATCACAATTTTTCTAGAAAGATAGTCCATAATATGATAAAATTAGATAGTTTAAAGAGAAACAATATCGTTTTACCTTATTTTTACGTGTTTAAGGTGTTAATGAAAGGTAGTAGATTTATATGAGAAAAAGAGATATGACCTTTGCTTCGGCGGTGCTTGAGGCAATAGATGCTATTTTAGCTCTTGCGTATATAGGCTTACAGATTTATTATGGAGTGTGCTATCACATACAGGTATTTAAGTTTGTGGCCAATATACTTGTGCTTTTGCTTGTATACATTGCAATCACATGGCTGCAGCATTATCCGGAAAAGCTCAATCACATAGCAGCGGAGCTGTGTGTGGGCAATATCAGAAAGTATTCACTCAGGCTTTTGACGTTTGTAAAGCTTGTTTTTACTGCGGGGCTTTTGGTGCCATGCGTGTGTGATGCGTTTGGAATAGCAATACGCGATGTATACAGCCTTATTATGATAGGGCTCATCCTTGTGGTGACGGCATATTATGAGTACAGGATATTTCAGGAAATAAAGTCATTGCGGAAATAATATAGGAGAAATAAAATGCAGCTTAGTATAGAAGAAGTTAAAAAGCTGGATAGTAACAGCTATCAGATAATAGATATAAGAAGTGAGGAAGAGGTGGCGCACGGTGCCATAAAGGGAGCACTCAATATTCAGGCAGAGGAAATAGAGTCAGATGAGAGGGTGCCACATGATAAGAAGCTTGTCATAGTCTGCAGCCGTGGTAAGACGAGTGTGGATGTGGCAGAGTATCTCACAGAAAAAGGTTTTGATGCGGCAAGCTTAAAGGGAGGCTATATAAGCTGGCTGCTTGATGCCATGAAAGAGGATGAGGTGGCAGAGCGCGATATAAAGGCAGATGTGGAGCAAAGCATCAGAAAGAAATTTAAGAAATCCATCTGGCGCAAGTTTACAAAGGCGATAAATACCTATGAGCTTGTAAAACCGGGGGATAAGATTGCAGTGTGTATCTCGGGAGGTAAGGATTCCATGCTCATGGCAAAGCTGTTTCAGGAGCTTAAGCATCACAATAAGTTTGATTTTGATGTGAAGTTTCTCGTCATGGACCCGGGCTACAATGAGGCAAACAGGCATGTCATAGAGGAAAACTGCAGGAACCTTGGCATCCCTGCCACTATTTTTGAGTCAGATATATTTGATGCTGTATATGATATCGAAAAATCGCCATGCTATTTATGTGCGAGGATGAGAAGAGGACATCTGTATGCATTTGCAAAGGAGCTGGGCTGCAACAAAATTGCGCTCGGACATCACTATGATGATGTTATTGAGACGATACTCATGGGTATGCTCTACGGTGCACAGGTACAGACCATGATGCCTAAGCTTCACAGCACAAACTTTGAGGGCATGGAGCTTATCAGGCCTCTTTACCTGGTCAGGGAGGACGATATCAAGGCATGGCGTGATTACAACGGTCTGCATTTCATACAGTGTGCCTGCAAGTTTACAGATACCTGTACCACCTGCAATAATGAGGAAAACCGCTCAAAGCGTGTTGAGATAAAGCAGCTCATCGCTAATCTTAAAAAGGTGAATCCTTTTGTCGAGGCAAATATATTTAAGAGCGTGGAGAATGTAAATCTGGCTACGGTTGTAGCATATAAAAAGGATGGCATAAAGCACAGCTTCCTAGATCACTATGATGAATAAGACAGATATATTTCAGGAGGGCATTGTATGGCAGATATCATGGATTATATTGACTGGCGTGGAGATATAGGCTTTGATGAGGTGCATGTAAATGAGGTGGACGGACTGATTTTTTCACAGCTTATTTATGTGCAGATGAAGCCATATATGCCGGATGCAAAGAAGTCATACCTTACGATAAAACAGCTTTCAAGCCTTTACTGCGCGGACCACAGTGATGATGAGATTGAGCAGATGCCTAATCTTTTCCGCCACTCCGCGAGGCTGCTTCAAAAGCTGGCGCACTCAAGGCGCTATGCTGACTGCATTTTGAGATATTATATATACGATATTAGTGAAAAAGAGGAGTCGCAGTTTTCTGCGGTTACGATAGAACTGCCTGACGGCACATATTTCATTTCCTACAGTGGTACAGACCATTCCGTGGTCGGCTGGAAGGAAAACTTTAATCTAAGCTATCTCGATGAGACACCGGGACAGAACAAGGCGAAAAAATATTTAAAGCAGATGGCAGCATATATATGCAATGATGATAGGGGCATAAATGAAAAAGCCGTAAATGATAAAGCTTTAGATGATGAAAATATCAACAATAAAAGCATCAATACAAGAAAGCTGTGGATAGGCGGGCACTCAAAGGGTGGAAATCTGGCAGTGTTTGCCGCCATGCATGTGGATAAAGAGGTGCAGGATGTCATTATAAAGGTTTATAATTTTGATGGGCCGGGCTTCAATCACAAGATGATATATACGGCAGGCTACAAAAGAATTTTTGACAGAATAGAGACATTTCTGCCGCAGTCGTCTATTGTTGGCTTATTGCTTGAGCATGTGGACGATTATGAGGTGGTAAGAAGCCATAATTCGGGGCCGCTGCAACATGATGCTTTTTCCTGGGAGATAATGGGCGGAAGTATCATAAAGGCGGATGGGCTGGACAAAAACAGTGTGCGCCTTGACAAGACACTCAGAAACTGGATAGGCAGCATGGATGAGGCGCAGCGAAAGCAGTTTGTAAATGTGCTTTTTTCAATAGCATCGGACTCCAATTTTGAGAACCTTGACCAGATGTCATTTAAGCAGCTCATTGAGATGATAAAGGCTGCCGATGATCTGTCAAAGGCTGACTGGAGCATGCTTAAGGATACAGTAAGACTCCTGATTTCTGCCGGTGTCGGCGTGGTCAGGGATGAAAAGGAGAAATAAATGTTAAATCAGTTTTCAAGAACACAGCTTTTGCTTGGAAAAGAGGCGATGGATAGGCTAAAGGGCGCAAGAGTCGCAGTATTTGGAATAGGAGGAGTGGGCGGATATGTCTGCGAGGCACTAGTCAGAAGCGGCGTGGGAGCGATTGACCTTATCGATGATGACAAGGTGTGTCTTACAAACCTAAACAGGCAGATAATCGCAACCCGAAAGACCATAGGAAAATACAAGACAGATGTGATGGAGGAGAGGATTCAAGATATTAATCCTGATGTCAGTGTCGTGACGCACAGGTGCTTCTTTTTGCCGGAAAATGCTGATGAATTTCCGTTTGAAGAGTATGATTATATAGTTGACGCGGTTGATACGGTCACGGCAAAGATTGCGCTTGTCATGAAGGCACAGGAGAAAAATGTCCCTATCATAAGCAGCATGGGAGCGGGAAATAAGCTGGATGCAAGTGCATTTAAGGTGGCTGATATATATAAGACCAGCATGTGTCCTCTTGCAAAGGTCATGCGCCGTGAGCTTAAAAAACGTGGCGTGAAAAAGCTCAAGGTGGTATACTCTGAGGAGAAGCCTACAAGACCGATAGAGGATATGTCTATAAGCTGCAGAAGCAACTGCATCTGCCCGCCGGGTGCCGAACACAAGTGCACGCAGCGCAGGGATATTCCCGGAAGCCTTGCATTTGTACCATCAGTGGCAGGACTTATCATCGCGGGCGAGGTGGTACAGGACATAGCCTTTGACAGGGTATGATGAAGAATACAATTACGAAAAGAGAGGAATAAAAATGCCAGTATTTGATTTTAGCGATACACCGGTAGCAAACGAGCATCCGGAGTGTACATATGAGACATTTCATTCGACAGAGACCAGGGCATCGGCCGATAAACCGATTGTTGTGATAGACAATAAGCAAAAGGAGTGGGCGCACCATGCGCTCGGTATGTTTACAAATCCGATAAAGCGTACATCCTTTGAATTTGAGGATGGTGATGGGGTGACCAGTGCAGATATCCTGCGCATTGATTCCCGCTTCGTTAGCCTTTTTAAGTGGCTTGGCGAAAATCACATAAAGGTACAGCTTTCAGGAGCCAATACACCTGACGGATACGCAGTATACAGGGTGAGGGAGGTGGCTCTCGGCAGAGGCACAAAGCTGTCTGCAGAGGACGGATTCCTGCAGTATATGATGGAAAGGCTCTTTGCCAGCACCATGCCTGAGGATGAACCCGACCTCGATGATTACGAGGAAGAGGGCGACAGCATGAAGCTCACCAGTATACAGAGCATCACAGATTTCATGACCTGTGCAGGCCGTACACTGCCTGACAATATACTGCTGTGGGCCAGAAGAAATCTGGCAGTTGCGCGTTCAAGCGAGGTATCACCTGAGGAGAGACGCCATGCGCAGAGAGCACTTTCCATCATGATGAATATCCAGTGGAAGGGAAATTACTTTGAGGCAATTGACCCTGTGGAGGCAAGGCGCATACTCGATGAGGAGCTCTATGGAATGGAGAGCGTGAAGCAGAGAATCATTGAGACCATTATCCAGATAAACAGGACTCATACACTTCCTGCCTACGGACTGCTTCTCTGTGGACCGGCAGGAACCGGAAAGTCACAGATTGCATATGCTGTTGCACGTATACTCAAGCTTCCATGGACCACACTCGATATGAGCTCCATAAATGATGCAGAGCAGCTCACAGGAAGCTCAAGAATCTATTCAAATGCAAAGCCGGGAATCATTATGGAGGCATTTTCACAGGCGGGAGAGTCAAATCTTGTATTTATCATCAATGAGCTCGACAAGGCCTCAAGCAAAAACGGTAACGGAAATCCGGCAGATGTGCTTTTGACACTGCTTGACAATCTGGGCTTTACAGACAACTATATGGAGTGTATGGTGCCGACCGTCGGAGTATATCCGATTGCAACAGCCAATGATAAATCCCAGATTTCTGCACCGCTTATGTCACGTTTTGCGGTGATTGATATTCCGGACTATACCGATGAAGAGAAGAAGGTCATCTTCCAGCGATTTGCCCTGCGCAAGGTATTTGAGCGAATGGGAATGAAGGAGGAGGAGTGCGTTCTCACAGAGGACGGACTTGATGCAGTGATTAAGCTTCACGAGAACACATCGGGCATAAGAGATCTCGAGCAGGCTGCAGAGCATCTGGCAGCAAATGCACTTTATCAGATAGAGGTTGATAAGGTGAAGCAGGTGGTATTTGACGCTGAGGCTGTTTTTGAGCTTTTAGGCTAGCAGGATATGATTACGGATACAGGAATTGTTACGAAAATAAAAGGAGATTGTCAGGATGAGAGAATTTGGAAAATCCAGAAAATTAGATAATGTGCTTTATGATGTTAGAGGACCGGTGGTGGATGAGGCGGCCCGCATGGAGGAAAACGGCACAAATGTGTTGAAGCTCAATATAGGAAATCCTGCGCCGTTTGGCTTCAGGACACCTGATGAGGTGATATATGATATGTCTCGCCAGCTCACGGACTGTGAGGGGTATTCCAACTCCAAGGGACTTTTTTCTGCAAGAAAGGCAATCATGCAATATGCACAGCTCAAAAAGCTTCCTAATGTGACGGTTGAGGATATCTATACCGGAAACGGAGTCAGCGAGCTTATAAACCTAAGCATGTCGGCGCTTCTTGACAATGGTGATGAGGTGCTTGTGCCGGCACCGGACTATCCGCTTTGGACAGCCTGCGTTACACTTGCAGGAGGCACGGCAGTGCACTATATCTGTGATGAGCAGTCAGAGTGGTATCCGGACATAGAGGATATCAAAAAGAAGATTACAGACAAGACCAAGGCCATCGTAATAATAAACCCTAACAACCCTACGGGAGCGCTCTATCCGAGGGAGGTGCTGCAGCAGATAGTTGATGTGGCAAGAGAGCACGAGCTCATGATTTTTTCGGACGAGATATATGACAGGCTTGTGATGGATGACTATGAGCATGTGTCTATTGCATCGCTTGCACCTGACCTCTTCTGTGTGACCTTCAGCGGACTTTCGAAGTCACATATGATAGCAGGTTATCGTATCGGATGGATGGTTTTAAGCGGCAACAAGGCGCTCGGAAAGGACTATATCGAGGGACTCAACATGCTCTCAAACATGCGTCTTTGCTCGAATGTTCCGGCGCAGTCGATAGTGCAGACAGCTTTAGGCGGATATCAGAGTGTAGGCGAGTATATTGTGCCGGGCGGACGAATCTATGAGCAGAGAGAGTACGTCTACAAGGCATTAAACGATATACCGGGAATTTCGGCAGTAAAGCCAAAGGCAGCATTTTACATATTCCCAAAGATTGATACTGCAAGGTTCAACATCACAAACGATGAACAGTTTGCACTCGATCTGCTTCGTGAGAAGAAGATACTCATCATCCACGGCGGCGGCTTCAACTGGGATAAGCCTGATCATTTCAGAGTGGTATATCTGCCTCGAACAGAGATATTAAAGGATGCCACAGGTAAGCTTGCAGACTTTTTGTCTTCATATAAGCAGAAATAATTATTGGCATAGATAATTATAAAACATATGATATAAAACATATAACATATAACATATAAGCTCCGGCACAGAAAACTTTTTGTTCTGACCGGAGTTTTTATATTATGCTGTAATATTTTTTAAAAGTAACCTACCTGTAACTTTACATAATGTATTATACACTTGTATCGCGGGGCGGCTGCACTTTAAAGGACAGACCGCACAGAACTCAAAAATGCATAGAGAAGAAAAGGAGAATTAAATGGAACTGCTTAGAGTAGAACACTTATCAAAAATATACGGAGCCGGAGAAAATCAGGTCAAGGCTTTGGACGATGTGTCATTGAGCGTGGAAAAGGGAGAGTTTGTGGCAATTGTAGGGGCGAGCGGCTCCGGAAAATCCACACTGCTTCATCTGCTCGGAGGTGTTGACAGGCCAACAAGCGGAAAGGTGTATATAAACGGCACTGATATTTTTGCAATGAATGATGATGAGCTTGCCATATTCAGAAGAAGACAGGTAGGCATCATTTATCAGTTTTATAATCTGATACCTATATTAAATGTGGAAGAAAACATGGCAATTCCGATGGAGCTTGATGGGAGAAAGGTGGAAAAAGCGCAGATGGATGACATGCTTTTGCGCCTTGGACTTACAGAGAGACGTACTCATCTGCCAAATGAGCTTTCAGGAGGACAGCAGCAGCGCACATCTATAGGAAGAGCCCTGATTACGAGACCATCTATAGTGCTCGCGGATGAGCCGACCGGAAACCTGGATACCAAGGCAAGCAACGAGATTATGCATCTCTTAAAGACCTCAAACCGTGAGCTCAACCAGACAATCATTATGATTACACATAATATGGAGCTTGCAAAGGCGGCTGACCGCACAATAATGATAGAGGATGGTAAAATCAGATGAATTTGATGAAGACACTCACATTAAAAAACTTAAAGCTCAACAGGAAAAGAACTATTGTCACGATAGTCGGAATAATTCTGGCAACAGCACTTTTGTCGGCGCTTGTCACACTTGTGTCAAGCTTTCAGTACAGTATGATTGAATACCAGAAGCAAAAGGGCGGCGACTTTCATGTGAAATTTTCGAATGTGAAAATGTCTGAGCTTTCGGAGTTTAAAAACAACAGAAATATTGAAAGCACATTTGAGACAATGGGAATGGGCTTTGCAAAGCTGGATGGCTGCAAGAATGAGGATAAGCCATATGCATATGTCATGGCAACAGATGAGGCCGGCTTTGAGAGGGGCTGCTTTAAACTGATAGAGGGCCGCATGGCAAAAAATGAGGATGAGATAGTCATTCCAAGGCACTTAAAGACAAACGGACGAATCGACATAAAGGTGGGGGATGAGATAACACTGGATGTCGGAAAGCGATATGATTCAAACACCGAAGGTGTCATATGGGAAAACAGCGCATATGAGCATGAGGCAGAGACACTTACCGATATTGTGACAAAGCACTACAAGGTGGTAGGCATCATGGAAAGACCGGGCTATGGAATGGAGGACTATAGTGCCGCCGGATATACATTTGTCACATACTCTGATGAACTGGCAGCAATTGATAACGGCACAAAGAGCGAGGCTGACACTACACTCACAGTGTACAGCAGATACACTCAAAAGGCATTAAGAAACAAGGATGCTGTGACAGCAGATATAATTGGCGTGGATGAAAAGCTGTTTGCGAAAGCGAATAATTCATCTGTTGAAATGACTGCTGAGGAGAGTGACAGGTTTCTTAAAGAGATGGAAAATGCAAAATATGATATATATATGAATGGCTTCCTTATAAGCTATGAGTGCGTTTTCCCGATTGACGGTACATTTAAAGCACTGTTTACAGTGGCTACTGTTGTGGCTTTGATAATCATACTGACATCAGTGTACTGTATCAAAAACAGCTTCAACATATCAATCACTGAAAAAATCAGGCAGTATGGCATGCTTGCAAGCGTGGGTGCTACGAGACGCCAGATAAAAAGCAGTGTTAAGACAGAGGCAGCAATGCTTGGAGTGGTTGGTATTCCGGTGGGTACCATGAGCGGTATTTTGGCATCGCTCATACTTGTCAAGGTGGTAAATGCGCTGTCAGCAGGCTGGCTTAACTTTGCTTTGAGCTTTCATACCTCCCTGCCTGCACTTATTCTTGCTGTGATACTTAGTATAGCGACCATTTATTTTTCTGCAACAGGCAGTGCAAGAAGGGCCGCAAAGGTCACACCGCTTGAAGCAATAAGAAACACAAAGGAGATTAAAATAAAGTCAGCAAAGCTAAAGACACCGGCTATTATAGGCAGAATCTGGGGCATTGGAGGCGTTATCTCATATAAGAATATAAAGAGAAACAAAAAAAAGTACAGAACCACAGTGACATCCATTGTCATCTGCTCAGTAACCTTTATTGTGATATCATACTTTATGTCTATGGCCTTTAGCGTTGTTGGGATGTCATATGCATCAGTAGATTACAATATTGGAATAAATATGTCATGTAAAAAGGACCTTGATATTGAAAAGCTCTCTGAGCTTTTGAGTGGCATTGAAGGAGCTGAGGATTATCTGGTTGGAGCAGGTTATTATTTTGATGTAGATAAGCCGGAGTATACAAAGGAATATGGAGAGTATTGCGGGCAGCTTTATGATGACAGTGAGGATGTCTCACAAGAGTTTTTAATCACGGTTTTAAATGACAAATCATATGATAAGTATGCGTCTGACGCAGGCATAAAAAATGCAGATACAGGAGCAATTCTTGTAAATAAAGGCACATTTGATGTGTATAATGAGAAAAGCTCGAAATACGTCAAAGAAGAGATGGAGCTGTACAAATATAAAGCAGGAGATACAATCAGGTGCGGCTACAATGTGTATGAGGATGCTGTTGATGATGACAATGCTGTGGAAGGTGATACTGAAAGCAGCACGGAGGATAACAGTGGATACGTTGACGAGGAAACAATAAATAAAGGAGTCAGAAAAACTGTAGATGTAACTATTGCAGGTGTCACAGACAAGGTACCAACATGTTATAATGGCTACGGCAATACCTCGCTTTTGTTTATGAACCAAAAAGGCTTTGAAAGCTTATGGGCTGACGGCAAGAGCGGTAATGAGTTCAAACCGGGGAATGCGATATATTCGGCATATGTGGTTGCAGAAAATGCAGATGAATATCAGGATACATTAGAAAAGGAGACGGCAGAAAATCCTGAGTATTCTCAGATTAGTTTTTATGTCAGCAATATGGATAAGCAGATGCGCGATGAAAAATCACTCTTTACACTGCTTGGAGTATTTGCATACGGACTTATTGTGGTCATTGCCTTAATAGGAATCACAAATATCATCAATACCTTAAGCACCGGAATGGAGCTTAGAAGCCGCGAGTTTGCCACACTAAGAAGCATTGGAATGACAGATAAGCAGTTTGCAGGGATGGTCAGACTTGAGAGTGTGTTTATATCTGTAAAGGCTCTTGTAATAGGTGTACCGCTTGGTATTTTAATAAGCTATCTCTTATGTGTTATGATGAACAGGATGGGTGGCGCAATCATTTATAAGCCGCCGTATAAAGCAATTATATTGTGTATAGTGGTTGTAATAATGCTGATTTATGCTATCATGAAACTATCAATGATGAAGCTTAGACACAATAACATTATTGAGACAATCAAAAATGAAAATCTGTAGGAAATGCGGGAGCTGATATGAAAAAAATACTTCTCATAGAGGACAATAAAGGAATAACAGAGGGACTGTGTGATACCTTTACAGAACCTGAATATGAGCTTTTGACAGCAGGCAATTTAAAGGAGGCTGGGGCGCTTTTGAGTGAGCACCCCGGCCTTGTGCTGCTTGATGTGTCGCTTCCGGATGGGAACGGCTTTGATTTTTACAGCGAAAGGCTGGAAAAAGAAAAAACACCGGTGATTTTTCTTACCGCAAGGGATGAGGAAAATGATATAGTAAAGGGACTTGAGCTTGGAGCGGAGGATTACATCACAAAGCCTTTTTCCGTAAGGGAGCTTGTGGCGAGGGTAAACCGCGTATTTTTACGTAGGAAAAGTGATGACAGTTCATCTGTCATACATGCAGGAAGCATAAGCTATGATTTGGACAAAAAGGAAGCAAGAAGGGATGGACAGTTGATTGCTCTTTCAAGTCTTGAAAACCGCATACTTGATCTGCTTTTTACAAATCACGACAAGGCTGTGTCCAGAAATGCCGTGCTTGACTGTATCTGGGAGGCGACAGGCAACGATGTCTACGACCATACAGTGACTGTCTATATGAAGCGCATCAGGGCAAAGCTTGGTGAGAATGTGATAAAGACTGTGAAGGGAATCGGGTATCGTGTTGATTCAGATGAAGCTCTTTAAACAGTATCGGTCGACAGAGACAGTTCCCGGGGGAAAGCATGAGAAAGAAGAAATATAATTCAGAGAACAGAAAACATTTTGTGTATTTTGCAATAATATATACATGTATATGTGTGACGGTTATGGCTTTTACCGTCTTTTTTCAGTACAGGGCGTATACAAAAAACTATAACGTCACAGTGGCTAAGCTATGTGCGCTTATTCATGAAAAATATCCCGATGTATCAGATGGCAGCATAGCCGCGATTCTAAATGACAGCAGCTTCGATAGTGATTATACAAATTTAAAAAGCGCAGAGACGCTCTTAAAAAAATACGGCATTGATATGGAAAAGGATTCCGCGGTTTTGTCAAATGAAAAAGCGCTTAAAGGAGCGCTTTGGCTAGACATATTTCTTGTTGTGCTTTTTGCAGGGGGCTTTTGCCTTTACATTGTGCTTATAAGATTTAGCTTTAAAAGACAGGTCAGACAGGCTGCGGATTATCTGCGCCGCATAAATCAGGGAGACTACAGACTTTTTATGGCAGATAGCACAGAGGGAGAGATTTCTATACTAAAGGGAGAGCTTTACAAGACAGCAATCTATTTGAGGGAGTCTGCGGAAAATGCAAAGGCAGACAAGCTTTTGCTAAAGGATGCGCTTTCTGACATATCGCATCAGCTTAAGACACCGCTCACATCACTTTCGATAAATCTGGAAAATCTGGAAGGAAATCCTGATATGGCACCTGAAAACAGAAGCAGGATAATGCGCAGGGCAAAGCGTGATGTGGATAATATATCGCATATGGTGCAGGCTATCTTAAAGCTTTCAAGGCTTGAAGCGGATGTTGTGGAGTTTGATGAGAAGGATACGCTGCTGTCTGAAATTGTGTCTGAGGCAGCTGACAATGTTATGGCACTTTGCGATTTGAGAGACATAAGGCTGTCCATAGATGAAGGCTCTGATAAGGATGCCTGTATACATGCTGATGCATACTGGCAGTGTGAGGCCATTACAAACATAGTAAAAAATGCAGTAGAGCACGCAGAGAGTGAGGTAAAGATAGGCTTTTACAGGTATGAGATGTATGCAGAGATAACAGTGCAAAACGATGGAGAAGCCATAAGTGATGAGGACAAAAAGCATATTTTTACGCGTTTTTACAGCGGCAGCGGACAGCCGGCAGACAGCATCGGCATAGGACTTTCGCTCGCGGAAGCAATTGTGCGTCATGACAATGGATATATCATTGTGGAGGATTGTAAAAAAGATGTATTAAATGAAAAAAATGAATGCAGTGGCACACGCTTTGTGGTAAGATATTTGTGATAAGTTGAGAAAAATTATCAATAAATACACTAGGAAGCGATAAAATGACACTAAAAGAACTTGGCATAGGACAGAGTGCCAGAATACTTACAGTAGGCGGTGAGGGCGCACTGCGCCAGCATTTCCTGGATATGGGAGTAATCCCAAAGGCCGAAGTGACAGTTATCAAATTTGCACCGATGGGAGACCCGATGGAGCTTCAGGTGCACGGCTATGAGCTCACATTGAGGCTTGATGATGCGGCACAGATTGAGGTAGAATTAATTGACAGCCGTTCAAGAAAGCATGAGGGCCCTAAAAAGATAAGCAACACAGCCCATCCCGGACTTGGTGAGGAGGGTAAATACCATGTGAAAGGCAGCGGCAATCCCCTTCCGGATGGTGAGAAGCTCACATACGCACTTGTGGGAAACCAAAATTGCGGCAAGACAACACTTTTCAACCAGCTTACAGGCTCAAACCAGCATGTGGGCAATTTCCCGGGAGTGACGGTGGACAGAAAGGATGGCTCTATTAAAGAACATCCGGACACATCAATCACAGATTTACCGGGTATTTACTCAATGAGCCCATATACAAATGAGGAGATTGTGTCGAGAAACTTTGTGCTCGATAACAAGCCAAAGGCCATAATAAATATCGTAGATGCGACAAATATCGAGAGAAACCTGTATCTGACCATGCAGCTTCTTGAGATGGATATACCGATGGTTATTGCTCTAAATATGATGGATGAGGTGACGGCAAACTCAGGCTCAATCGATGTAAATAAAATCGAGGGACTGTTAGGAGTGCCTGTTGTACCGATTTCTGCCGCAAAGAATCAGGGTGTTGATGAGCTGGTGCGCCATGCAATACACATCGCAAAGTATCAGGAGCGCCCGGGCAGACAGGATTTCTGTGATGAGAATGATTTTGGCGGTGCTGTGCACAGATGTATACACGCGGTCAGCCACCTGATTGAGGATCATGCAAAGCTCGCCGGAGTTCCGATTCGCTTTGCTGCTACCAAAATTATCGAGGGAGATGCACTTATATTAGAGCAGCTTCATCTTGATGAGAATGAGAAAGAGGCAATAGAGCATCTGATTGTCCAGATGGAAAAGGAGCGAGGCCTTGACAGAAGCGCTGCAATTGCGGATATGCGCTTTACATTTATTGAGAAAATATGCGAGAGCACCGTGGTAAAGCCGAAGGAGAGCAGGGAGCGTATCAGAAGTGAGCGCATCGACCGTGTTCTTACAGGCAAATACACGGCAATACCGTGCTTTATAGTGATAATGCTTGCGGTATTTTATCTCACCTTTAACGTAATCGGAGCAGGCCTTCAGTGGCTTTTGGAGCAGGGCATAGGAGCACTGACCGCGCTTACGGATAAGGCACTCACAGCGGCAGGTGTGAATGAGGTGCTGCACGGACTGGTAATAGACGGCATCTTTCAGGGTGTCGGAAGTGTATTAAGCTTCTTGCCGATTATCGTGACACTGTTCTTTTTCTTATCACTTATGGAGGACAGCGGATACATAGCGAGGGTTGCATTCTTCATGGACAAGCTCCTTCGTAAGATAGGACTTTCCGGACGAAGCATAGTACCAATGCTCATAGGCTTCGGCTGTACGGTGCCAGCTGTCATGGCGACACGTACACTGCCAAGTGAGAGAGACCGTAGAATGACTATACTCCTCACACCGTTTATGAGCTGTTCGGCAAAATTGCCAATTTATGCATTCTTTGTTAGTGCATTTTTCCCGAAGCATGGCGGACTTGTCATGGGAGGACTGTACTTCCTTGGAATAATTGTCGGAATACTTTTCGCATTTATCTACAGAAAGACTTTGTTCAGAGGTGACGCAGTGCCGTTTGTCATGGAGCTGCCAAACTACAGGATGCCGGGCGCCAAGAATGTGTGCCAGCTGCTCTGGGAGAAGGCAAAGGACTTTTTGCAGAAGGCATTTACAGTAATACTTATTGCCACAATGCTTATATGGTTCTTACAGAGCTTTGACATACACTTTAACATGGTAACAGACTCAAAGGACAGCATGCTTGCCGCTATTTCAAGTGTTATCGTGCCAATCTTTAAGCCTCTGGGACTCGGAGACTGGCGTATATGCACATCACTTATCAGCGGACTCATGGCAAAGGAGAGCGTGGTATCAACACTTGAGATACTGTTTGGCGGAACTGTTACGACAGCACTCACAACACTTTCAGCTGCATCTCTTCTGGTGTTCTCGCTGCTCTACAGCCCTTGCGTGGCTGCTATAGCATCCATAAAGAGAGAGCTGGGTGCAAAGTGGGCAGTCAGCGTGGTGCTTTTGCAGTGTGCGATTGCATGGGTGGCAGCATTTATTGTAAGAGTAATTGGACTGCTTGTGATGTAATTAAAAACAGACTATTCAGAACCACTGAGAACCAAAAAGATGATGTGTCATGCTTGCATGTAAGCAACAGGTTTTCTTGTTCTCAAGGTGGTTCTGAATAGTTACAAAAAATATAAAAGGAGATATGTGATGGAGATTAAACTGGAAAATGAATCACTTGAGCTCACGATAAACAGCTTCGGAGCAGAGCTTAAAAGCATCACCGGCAAGGAAACTGGTACACAGTATCTGTGGGATGCCGATGAGAAATACTGGAAGAGAAGCGCACCGGTGCTTTTCCCGTTTGTCGGCAGCTTAAAGGACAAGAAGTTTACCGTTGATGGGACAGATTATCCGATGGGACAGCACGGCTTTGCAAGGGATATGGAGTTTGAGCTTGTGTCACAGACAAAGGATGAGGCATGGTTTTCACTTAAATCAAATGATGAGACTCTTGCAAAATATCCGTTTGAGTTTGTGCTCGAAATCGGCTATAAGCTCTCAGGCAGTGAGATAAAAGTGACCTGGAGGGTGACTAATCCTGTGAAAAAGGATTTACTTTTCTCAATAGGTGGTCATCCGGCATTTATGTGTCCGGTCGCAGAGCAGGGAAAGCAGTCAGACTATTATCTGAAGCTTGACACAGACAAAGCAATCACCTACGGACTTATCTGCGACGGAGGACTTTTAGACAAGGAGGACAATCTGCTTAAGGTGGATGCGGATGGATACTGTCAGATAGATGAGCATATGTTTGATAAGGATGCGCTCATAATAGAAAACAGACAGGCTTCAAAGGTGAGCCTGTGTACACCGGATAAGAAGCCATACCTTACGGTGTCCTTTGATGCGCCTTTATTTGGTCTGTGGTCACCCGCAGGAATGGGAGCACCGTTTATCTGTATTGAACCGTGGTACGGCCGATGCGACAGAGCAGGCTTTGCCGGAGAATTAAAGGACAGGGAGTATGGTAATTCGCTGGCACAGGGTGAGAAATTTGAGAAGTCATATACGATTGCAATTGAGCTGTAGATTTTCTTGTTCTAGGGTGGCTTAAATAGTTACAAACAAAAATATAAGATATAGTTAGAATCATGGGACTGCGATATATTGTAGTCCCATGATTTTTGTATTGACAAAATGCAAGATATGAAATATATTATACTTAACTAGTGACTAATAAACAGTAGAGTGTTAATCAGTAGAGAGGGTGTTATAATGCAAAAGCAAAATTCAAAAAAGAAATTTTTGGAGAAACTTTATATTAGCTTATCATTTTATTTTGGGGATGATGACTGTGATAGTTTAATTAAAGACTATGAAGAATGGTTCGAAAATGAAGAAATGGCTGAAAAAAGCGAGTACGAAATATGTTCCGGCTTAGGAAAACCGTTTGATATCGCGAGAAATTTATACAAAGATTCAAAAGAAGGAAAAGAGCATACGTTTCCATTGAAGAGTAGTGTTTTATTACAGACAATTGCCACGCTGGTTATATATTATGTGCTATGCGTCAGTTTGTTAAGATACTTTGATAAAAACGGCTGGAATTTTTATCCGGTTGCTCTGATAGCTAATGTTCTAGTATTTGTTGCAGGTTTGTTTATTCTTAAAAAATCAAAATTAACATGTGATATGCAATTTAAAAACCATCTGTTATTAATCGGATTATTCTTTTTTATTTTATTAACAGAGGTATTTCTGGTAATGAAAAAGAATGAGGCTGGCTTAGGGAGTTATTATGTGGTATTAGTTACAACAGCTATAATTATTCTGAGTTGTATTATTATTTACATCATCTTAAAGAAATATATAATAAACAGGGAATTGGGTTTTATAACGATATTTCATATACTTGGTATTATTACCTGTTTAATGTATTTTATAAATCAGTTACATATGTTTTATATAGAAAGAACGCTTGGGCTTGAAAAAATAATAGCATATAGTAGTTTATTATATATTCAGACACTGATTTTGGGGACAATTTTATTGTTAAAATTAAAATTTGAGAGGAAATCATAAATGGATTCACAGCTAAAAAGAGGAATCTTAAATATATGTATTTTACAGCTTTTAAAACAAGAAGACAGATATGGATACGATATAATTAAAATATTGCAGGGACTTTTCCCGGATACAGATGAAAGCACTATTTATGCCATTCTAAGAAGACTGAATAAAGGAGGGTTGACGGAAGTATATTACAGTGAAAAATCATTGGGACCACAGAGAAAATATTATAAAATAGTAGAAAAGGGGAATTATATTTAAAAGAAAACATAGCTTCCTGGAATGAGATAGTAAGGATTTTTCACGAACTTGAAATAATGTAATGTATGATAGCATAACGCTATATGTGCCTTGGTGCACCTGCCTTTTTCATGCCTGCCTGAAGCAGCCATTTCTGATCAATTTTCTTAAGACCTTCACCGAATCTGACATGCAGCCGAACTGAGCCTTCGAGCTGCTCGATATGTTCAATGGTGCCCTTGCCGAACTTTGGATGATTGACATCGTCATTGATATTAAATTTTACAGTACTGTTTTTCTTTTTGCGGTATTCCTGCTCGCGTGAATATGTGTCGCGGATAGGAATACTCTTGTCAGTAATTTTCTTTTTGAGAACCTTATCATAATCGTGCTTAATAAGTCCTTCACCGGCTTTGTAGTAAGGAGTGGGAGCTGCTCCGATAAGTGAGCAGCAATATTTCCACGCACTTCCGTGGATGCCGGGCTGCCAGTTGTACTTGTCCGGTATATCCATATTATATTGCATATAGTGGGCATATTCGTGCTTATATAAATCCATCCTGTCATCCTTTGACAAGGGCTTTGTCACACAGTAGCCGATGAAAAGCAGCGAAAAATGAAATTCTTCTTCATCCTGCCCAAAGCCCGGAGTGTATGCACCGAGCCTGTCCGTATCAAAGCCAAATGTGATAGGAACCCTTGCACCGTTAAGCCCAAGCTGTCTGTCGAGCTTCTGGTAGAGAAAGCGGATTTCCGCGAGATGTATTTTTGTTTCGTTTTCGAGTAGTTGTCGTAAATTGTTGTCTATGTTCATAAGTATATTTCTCTAAAAAATCAGTTTGTTTTCAACACAGTAATGATATATTCCGTCATTCTCAACTGATTGGCACACAAAATCAGCCTTAGCCTTGACTTCGTCCTTTGCATTGCCCATGGCAACACCAATGCCTACGGCCTCAAGCATTTCAATATCGTTATGTCCGTCACCGAAAGCAATTGCTTCATCCTTTGAGAAGCCATAATGCTTAAGCACTGCAGCAACAGCATTGCCTTTGCCGCTGTTAAGCGGAATAATATCAGCGGCTTTATCCCACCATGCAGTTATCTGTGAGTGTGGCGCACCGGATAGAATCTGTGAGTGCTCATCTTTTTGGCAGGAGCACATAATCTGATATATATCAGTCCTGCTTATCTCGTCAAAATTGTCAGCGATTTTAAGCTTTTCGCTGCCGAAGGCAAAGTACTGCTCTAAATCAGGGTCGGTACCGTTTGTGACAATCATATGCTCGTTGCTGATTGCAATGGCGCGGTTCATATGCTTTAGATTGGAAATTATCTGATATTTGTCGTGCTCATTAATAGGATTTTTGAAGATGATATCATTGCCTTTGGTGACGAATGAGCCGTTAAAGGTGAGCAGGACATCAAAATCAATTCCATCAAAATGAGGCACACCTGTGTAGCTTCTTCCGGTAGCCATACAAAGGATGATGCCATTTTGGTGGAGCTGCCTAAGTGCAGCAGCAGTGTTTGCTGATAATTCTTTATGTCCCAGCCGAAGCAGGGTGCCATCCACATCAAAGAATGCTATTTTAATCATAATTCACCTGCCTGTTTTAATGCTAGTTTAATGATATTTTCATTTATATAGAATCCGTTTGATTGAATTTTGGTTATTGCATTTTTTACAGAAGAAATAAAATGTTAAGTAAGTCTGCATTGCACAATGCAATTAATGGTGTTGAATTGACAATTACCCTACGCATTATTCATCTCCTCTATAAATTCTGCTTCATCATCAAAACTGAAGATAGATATATTATTATTGCCTAGATATTTGATGAAATCTTCCTCACTCATTCCGGCTATCTGTGCACAATATCCAATAGAAATATGGTTTTTTAAATAAAGCATTAGAGCAGTAGCTTTCTTGGCAAAAGCATTAGCTTCATCTTTGGTCATTTTGGTATCGTATAATACTTCATCTGGTATTTTTATTGCAATACTACACATATAAACACCTCTTTCTATTTATAATGAATCATTAATTATATCTCAGTTACATGATAACATAATAAGCGCAAGATTAAAAACATTTATTTAAATTTCTGTCACAACGTAAGGTACGTAAGCCGGGGACTGTCGGGGAGATACGCGCTTTAGCAGGAGCACATAGCGAAGAGACTTAGATACTGTAGAAATTATGCCAATGAAGTACAGAAACGCACCTGCATGGACGCAGGTGCGAGGAGAACCGCGCCATGGAGGGCGCGTTTCGACGGTTTCGTCGTGCATAGAAAACCTAAGAGCATAATTTCGTACAGAATCTTAGTCGCGAAGCGTAGCGAGGGCGAAAGTGCGTGTCCTCAACAGTTCCAAGCTTACGTACCGACCTACGACCAATGCGCAAAAGTTGCGCATAAAAACGCGCACCCAATCCCTTGTTTGTGAAAAATGCTTGAAAACAAAAGTTAAAAAATGTCGAAATTGCACATTGACATAATCATAATACTGTAATATACTAAGTCTAGAACAAGCGGTTGCGCGAAAAACGCACCTAAGAAATAAATTAAATTACAAGCAAATGGAGGAAACAACGGATGGACAAATTTATTGTTAACATCATTCACCGCCCTGAGATGGTGCCTGAGTACTCAGCAACAGTGACAGGACAGGGAAAAGAAGAGGATATTGGAGATAAGAAGCTTATCACAGAGTCACTCGACATCTTCAAGACACAGCAGAGACTTGCACATGAGGCGGGACTCAAAACCACAATCCAGATGACATATGCTTCACTTTTTAATGATGAGGCAGTAGAACTTGCAAAGCAGGATCACGAGAAATACGGTGATGAGATAGCACTTTCACTCCTTGGACTTCCATGTGAGGAGTTTAGAGAGAAGTATAAGACAAAGGATTTCTGTATCTGGATGTTCTCAATGGAGGACAAGAAAGCTATCGTAAATGATGTTTTCGAGAAATTCCACGACAGATTCGGTTTCTATCCTGAGTCAACAGGCTCATACTATATGGATGCAGACCTTACAAACTACATAAAAGAAAAATACCCAATGGTAAAATGTGCAGTTGCAACATGCTGGGAGGAAGGCCCAAAGGCATACCACACATGTAACAACTCATGGTACACACTCTTCGACGGAGGCCCATGGGCACCATGGATTCCATCAAAGCAGAACACACATGCGCCAGCAGCAAATAAGGAAGAGGATAGCGGAATCGTAGCAATTCCACATCTCTCACGTGACCTTATTGCATGCTATGACGGAAACGGCTCAAACTTCGGAACACATCCACAGAACGTGCTTCGTGGAATGATTTATGATACAAAGACATGGGAGTATCCATATCTTTACAACCTCATCGACCAGTACAGAGACCTTGCAAAATACAATAACGGATATTCATACAACATGATGTTCGTAGGACCTGGCTGGATGAACAAGATGGGACGCTGGGAGCAGCCATATGAGCTTCTCTTAAAGTCATACACAGACGGCTGTAATTACTATGGCAAGTTAAAGAAAGAGGGTAAACTCATCGACATGACAATGTCAGAGTTCGCTGATTACTTCAGAGAGAAGAAGGGTGTCAACGCAGGTAACTACAATGAGCCTGAGTGTGCACCATGGAGAGATATCCTTTACGGCTCAGACAAGCAGCTTTTCTGGTACTGTGACCCATACATGAGAGCATGCGTAAACATGGATCAGGGTGGAGCAATCGTAGACCTTCGTCCATACGTTGCAAAGCTTGAGTGGCCTGTAGGAATCGGAACAAAGCATGTACAGGATGCATCTTATCCATTCCTTATTCAGGAGAAATACAGAGCAGGATACTTTACACACTATGCAGGAGCTGGAACAGTAAGAAGTGCCAAGCTTTCACACAACGGTGAGGAGGTTGACCTGTGTCTCTGTCCTACACACAGCCATTTTTCAGAGGAAGTTATTGATGGCAAGAAGACAAGAATCCTTACACTTGATCCTGTAGATATTGAGTTTTATGATGTTAAGCTTACTCTTCAGACAAAGGAATACTTTGAGGAGGGTTCATCAAACATCAAGATTGAGCGTAATATCCTTAGCATGAGTGATCCAGATGCAGAGGTTTATCTCGATGAGTACATCACAGCATGCTACGGAACAACAGAGTATCCTGAGGATATGACAGGCATCACACTTACATGTGAGGGAGAAAACCCACAGAGCATCAATTATGAGTACAAGTGTCGTGATGCAAAGCTTGACGGAGCAACTGCAGTAAGCGCAGTAATTCCTGCAATTCAGACAAAGGTTTCACTCACACCATCTGCAAAGGCAGAGGGATACATTGAGGAAGGATATGCATTCTCTCCAATGTTCAAGCTTGGTTACAAGAAACAGATTAAAGACAAGGAGGTATTTGCAACATGGCTCAACTTGGAAAAGGCAAATTAAATTACAGATGTCCTTTATGTTTTATGAGGGATCTTGATATTGATATGTTCTATAATAAGGAAACAGGTATTTATAGCTGCATCCGCTGTCAGTTCAGAGGTACAGAGGAAGAGGTACTTCAGGGCAACGAGGATGTCCGCAAGAAGTACAAGGCTATGTACAAGAGATTCGACAAGTTCGATTTTGATTAAAGTAGTGATTAGTACGCTGCTGCTATAATAGCAGCAGCGTATTTTGCATTTCGCTACAAAGGAGAGTATATATGGCGAAAAGAAAAAAAGACACGATGGAATTCAGATTTTATGAGTTGCCACAGGGAGAATCTGCACTTGTGCTGTGTGGAGAATCATGGAAGAGAGTGTATGGTCATGATGAATTACACCTGCATTTCCATAATCTGCTTGAAATCGGCATCTGCCGCGAGGGAGATGGAAATATGTATCTGGATGAGGATATTTACCAGTATCATGACGGCGATATCACATTTATACCTGAGAATTTTCCGCATGTTACAGTCAGCTATGGTGAGGTGGTAAATTTCTGGGAGTATATTTTCATTGACCTGCGCTCTGTGATAGAAGAAATGTTTCCAAACAATGCGGCATTCCAGAATGATGCAGTTTCGACCATCTCAAAAAAAGCATTTATGACCAATGTATACCAAAGCCCGGTTGTGGCCGGATATATAAATTCCATCATTAGGGAAACTAATGAGCACAAGGAATATTCCCAGAGAACAATAAAGCTTCTTGTGCAGGGAATTGTAATTGAATTGCTGCGCAAGTATGATGAGCTGCCGGAGGAAGATAATGATGTCGTAAAGGGCACTAATATGTCACAGATAGCCACGGCGCTTGACTATATGAATAAGCATTACAGTGAAACAATAAAGGCAGGGGAGCTTTCGTCACTGTGCAATATGAGTGAGACTCATTTCAGGAGACTGTTTGAATCATATATCAATATGCCGCCTATGGAGTATCTGAATCTGATAAGAGTGCAGAAGGCGTGCGAGCTTATGAAAAAGACAAATGAGCCGATGGAGCTTATTGCACAAAAATGTGGATTTACAACTCAGTCAACTTTTAACCGTAATTTCCGCAAATTTTTGAACACTTCGCCATATCAGTGGAAGATAAATCCTGAAAATTATGAGCATAAACTACTCAATTTTAGGATATCTGCACTAAAGGGATGGTAGAAAACATGTCTTTTCGCATATTTTTGTACATTTATGTTTGAATATGCATATAATTGTGTGGAATTTGTTAACACAGAAACAACGTATATGGTTATAATGACTATGTAATCAAGAAACGGACAAATATTCGTAGTCAAAATGCCCAATTAAAATAATATGATTATGAATGAATTGTAAACGTAGTATTGCAGAAACATCATTTTTATTAGGGAGGAAGAAAAATGAAAAAGAAAGTAGTTTCATTATTACTCGTAACAACAATGGTTGCCTCACTTGCAGCCGGATGTGGAGACTCATCTTCATCAGGAGATGGCACAGAAAAGACAGGTAAGAAGGTAGAGACAGTAGATGACGGCCATACACTTACAGCCTGGGCTTGGGATCCAAACTTCAATATCCCGGCACTCAAAGCAGCAGCAGAGGATTACAAGAAAAATGTAGATCCTGATTTTGTACTCAATATCGAGGAGCAGTCAGGGTCATCTGACATTGAGACAGCAATTACAACAGCAGGCTCAGCTGGGGATTACAGTACACTTCCTGACATCGTATTATTCCAGGATCACTACTTCCGGCAGTACCATACAAATTATCCTGATGCATGGGTATCAGCAAATGATGCAGATGTTAAGTGGGATGATTTCAGTCAGGAGAAGTTATCATTCTCTACAATCGACGGAGAGCACTTTGGATTCCCTGTTGATAACGGAACAGTAATCTTTGCTTACAGAACAGATCTTCTTGAGCAGGCAGGATACACAATCGATGATATGACAGGTATCTCTTGGAAGGATTTCATCGAGGTAGGTAAGAAAGTATACGAGAAGACAGGAAAATACTTACTTTGCATGGATGGAGACGGAAACGATTTATTCTACATGATGCTTCAGGCAGAGGGTGAGTCACAGTTCAAGGATGGCAAGCCAAAATTTGTAGACAATGCTAAATTAAAAGAAATCATGCAGGTACTTAAGGATATGATCGACAACAATGTTCTTTACCTTGCAAATAACTGGTCAGATTACACAGATCAGGTTATTCAGGGAGACATGGTTGCAGGCGTTATGAACGGAAACTGGATCATTCCTACAATCGAGAAGGTTACAGACAACAGTGGAAAGTGGGAGATTACATCTCTTCCAACACTTGAGGGTGGTGAAGGCTATGCATCAAACGGTGGTTCTTCACTTTACATCACAAGCAACTGCAAGCAGGCAGACCTTGCTAAGAAATTCTTAGCATATACATTCGGTGGCGGATCTTATACAGACAAGGGTGTATCTGAGACATATGACAATGCTCTTAAGAATGGTGGTGTTATCACTACATATACACCTGCAGGCAAGTCAGAGGTTTACAACGAGGGTGTTGAGTATTTCAACAACCAGCCAATTTACGCTAAGATCGTTGAGATGGGTGCAAATGTTAAGATAATCGAGCAGAGCGATTTCCACTACGATGCACGTAAGAAGCTTGCTACAGCACTTATCAATATTACTCAGAATGGTGCAGATATCGATTCAGAGATAAAGACAGCAGAGGATGACCTTAAATTCACAATGGGACTTTAATCTGTTAGCTTGATGGCAAATGTACAGGGAGCCATTAAATGGCTCCCTGTTTTTTCTCAAAGACTTATAGTTAGGAGGCCTTTACAGTGAAAAATAAGAAAAAAGGAATGAGCATAACCGGTAAACAAAGGGCAGCCGGCTGGATGTATCTGGCTCCGGCAACAATACTCATTTTCATAATGAGCTTCTGGCCTATAATCCAGGCTGTTATTACATCATTTAAAACCGGTTCAAGTGCAAATATGCAGTGGGCTAATCCATTTGCCTACAATTACACAAGAATGTTTCAGGATGCGGTTTTCAAGAGATCTATCGGAAACACATTCCTATATTTAATTATCGAAGTTCCAATCATGCTTGTACTGGCAATTTTACTGGCACAGTTACTTAACAACAAGCATCTTAAATTTAAAGGACTTTTCCGTACATGTGTATTTTTACCATGTGCAACATCACTCGTATCATATGCATTGATTTTTAAATCGCTTTTTGCAACACAGGGACTTATCAATACAATCCTTGTTAAACTTGGAATATTAGAGAATAACTTTAACTTCCTTGGTACAGGCTGGAGTGCTAAGATTATTATCATAGTAGCTCTTATCTGGAGATGGACAGGATATAATATGGTGTTCTTTTTAGCAGGTCTCCAGAATATTGAGTATTCTGTTTACGAGGCGGCAAAGATAGATGGAGCAAGCGGCTGGAGAACCTTCTGGTCTATCACGGTTCCTCTTCTTAGACCTACAATTGTTATGACAACCATCATGTCAATAAACGGTACATTACAGCTCTTCGACGAGTCTGTAAACCTGACAAAGGGTGGACCTGCAAATGCGACAATCACCATGTCACATTATATCTATAACGGCTCGTTTGGTGAAGGCGTTGCAAACTTTGGATATGCATCAGCAATGTCTGTTATCGTATTCATCATGGTTGCTATACTGGCATTTATCAATCTGAAAGTAGGTGACAAGCGTGACTAAGAAAAAACATGGATCATCAATACAAAAAAGGCTTATACCTTCATACATTTTTCTTGTAATAGTTTCGTTCATCTCAGTATTTCCGTTTTTCTGGATGATATCGGCAGCGACCAACAAGTCTATTGACATTGCAAGAGGTAGAATTGCATTTGGTGGCTATGCCCTTGAGAACTTAAAGAAACTGTTTGCATCACAGAACGTTGCACTTGGAATGAAAAACTCACTTATCAATGCAACAGTTCAGACAATTATAGCACTGCTTGTCTGCTCACTTGCCGGTTACGGCTTTGAGCTCTATCATGACAAGGCAAAGGATAAGCTGTTCTCAGTTTTACTTCTTGCCATGATGATTCCGCAGGTAGCTACACTTATTCCTCTGTTCAAGATGATGTCAAAGCTCGGCTTTATAAATACGGTATGGGGCTTCATGCTCCCGGCTATTTCAACGCCGTTCCTCATCATGATGTTCAGACAGAATTCGAGAAACTTCCCAGTCGATATAATGGAGGCGGCACGAATTGACGGACTCAGTGAGATTGGTATTTTCTTCAAGATGTATATGCCTGTACAGAAATCAACATATGCAGCAGCTGCAGTTATCACATTCATGAATGCATGGAACTCATACCTGTGGCCAAAGGTAATCCTCAATAAGCCTGATGCTATCACAATGCCAATGCTTATTGCAAACCTCGCAGCAGGATATACAGTAGATTACGGTGTACTGATGATGGGCGTTCTTTTCTGCTCCATCCCTACAATGCTCGTATTCTTTGTGCTCCAGAAGCAGTTTGCAGAGGGAATTACAGGATCTGTTAAATAAAAGTAAAATAATATTGTTAAAAATCAAGAAGGCAAATAATATTTATTATTTGCCTTCGTCTTATAAGAGGCTTTGTGTTTAAAACAGACATGTATCAAATAATAAATACAGTAGATAGGAGTGTATAAAATATGAGTAATTTTGATTCAAATATCATTAAGAATCCGGAAATATTTGAGCAGAACAGACTTGCGGCTCATTCGGATCATGTGTGCTATAAAAATGAACTGGAGAAAATTAAAGGAAAATCAAGCCTGAGATATGATATGAACGGCTTATGGAAGTTTGCATATGCAAAGAATCAGTCCCTGGCTCCTTGTGGCTTTGAGGCAGCTGACTATGATTGCAAAGGCTGGGATGAAATCAGGGTTCCGGCACATATCCAGATGGAAGGCTATGACGTGCCAATCTATACGAATACCACATATCCGTGGGAGGCTGATG
The DNA here is from genome assembly GCF_000020605.1 of Agathobacter rectalis ATCC 33656. Lineage (NCBI taxonomy): Bacteria > Bacillati > Bacillota > Clostridia > Lachnospirales > Lachnospiraceae > Agathobacter > Agathobacter rectalis. The sequence goes on from NC_012781.1 coordinate 1,260,062, forward strand.
AGTCTATAAAGCCGGGCGAGGTACCTGAGATTTTTAATCCGGTTGCAAGCTATGTGAAGTATTTCACAATCCCTGAGAATATGAAGAACAAGAGGGTGTGTATTTCGTTCCAGGGAGTGGAGAGCGGTTTTGCACTCTGGCTGAATGGACACTATGTCGGCTACAGTGAGGACACATTTGATCCGTCTGATTTCGAGCTGACTGATTATATTATTGAGGGTGAGAACAAGCTTGCGGTCAGGGTATGGAAATGGACATCAAGCAGCTGGTGTGAGGATCAGGATTTTTACAGATTTTCAGGCATTTTCAGAGATGTATTTTTGTATGCTGTTCCTTGTGCACATGTGGAGGATCTGTCAGTTGTTCCTACACTTAATGATACCTTTGACGAGGGCACACTTAGTGTGTCAATAAAGGCAGATGGTGATGGTATTGCAAGTGTAAAGCTTTATGAGCTGGGCGATTTGTCTGTGGAAAAATATGACAGGGCAAAACTTTTATTGGAAGAGTTTGATATAGAGCTTAGGAATAAGGAAATTTGCGAGGGCTCATGTAATGTGAAAAATCCTCTGTTATGGAGTGCTGAAAAGCCGAATCTGTATGAGGTTAAAATTATAGTTAAAGATACGCATAGAAATGAGACTGAGTTTATCAGCCAGCTGGCAGGCTTCAGAAGATTTGAGATGGTAGACGGACTCATGAAGCTAAACGGTAAGCGTATTGTATTTAAGGGTGTAAACCGCCATGAGTTCAGCTCAATAACAGGCCGTGTGCCAAACCGTGATGAGGTGATAAAGGATATTGTCACAATGAAAAAGAACAATATCAATGCTATAAGAACAAGCCATTATCCTGATGATTCCATGCTCTATAAGCTTTGCGATATTTATGGAATCTATATGATAGCTGAGAACAATCTTGAGAGTCATGGCACATGGGAGGCATATAATAAGGGCTATGTTGACCTTGACTTTGTTGTGCCAAAGGACAAGCCACAGTGGAGAGAAATGATGCTGGACCGTGCCAACTCATGCTATCAGAGGGATAAAAATCATCCGGCAATCCTTATCTGGTCATGCGGCAATGAGTCGTTTGGCGGCAAGACCATATATGAGATGTCACAGCTTTTCAGACAGCTTGATAAGCATCGTCTGGTTCATTATGAGGGAGTATTTAGCGATAGAAGCTATAATGACACAAGCGACATGGAAAGCCAGATGTATACTCCGGCTGCAGGCATTGAAAAATTCCTGGCAGAGCATCCTGAGAAACCGTTTATCTGCTGTGAATATACACATGCAATGGGAAATTCCTGCGGTGCTATGCACAAATATACAGAGCTTACAGACCGCGAGCCTAGATATCAGGGCGGATTTATCTGGGATTATATTGACCAGTCAATCTACAAAAAGGACAGATACGGCAAGTGGTTCCTCACATATGGCGGAGATTTCGGCGACAGGCCTACAGATGGAGATTTCAGCGGAAACGGCATCTGTTATGGCGGAGAGAGAGAGGCTTCTCCAAAGATGCAGGAGGTGAAGTTTAATTATCAGAATATATCGGTTGATTTTGACAGCGACTACATCTTTACAGTCACAAACAAAAATCTCTTTGTAAATACATCGGTTTTTGATGCTTTTGCCATTCTTCTTGCAGACGGTGAGGAGGTTTACAGGACAAAGCTTCAGATATCTGTTCCACCGATGGATAGGGCAAGCTATGAGATTCCGGTGAATCTTAAAAATTCCATGATAGATGTGGAAAAAGAGTACTGTATTGTCGTATCATTTGTATTGAAGGAAAACACCATCTGGGAAAAGGCAGGATATGAGATTGCATTCGGACAGCATATGATAAAGAAGCCTGTAAGTGAGTATTCATGCGACAAATCAGTTGAGCTTGTTGTTGGAAACGGAAATATCCTTGTAAGAGGTGAGAACTTCAAGGCACTTTTCTCAAGAATGAATCTGGGAATGGTTTCATATGTATATGGTGGCGTCGAGATGCTTCCAAATACTATTCCACTGCCGAATTTCTGGAGAACACCTACCAACAATGATTCCGGCAACATGATGCCACAGCGCTATGCACAGTGGAAGATTGCCAGCATGTATGTGACCACCAGACAGGATCAGCGCTTTGCAGATACATCACCAAGGGTAGAAAAAAATGATAACAATATCGCCATCACATACACTTATTTCATGCCTACCACACCGCAGAGTTCATGCGAGGTGACATACAGAGTGTTTGGTGATGGAACAATAGAGACAACTCTGTCATATGACCCTGTAAAGGAACTTGGCGATATGCCGGAGTTTGGCATGATGTTCAAGCTGGATGCCGATTATGATACAGTGAAATGGTACGGACTCGGACCACAGGAGACATACGAGGACAGACAGCATGGCGGAAAGTATGGTGTATACGAGAATAAAGTGGCAGACAACATTGCCGAGTACCTCGTTCCGCAGGAGAGCGGCAACAAGTGCAGAGTAAGATATGCAAAGGTAATGGATAAGAAGGGCAGAGGCATGCTGTTCTTTGGTGATGAGCTTTCGTTCTCGGCACTGCCATATACACCACATGAGCTGGAAAATGCTGCACATCACTTTGAGCTTCCACCTGTACACTATACTGTTGTCCGTGTGGCAAAGAAGCAGATGGGTGTAGGCGGAGACGACAGCTGGGGCGCACATACTCATCCGGAGTATCTGCTTGATGCCTCAGAGAAAATGGAATTCACATTCTGTTTCCGTGGAATCTAGCATTTTAAGGTTGTAAGGAATATTATTACGCATTTTGAGAGCAGGGACTATTACTGGGACTGCTCTCATGGTGTAAATAAATGATATAAGGATAAATGATATAAGAATTAAGGAGAATTAAAATGTCAAAATTTATTAAGGGTATGGATTTATCAACCTTGCTCGAGCTGGAACGCTGCGGAGCAAAATACTACGAGGATGGAAAGGAGAAGGATATTCTTGACATCATGAAGGAGCATGATGTTGATACAATCCGTCTTCGTCTGTGGAACGACCCAAAATCAGAGGAGGGTGAGCCTTACGGTGCGGGTAACAATGACCTGGCTGAGACTATCGCTATCGGAAAAAAGGTTACAGATGCAGGCTTTGGAGTGCTTTTGAATTTCCACTACAGTGATTTCTGGGCAGACCCGGGAAAGCAGATTAAGCCAAAGGCATGGAAAGATTTCGGTGTGGACGAGCTGGAGCAGGCTGTATATGATTTTACACTTGAAAATCTGACAAAGATTATTGAGGCAGGTGTAAATGTCACAATGATTCAGGTAGGTAATGAGCTTTCAAACGGACTTTTGTGGCCTGAGGGAAAGGTACCTGACTACGATAATATAGCAAAATTTGTGAATGCCGGAATACGTGCCTGCCGCAAGGTAAATGCTGATATTCCGATTATGATTCACCTTGATAATGGTGGAAACAATGAGCTTTATGTCAGATGGTTTACAAACTTCATCGAAAGAGGAGAGGAGTTTGAGTATATCGGATTGTCATACTATCCTTTCTGGCACGGCTCGCTCGATCAGCTTGAGTTCAATATGAACGATATTGCAAAGCGTTTCAATAAGGACCTTATCATCGCTGAGGTATCCATGGGCTTTACAATGGACAGCTACCAGGAGTACGAGAAGCTTGCTGATTCTGAGCGCAAGGGTTATGCGACAAAACCGGAGCTTGTTGAGAAGATAGATTATCCTATGACTATTGAGGGACAGGCTGACTTTACAAAGGATTTCTTAAACAGAGTGGCAAATGTTGTGGATGACCACGGAAAAGGATTTTTCTGGTGGGAGCCTGCGTGGATTCCTGTACCGGGCTCAGGCTGGGCTACACCTGCTTCACTTAAGTACATGAATGATCCGGGACCATGCGGCAATGAGTGGGCAAACCAGGCACTCTTTGACTATGATGGAAATGTGCTGCCGGCACTTGATGTTATTAAAAATTTTAAAAAATAAAATAATAACATATGTAATTTTGTTGCATGATTTGATTTGTTATGTTGCATTTTCAGTCGGATGTATTGCAATGTAAAAATGTGCAGTTATAATAGAGTTATAAAGAAAAAACGAATTATTTTAACTATCAATTTAACGCAAATACAATCAGCAAAGGAGAAGAAAAAATGATACAGCAGAACGTATTAGACAAATTCAAGGAGCTTTTTGGAGCAGATGGGGATATCAGAGTATATTTTGCTCCGGGACGTGTAAATCTGATCGGTGAGCATACTGACTACAATGGAGGACATGTGTTCCCTTGTGCACTGACCATCGGTACATATATGGCAGCAAGAAAGCGCGACGACAGGAAGCTTCGTTTCTACTCTATGAATTTTGACAATCTGGGGGTGGTTGAGTCATCACTTGATGAGTTTACACCTGATCCGGACGGACTTTGGATAAACTATCCAATGGGCGTTATGTGGGCTTTCGAGGGACGCGGAATGAAGCTTGAAAGCGGTCTTGATATTGTTTTATTCGGAAATATTCCAAACGGCTCAGGACTTTCTTCATCAGCATCTCTTGAGGTGGTTACAGGATATATGTTAAAGGATATTTACGGCTTTGACGTGACAAATCAGGATATTGCACTTATCGGTCAGTATTCAGAGAACAACTACAACGGCTGTAACTGCGGTATCATGGATCAGTTTGCATCTGCAATGGGCAAAAAGGACAATGCAATTTTCCTTGACTGCAATACTCTTGATTTTGAGTATGCACCAATCGTTTTGGACGGTGCAAAGATCGTGGTTACAAACAGCATGGTTAAGCACAGCCTTGTAACAAGTGCTTACAATGACAGAAGAAATGAGAGTGCACAGGCTCTTAAGGATTTACAGACAGTATGTGACATCAAGACTCTCGGTGACCTGACAGATGAAGAGTTCGAGGCTCATAAGGATGCGATTAAGGATGAGGTTGCACGTAAGAGAGGCAAGCATGCGGTTTATGAGAACCAGCGTACCATCAAGGCTGTTAAGGCACTGAAGGAAAATGATATCGAGACATTTGGAAAGCTTATGAATGCTTCACATGTATCACTTCGTGATGATTATGAGACATCATGTCCTGAGGTTGACGTACTTGTTGATGAGGCATGGAAGATTCCGGGTGTTATCGGATCACGAATCACAGGCGGCGGCTTTGGAGGCTGCACAGTCAGCATAGTAAAGGACGAGGCTATTGATCAGTTTAAGGCAAACCTGACAAAGGCCTATGAAGAGAAGGTTGGAAAGACACCTGAGTTTTATGTTGTTTCAATCGGAGACGGACCTAGCCGTCTGGCATAAAATTAGCAATATGAAATAACAGTAACGGATAAACAGGTTTTTCCCGACAATGATTAAGGAGCATGACATGATTCAGGAGAGAATATTAGAATTAGTAAAATATGGTCTTACAACAGGACTTGTTGACCCTGCTGATGAGGTATACACAGTAAACAGACTTCTCGAGGTACTCGGAGTGGACGATATTGAGGATGAGACATTTGAAAAGGTAGAGGCTCAGCCTGCATGGACACAGGAAGAGGCAGAGGAGAAGCTTGAGGCTATACTCGAGGATATGATGACATACGCATATGACAATGGCATCATGAAAGAAAACAGCATTGTATACAAGGATCTTTTTGATACAAAGCTGATGGGCTGCCTTGTAAATGCACCAAGCGTGATCAGAGCTCGCTTTAAGGATTTATACGACAATGAGTCTTCACTTGCGGCAACCGATTATTTTTACAAATTAAGCTGTGACAGCAATTATATCAGAAGACAGCGCATAAAGAAGGATATGAAATGGACCACAGACACAGAGTATGGCACACTTGATGTGACAATCAATCTCTCAAAGCCTGAGAAGGATCCAAAGGCAATTGCTGCCGCTAAAAATGCAAAGCAGAGTGCATATCCAAAGTGCCAGCTTTGTAAGGAAAATGAGGGCTATGCAGGCCGCGTAAACCATCCTGCAAGAGAAAACCACAGAATTATCCCTGTTACAATAAACAACAGCCAGTGGTTTTTCCAGTACTCACCATATGTATACTACAATGAGCACTGTATCGTGTTCAATTCAAAGCATACACCGATGAAAATCGAGCGTGCCACATTTGGAAAGTTGCTTGATTTTGTGACACAGTTTCCACACTATTTTGTAGGCTCAAATGCAGATCTGCCAATCGTTGGAGGCTCTATCTTAAGTCACGACCATTTCCAGGGCGGACACTATACCTTCGCTATGGCAAAGGCTCCGATAGAGAAAGAAATCACATTCAAGGGCTACGAGGATGTCGAGGCAGGTATCGTAAAATGGCCTATGTCTGTTATCAGAATCAAGTCAGCAGACAAAGATAAGCTTATTGACCTTGCAGATAAGATTCTTCTTGCATGGAGAGGCTACACAGATGAAGAAGCATTTATTTTTGCAGAGACAGATGGAGAGCCACACAACACTATCACACCTATAGCAAGACGTCGTGACGGAGACTATGAGCTTGACCTTGTGCTCAGAAACAACATCACCACAGAGGAGCATCCGCTTGGCGTATATCATCCGCATGCCCACCTTCATCACATAAAGAAGGAGAATATCGGACTTATCGAGGTAATGGGACTTGCAGTGCTTCCGGCCAGATTAAAGGGTGAGATGGCAGAGCTTAGGGATGCAATCCTTACAGGAAAGGATCTGCATTCGACTGAGACTCTTGCATCACATGCTGACTGGGCTCTTAAGTTTATGTCTAAGTATGATAAGATTGATGAGTCTAATATTGATGTTATCATCAATGAGGAGATTGGACTTGTATTTAAAGAAGTGCTTGAGTGTGCAGGAGTGTACAAGTGCACTGATGAGGGACGTGCAGCATTCCAAAAATTTATAGATGCGGTAAATGCATAAGATTTTCAATTATCTTTTTATAATGCGGAAAGCACCGGCGAACCATACTATATATTTCGCAAGTACTACGGCAGCTAAGAAGCAGTAAGAATTATGATTTAGGGTGTTTAGACCATGACACAACCGGCTTTTATGCGCCGTCCATGGCGCATAACGCCTTGCCCCAGCGTCCATGCTGGGGCATTGTTGTAGGTGGACATAATTCTAACTGCTTCTAAGCTGCTTCGTAAAGCTCAATATATAGTATGTTCGCCGGTGCTTTCCTTAGGTTGTGAAATAAATTAATTTTTAAATACACTATTAAATACATCATTGGTAATGACTTTTTACTAAAGACTTGTAACTTGACTAGATTTTGCTTTCTGCAATTTATGCAGGCAGTGGATGAATGCAGGCACCAGGAAGGCATCTGCGAGAATCCATGCGAGTGGGCTTGCAAAGCAGGCGGCAGAAAAGCCGAATATCGGTACAAATACAAGTCCGATGAGCGAACGCGCAATCATTTCTGCTACTCCTGCAAACATCGCAAAGCCGGAAAAACCCATACCCTGTATGGTGAAACGGATTGTGTTTACCAGAACGAGCGGGATGTAGAAAAATGCATTTATCAGCAGAAACTGATGAGCTTGTGCGACAACCTCTGTTTCGCTTGGTGATACAAACAGGTAAATCAGATAGTTGGCTATAAACAGCAGTGCCACAAAAATCAAAACCGAATAGACCGATCCTATAACTGAGGCTGAAATAAGCCCCTTCTTTACACGTTCAAATTTGGCTGCGCCGACATTTTGTCCACTGTAGGTGGCCATTGTGGAGCCGAGTGCGTCAAATGGACACACCATAAACATTGAAATACGGCTTGCAGCGGTCATTGAGGCAACTGCGATGGAGCCTAAGCCGTTTACGGCAGTCTGCAGTATGACGCTGCCTATAGCGGTTATCGAATACTGAAAGCCCATAGGAAGTCCCATGACCATCAGATTTCTGACATATGAAGAGTCAAGCTCCAAATCATTTCTGCTTACATGCAGCAGAGGTACATTTTTTGCTATGTAAATGATGCACAGCACTCCTGATACACCCTGTGACAGTACGGTTGCAAAAGCCGCTCCAAACACGCCCATGTTAAATACCAGAATGAAAAGTAAATCAAGACCGATATTTAGAACTGCCGCGATTATAAGGAAAATAACAGGTATGACCGAGTTGCCGAGAGATCTCAGATATCCTGACAGCAGATTGTACAGTATTGTGGCAGGAATGCCTGCAAATATGACAATCAGATACTGGTAGGCGAGGTCGTAAATGTCGCCTGGCGTATTCATCCAGGTCAGAATGTGACCACAGAGAAGCACAGTGAGTGCCGTCATGATTATTGCGATAATTACAGAGACAATTCCTGCATTTCCTACATATTTTTTAAGTCCTTTTTCATCCTTGGCACCAAAGCGCTGTGCTATAGGAAGTGAAAAGCCGGCACACACACCCTGGCAGAAGCCGATGATGAGAAAGCAGATGCTTCCGGTAGAGCCGACTGCGGCTAAGGCCGAAACACTTAGAAAACGACCGACGATTATTGTATCCATAAGGCTGTAAACCTGTTGAAAAAGCATTCCGAGAAGCAGCGGAAGGGAAAAGCCCAGAATGAGCCCGGTAGGAGAACCTACGGTGAGATCCTTTGAATTATTTTTAGTCATTATTTATAATCCCCCTTGATTAAAAATAGATAAAAATATATATAAAAATAGTGATTAAGTGTAATATACAACCTTTACAAACATAAGTAAATGAGGTAAAGTAAAATTGTTAGCATTTTTTTGGGTGCATATTTTAAAGTGAATAAAAACGCTGATTTTATGTTTGATATCATGTTTTTTTGAGAAGAAAATTGAATGATTAGTAAATATGTATGGGCTGACATATAATTAAATTTGGAGGAAAAGAATGAGAGACTGGGAAAATAACATTCGAAAGGTTGTACCTTATACACCGGGAGAACAGCCAAAGAATACCTGTGTTATTAAGTTAAATACAAATGAGAATCCCTATCCGCCAGCACCGGGAGTGAAGGAAGTTTTAAGTAATTTCAATACAGATGATTTAAGACTGTATCCTGATCCAAGGGTTGATAAGCTGGTAAATGCAATTGCGGATTTCTATAAGATAGACAGCTCAAAGGTGTTTGTCGGAGTTGGCTCTGATGATGTACTTGCCATGATTTTTATGACATTTTTCAATTCGAAAAAGCCGATACTGTTTCCTGATATTACATATTCATTTTATGATGTGTGGGCAGATATGCTTCGAATCCCTTATGAGCAACTTCCATTGTCTGATGATTTTTCAATAGTACCGTCAGATTACTATAAGGCAAACGGCGGAGTCGTATTTCCAAACCCTAATGCCCCGACAGGAAAGCTCATGCCTCTTGATGAGATAGAGGATATAATAAAGCATAATCAGGATGTAATTGTCGTAGTAGATGAGGCATATGTGGATTTTGGCGGGGAGAGTGCGCTTCCACTCATTGACAAATATGATAATGTCATCGTGGTACAGACATTCTCGAAATCACGCGCGCTGGCAGGCTCAAGAGTTGGTTTTGCCATGGCAAGTCCTGTGCTTATCAAGTATCTGAATGATGTGAAATATTCGTTCAATTCATATACAATGGACAGAATCACAATCGAAGCAGCTACAGCAGCGGTAAAAGACAGAGCATACTTTGAAGAGACCACAGCAAAGGTTATAAAGACACGTGAATGGACAAAGAAAGAGCTTAAGAGACTTGGCTTTACATTCTGTGACTCAAAGAGCAACTTTATATTTGCAAAGCCCGCAAATGTTTCTGCAACAAAGCTTTTTGAGGACCTTAAGGCAGACAATATATTTGTCAGACATTTCAGCTCACCTGAGCGAATCAACGACTATCTGCGAATATCCATAGGAACGGATGAGCAGATGCATACACTAATTAAATTTTTGGAGAATTATTCATGTTAAAAAAATATATTTACATCTTTTTAATTTCAATGGTACCACTTATTGAACTCAGAGGAGCGGTTCCGGTTTCACAGGTGATGGGGCTGCCGATAGTGCCATCATTTATCGTTTGTATCATTGCAAATATGCTTCCGGTACCAATTATTTATCTTTTTGCAAGAAAGGTTCTCATCTGGGGAGCAGACAAACCAATTATTGGAAGGTTCTTCAGCTTCTGCCTTGAAAAAGGAGAGAAGGGTGGTAAGAAGCTTCAGGCAAAGGCCGGAAGAGGTCTGTTTGTTGCACTTTTACTTTTCGTAGGTATCCCACTTCCGGGAACAGGTGCATGGACAGGAACACTTGCGGCAAGTATCCTTGATATGGATTTCAAGTCAACAGTTGCCGCTGTCATGCTTGGAGTACTGCTTGCCGGCATGATTATGATGATAGTAAGTCTGGCGGGCGTGTCTATATTCCTGTAGAATTTATGGGGAGCTTTCTTCGTCCTTTGTTGAACAGTACAAATCCGGCCACCAGTGAAACAATTGTAACCACAATCACAACCACAAAGACCACTACACTATTACCGGGATCAGGGAAAAATCCTGAAAGTGTGCCCCAAAGGTTGAAAAGCAGATGAAGCCCCATAGAGTAGTAAATAGAGCCACCGCGTTCGCACACATATCCGAGCACTATGCCAAGTGCAAAGGCATATATGCCCTGAATCCAGTTGAGATGGAACAGTCCGAAAAGTGCAGCCTGCATCAGATTGGCAAGAGCAAATGGCAAAGCCTTTCTGGCACAGCGCATGGTTACACCGCGGAATATAAGCTCCTCACAGATTGGCGCCAGTATTACAGAATAAAGTACTGTCACAAAGGTGGTATCTGTGATGCCTGATGTCTCAAAAAGCTCGTTGTACTGCTGCAGCCAGTCGGGACGGATGTAGCCGGTTAAGTTAGCGATGAAATTGGCAGCAAACTGTGTACCCGGCACGAGTATGACGATTGCCACAATCATCATGGGATTGAAGGTTTTCTTAGGGGATGGAAGAAAATTACCTTCGTATCTGGCATAGTACCACATGCCAAAAATCGCAATGGTAATGAGTGCATAGATGACCATAATCATCATGTTAAAATTTACAGAGGTAAATGTCTTTTCAAGGCGGTCCGATACGTTTGCAGACGGAAAAGCAAGTTTTCCGACAAAACCCTGTCCAAACACCCCCATGCCCATCATAAAGAATAAGGCGATAGTCTGAATTGCCTCAACTGCAAGCAGTGGGACAAATGTGTAAAAGAAATATCCTACTTTTTTCATTTTCAATTTACTCCATTCTGATTTATTAGGCGATAGTAACATTAGTATAACATATCATAATTTAATTGCAAGAAAGCTGTTTACTTTAAAACTTTAATATGTTAAAATTAAAAATAAATAAATCGCATGAAAAAGGAGAACACGATGAGCAAGAATCTTAAAACAGAAGCAGTAGACCATTTGTTTGATGCTATTTTGTGTCTCAAGGATAGAGCAGAGTGTTATACATTTTTTGAGGATGTTTGTACTGTAAATGAGCTTTTTTCTCTATCACAGAGATTTGAAGTGGCAAAGATGCTTAGAGAGCAGAAGACATATCTTGATATAGCAGAAAAGACCGGGGCTTCCACAGCCACAATCAGCCGTGTGAACAGATCATTAAACTACGGCAACGATGGATATGATATGGTTTTTTCACGCATGGAGGATGGCTCTGACAAAGAGGATTAGTTTATCATAGGGGAAAAAAACAGGCTCATTAATTTGAGCCTGTTTTTTTACTTTCTTTTCCTGAATGTGTATTTTCATGGGAAGAAGCCTCTTTTTCTTCATTTAGATTGTCAATCATGCGCTCAATCAGCATTTTCTTGATGTAGACATCAAAGCTCAGCATGCAGATAAAGCTGAATGTGTGAAGAAATTTCTGATCCTCATCAGGAAAATCCTCAAATGTCTCACCGGCAATCTTGTATTTCTTGCCGAGGTCCTTTAGGAGCTTCTGCGATTCCTCCGCCTCTAAGCTGAAAACCTCAGTATAGACATCCTGCATCGTAAATCCGTCATCATTGCCGAAATACTTCTCGGTAAGCGGATTAAGAATCGAGCGGATATCGTTGATGCTCAATATATTTTTGAAATAATATATAAAAAGCAGTGTGAGCACATGTTCCTTAGAATACTTTTTCTTGTCCGGAGAAGGGAGCAGATTGTTTTTGGCATAGTTGTTTATCATTGTCTTGGTAAGGATTTTGTCGCTTTCATAGCGCTTTGATGCAGCGAGCTGCTCGTCCATGAAGGTTGTGACCTGATCCATGTACAAATCAATATTTGGTATATCCTCCGGCTTTATGTAATCTATTGATTTAAGCTGTTTTAATAATTCTGATAAAAATTCTTTAACGTCATTCTCCATATCATCACCTCAGACTTTTATTATATAGTATTGAAAACTATATGACAAGTTTTTTTTGATTTTTCTCATATTGGGTTGTGCAAAACATATGTTTGTGGTATGCTGTAGATAAATTATTTTTGTATTTATGGTTTGTGTGCCTGTAATAAGACTGGAGAATTGAGAGGAAAACAGATGAACTTAGATATGTTGAATGAACAGCAGAGGGAGGCCGTTTTGACCACAGAGGGACCGCTTCTTATTTTAGCGGGGGCAGGCAGTGGCAAGACCAGGGTTCTTACATACAGGACTGCCTACCTGATAGATGAGTGTGGCGTCAATCCTTACAATATCATGGCAATCACCTTTACAAACAAGGCTGCGGGAGAGATGCGTGAGCGAATTGATGATATGGTGGGCTATGGTTCGGAAAGCATATGGGTTTCTACATTCCATTCGACATGTGTGCGTATACTGCGAAGGTATATTGACAGGCTGGGATATGACACAAATTTTACCATATATGATGCTGACGACCAGAAGGCTCTGATGAAGGACATCTGCAAGCGTCTTGAAATAGATACCAAGATGTATAAGGAAAAGATGTTTTTAAATGTCATTTCATCTGCAAAGGATGAGATGATTGATCCGATAGAGTTTGAAAACCGCTTCACAGGTGACTTCGTGAAGCGCAAGCAGGCACTTGTATACAAGGAGTATCAGAATGCCCTAAAGCAGAATAACGCACTCGATTTTGATGATTTGCTTGTGAAGACAGTAGAGCTTTTTAAGCTGGATAAAGAGGTGCTGGATTACTATCAGGAGCGCTTCAGATATATCATGGTGGATGAGTATCAGGACACAAACACCGTGCAGTTTGAGCTTATCAGGCTTCTTGCCATGAAGTATAAGAATCTGTGTGTGGTTGGTGATGATGATCAGTCCATTTACAAGTTCAGAGGTGCCAATATCTACAATATCTTAAACTTTGAGAAGCATTTTGAAGATGCAAAGGTCATAAAGCTTGAGCAGAATTACAGGTCTACCCAGAATATCCTAGATGCCGCCAACAGCGTCATTTCCAACAACGTGGGTAGAAAGGACAAGCGCCTTTGGACTGACAACGGAGCCGGAGACAGGATTACCTTTGAACAGCTTGAGAGTGGCTTCGAGGAAGCGGATTATGTGGCGCGTTCGATAGCGAGACTCGTGAGAAAGGGTGAGGCGCGCTATAAGGACTGTGCTGTGCTTTACCGAACCAACGCACAGTCGCGTCTCTTCGAGGAGAAATTTATTGCAGCCAACATACCATACAAGATTGTCGGCGGCGTGAATTTCTATGCCAGAAAAGAGATAAAGGATATCCTTGCATATTTAAAGACTATTGACAATGGCCATGATGACCTTGCGGTAAAGCGAATAATAAATGTGCCAAAGCGCGGCATCGGAGCTACAAGCATCAATAAGGTGACAGACTATGCCATTGAGAAGGGAATAGATTTCTATACGGCACTGCGCTATGTCGATGAGGTGCCGGGCATGGCGAGGTCAGCAGGCAAGATAAAGCCTTTTGTGATGTTTATACAGTCACTTCGTGCGAGAGCCGAGATGGATTCGGTTTCGCAGCTCATACAGGCAATAATCGATGAGACCGGCTATGTCGATGAGCTGAAGGCAGAGGGCACGGATGAAGCAGAGCAGCGTATTGAGAATATTGATGAGCTTATAAACAAGGCTGTTGATTACGAGCAGGGGGAGGAGAATCCTACTCTCAGTGGCTTTTTGGAGGAGGTAGCGCTTGTAGCCGATATAGACGGTCTTGACGAAAACAGCGACTATGTGGTTCTTATGACTCTGCACAGTGCTAAGGGACTTGAGTTTCCGAATGTGTATCTGGCGGGCATGGAGGATGGTCTTTTCCCAAGCTATATGTCAATCACGAGTGATGATGCGACAAGCGAGATAGAGGAGGAAAGGCGTCTTGCTTATGTTGGCATCACGAGAGCCAAGGAGCATCTGACCATCACATCTGCACGCATGCGTATGGTGCGTGGAGAGACACAGTTCAACAAGGTATCGCGATTTGTGAAGGAGATTCCGCGTGAGCTTATGTCAGGTGAGGTCTATGAGCCAAAGCGCCGTGATGATGACATTGAAAGAAATTCACAGAGCACCTACAGAAAGGCTAAGGAGGCCTTCAAAAAGACACCTACATACGGCACAGAGTATGCGACCACCTTTAATACACAGCGTACAAGGACACCTGTCTACACGCCTGTGAGCAATCAGAAGTCATTTGCCAGTGCCAATACCACCGGCGGCCTTTCATATAAGGTAGGAGACAGAGTATCACACATCAAGTTTGGCGCGGGAGAGGTCATGGCAATTGTAGAAGGCGGCAGGGATTATGAGGTCACTGTGGACTTTGACAAGGCCGGTACCAAAAAGATGTTTGCTTCATTTGCCAAATTGAAAAAAATTGACTAAAATTATTGTAATTTTTATAGGAAAATTGGATATAATATGCTATAATGGATTTAACAAATAGCATTTGACAATTACTTTTGGAAAAGGAGCGGATTGAATTATGAGTAAAGTTGAAGAATTATTAAAGGACAACAAGCTTGCAGAGAAGCTCAGCATGGCAAAGCTTAATGACCTTCTCAAAAAAGAAGAGGAAGACAAGAAGCCTTCCAAGGCTGTTATCATATTTGCCATCATTGGTGTATTAGTTGCTGTTGCAGCAGCGGCATATGGTATCTACAGGTTTTTCACACCGGATTATTTAGATGATTTCGATGATGAGTATGATGATGAATTCGATGATGATTTCTTCGAGGATGAAGACGATGATGATGCTGAAGAGGAAAAAGAGGCACCAAAGACTAAAGAAGAGAAATAATCGTTTTTAGATAATGGGGGCTACATATGTAGTCCTCATTTTTCTTTATGTGTGAAGCAAGGCATTTGCAGTCAGGCATACAAAGGAATAATAAAGTATAAAGAGAGATAAGAATTACATGAAAAAAGGATTTAGAGGAACAGGAACCGTAGAAAGAGTAGACTTCCCAAACAAGGGAATAGCCGTTACAGATGATGGCGACAGAGTAATTGTGAAAAATACAATTCCGGGACAGAAGGTGGAATTTGTTGTAAATAAAGTAAAGCATCAAAGAGCAGAGGGCAGACTCATGGAGGTAATTGAGAAATCGCCTCTGGAGACAGAAGAGCCATGTCCTCACTTTGGAATGTGCGGGGGCTGTACATATCAGACAGTGCCTTACGAAAAGCAGCTTGATATGAAGCTTACCCAGGTGAAAAAGCTCATTTCGGATGCTATCGGCACTGAAAAAGAGTCAGGATATGAGTTTATAGGGATACATGGAAGTCCGAAAAAGAGTGAATACAGAAACAAGATGGAATTTTCCTTCGGTGATGAGTACAAGGATGGCCCTCTTGCGCTTGGCATGCACAAAAGAGGAAGCTTTTATGACCTTGTGACAGTATCAGACTGTCAGATTGTGGATGAGGATTTCAGGACAATATTAAAGGCAACACTTGATTATTTTTCAAAAAACAATATCCCATATTTCCACAGAGCAACACACAAGGGCTATCTGCGGCATCTGCTTGTCAGAAAGGCAACAAAAACCGGTGAAATCATAGTCGACCTTGTCACCACCACACAGACAGAGGGCTTCAACGAGGAGGAACTGCTCGCAGGCTTTAGATATGCACTTTT
The DNA here is from genome assembly GCF_000020605.1 of Agathobacter rectalis ATCC 33656. NCBI lineage: Bacteria > Bacillati > Bacillota > Clostridia > Lachnospirales > Lachnospiraceae > Agathobacter > Agathobacter rectalis. The sequence continues at coordinate 1,276,163 of NC_012781.1, forward strand.
GACCAGGCACTATGACGGCAGATTCAAGGGCGTTTTACACACAAAAAATGACAGCGTGGCAGATGTGGTCAAAAACGAGGGCACAGAGGTGCTCTACGGAGATTCATATTTCTACGAGAAGCTCTTAGGTCTGAAATTCAAAATCACACCATTCTCATTTTTCCAGACCAACTCACTCGGAGCGGAGGTGCTCTATGAGACAGCGAGAGAGTTTATCCTGGGAGATAACAAGGATTCGCTAAACGGTAAAACAGTCTACGACCTCTACAGTGGAACTGGCACCATCGCGCAGCTTATGGCACCGGTGTGTAAGGAAGTAGTAGGTGTCGAAATAGTTGAGGAGGCAGTTTGCGCAGCAAAGGAAAATGCAGCTCTTAATGGTCTTGATAACTGTAAATTTATCGCAGGTGATGTCCTCAAGGTGCTTGATGAGATAGAGGAAAAACCGGATTATATAATTCTTGATCCACCACGAGACGGTATCCATCCGAAGGCTATTGGGAAAATCATAGAGTATGGTGTTGAGAATATGGTTTATATTTCATGTAAACCTACAAGCCTGGCAAGGGATTTGCAGATATTTATGGACAGAGGGTATAGAGTGGAGAAGATATGCTGCGTGGATATGTTTCCGAATACTTATCACGTCGAGACAGTAGTATTGATGTCAAAGGTGAACCCAGGCAAGTAGAAAAAACACTGTAAATAAAAGGCTTTTAAGAGAGCTATCGTTAATGAGTATGATTAGCTGCTGGAAAGCCTTTCTTTTTATGTGAAGTAATGACTTTGTGGAAACTGGTTCATAATGCGGGGTTGACACTGGGGGATAGATAACAAGGAAAAATGAACCCTAGGGGTTACCTTATAAAGATAGTAGAAATAAGAAAAACAGCGACAGGAGAGTTGGTGTCCGGCCGCTGCTTGTAAATTAACGATAATTCTTGTTGTAGAGTTCTTTGGCGTATGCCTGCATTTTCTTTACGTACTCATATGCCTGGCTCTTTCCCTTATTCAAGTCGATCTGCTTCAGAGCATTACTGATTTGTGGGTCGTCCATCAGAAGAGAGAAGATTGCTTTAGCTTCTGGGTACTTCAGGGACACCTCGTTGATGAGATCGTCGATCATCATAAGACTGAGAACTGAGTTTTCAGTTGAAGTGTTATCTGTTGGTTCCCAGCCGCTGCGATTAGTATCATCGTCGCTGTTATCATCCGTAAACTTGTCTAATGAAATATAGCGAGAGAGGTACTGACCCTTTTCTGGACGTTCACATCTTTCACATTTATTGCACTTAGGGCAGCGGATGTATTCGCCCTTGGAATTAAGAACTAAGCATCTCTTTTTACGAGTGGATTCAAGATAGTCATCCTTTTCTTTCCAGAATTGCTTCATGTAAGATTCAACTTTATCCTTTGGGATTGTAGTGAATCCTACCAGAATCTTTTTGCCGCGGATATTCCAGGTTTCGAAGTTATCTTCGATAATTCCTTCATTACGCTTGCGAATACCGTCTCTAATATCCTGATGGTAATTCTTTAAAACTTCATGTGCTAAGAATGGAACCAAAGCTTCATTCTCTTTTGGTGCTACGCCATTGTAGCTCTTCTTGTTACAGTAATCATAATTTTTCTCTGCCATGTGGCTTTCCTCCTTGGGTTGGCCAGCTTGTCCTATTCAGCTGGTTTAGTTATTTAGTTGTTCATCAGAGTCAGATAGGACCGTTCTTGATCAGGGAACGCATCGTCTGATGATGGGCACCTTTAACGTCGGCCTCCCGGACGATCAAGCAAGAATAAAAAAGTAATGCGTAAATCGGGTTTGTAGTGTATAATTAATTGTGAATAACTATGATTTAATGGAAATCACCATAATTTCGCATGACTTCTATGTGTCTTTTGATGTAAATATTATCCGGCTTTTGTGACTTTCTGTCGGTGACGCAGTTTGTGAAGATGACGGGATTTATACGGGATTTTTCGTTAAGACGGGATAAAGAAGGAGTGAAAAAGTGAATTATCAAGAATTCATACAGCCTTTTTACAACTCCGAGACGAAAACAAGTGGCTTACGCGGCATTCAATCGCAAGGAGAGACGGCGGAATATTTCGTTGCTCTAGCTTTTGCACATGAAATTCCAGAAAAGTATATTAGTCAGCCTGATACATATAGAAGGTGGTATACAGGAAGAAGCAATCCGAAATCCACTTTATGGAAAGAAATAGAAAAGGCCTTTGATGATAAGAGATTTGAGGAGTACTCAAAGGAGCTTGCATCTAAGATTGATGATGAAAAATTAATTGATTTACTTCTGGCGTTTGACATAAAACTTGCCTCAGGGAAAAAGGCGAATAAGATGTATTTTGCGGAAGCATTAACGTATCAGTTCAAGGCCATTGCAAATGGGAAAGGCTCGGCGGATGAAATTGTCAAGCAGACTTACTACAGTAAAGAAAAACCTGCTGTATTCGGCGAGTACATCCGGAAGGCAAAAGAAACTTATAGCCGAATGACCGTGTTAGGCGGGAAAGAGTGCTTATTGGATGATTGTTATGTATGCAATTATATTGGCACAAAGCGAGGAGTGTTTCTTAGAAATAAAAATGGCTTAATTATAGATGCAACTTTAGAAAAATTAAAAACATTTGATCGTCGTGCTGAAACAAAAAATACATTGCTTATAGCTAATGGTGGTATGGGAAAATCACTAATGCTACAGCATTTATTTGTGGATGCTGCAGAAAAGTATTCTGAAACAGGTTTATTACCAATATTCATAGAGCTGAGAGAGTTTAGCTTTGATCAGGTAGAACTTTTCGACATTATCGTTGAGACAGTAAAGAATATGGATGAATCTTTCACACCGGAACATGCTCATCAAATGCTAACAGCTGGTCGATGCCAATTGCTACTAGATGGAGTGGATGAAATAGATCCGCAGGACATTAACTCTTTTCAAAGAAAATTAAGTAACTTCTTAAAGCGATATCCAGACAATCAAGTTGTTATGACTTCGCGTGACTGTGATGCGTATTCTGGAATAAAGGGATTTGTTCATTTGTACTTGCTTCCTTTTGATAAATCGCAGTCTGAGGATTTGGTGGGGAGATTACTAATTGAGGATGATCCTGAAGCAAAGAAAACAGTCAGAGAATGTATTGATGATAATTTTATAAAAAAGGACGGTGCGTTTGTCTCAAATCCAATGATGTTAACATTTGTGGTTGAGAGGCATAGTACGTTACAAAGTTTACGAGCAAAGCGGTATCTGTTTTATAAAGAGGCTTATGAAGCAATTGTCCTTGATCATGATAAAGACAAGACAGCATATGAAAGAATTTTCCGGAGTGTGAGTGACTCTGAGGAGTTTACCACAGTATTCCAGGAGTTTTGTGCAGTAACCTTCCGACAAGGGATATTTTCCTTTGATTCGGATACGTTCAAAATTTTCTTTGAAGAATTAGAATCGAAGAAGACTGTCGAAAATCCTAAGAAGCTTAGGGCTCAAAGCTTCCTTCATGATGTTTGTGCCACAGCCTGCATGATGTATGAAGAAGATACAGAGATTTTGTACATTGATCCAGGATTTCAGGAATACTTATTTGCTAGATACTATGCATTTGCTCCATCGAATGAGATGAGAGAGTTATGCGATACACTTATTGATCAGTCGACTACAACCTTTAGAAGATGGTCGGCATTCCGGATGTTATATGAGTATTCAAGTGATAAAGTGGAGGTCTGCTTATTCATTCCTTTTTTAGATAGAATATTTAAAGATAGAGATGATAGGGATTCGTTCTTGCAGTTCATAAAGATTGGTTATAAGGAGCTAAGATACACGGTTCTCGATCAAAATTTGATAGAGAACTATAAAGGCGAAGCCGGAGTGATGAATCAGATGAATACCGGTGAATTGAATGAGCCCAAAACGGTAATTCTATCTGTGATTTTGAGAGTAATGAAGCAGTTCAATTTTGTTCAAATTGTAATGTATTCACCGAAACTTAAGTATGAAAAGTTGGTGCAGAAGGTACTGCTTGGGGAATATGTTGGAGCTCACTTCGGAGATGAAAGCGGTAATAAGTTATTATTGCGGCAGTATTTATATTCAGAGTTCTGTATGCCAACATTTTCTGAAACACATGATATTTCACGATGCATAAAAGATCAAAGTGGAAATTGTATTTGCTTTGGAAACGAATACCTAATAAGTACAGAGCAGATACAAACTAATTCAGATGAATATCAAGATTTGATTAAGGAACTTTCAAATCCAGATAACAGTCTGTACAGACTTTATGAGGTAGTGAAGAACTATTATTTGCAGATAAAAGATAAGCAAAAATCTAATAAGTTTAAATAATATGTTTTAAAGATTAGGAGACTTAAGAAATGAATGATATTGAAAGATGGTATAGTTTGGAAGAATATCAAACCATCTAGGAGTCAGCAAAGATACAATCCGTGCATGGATAAGAAAAGAAACTATTCCTTTTTATAAAGTTGGGCGTCAGTATAAATTCAAGGTATCAGAAGTAGATGCTTGGGTTGAAAGCGGACAAAGCGCAGAGGCTGACAAAAATAATACAGTGGAGGAAAAGCAAGATGGCAGTGGAAAATAAGAAAGAACAAGAAAGAGATGAACTTCATCGTGCGATATGGGCAATCGCTGATGAATTACGTGGTGCGGTAGATGGATGGGATTTCAAGAACTATGTGCTTGGAACAATGTTTTACAGATATATATCTGAAAATTTAACCGCGTATGTTAATGTAGGAGAGATTGAAGCTGGAAATACAGATTTTGATTATGCAAAAATGAAAGATGCCGATGCAGAAGAAGCTCGTGAAGGGCTTGTACAGGAAAAAGGATTTTTTATTTTACCAAGTGAACTCTTCTGCAATGTTAGGGTTCGTGCAGCGGAAGATAATAATTTAAATGAGACACTTGAAAAAGTATTTAGACATATAGAGGAGTCTGCAAAGGGAAGTCAGTCAGAAAACAGCTTTGCTGGACTGTTTGATGATTACGATGTAAACAGTAATAAGCTGGGATCAACAGTTGCAAAGAGAAACGAAAGACTGGTAAAGCTCCTTGATGGAATTGCATCTATGAATCTTGGATCAGTAAAAGATCATGATATAGATGCATTTGGTGATGCATATGAATATTTGATGACAATGTATGCTTCAAATGCTGGAAAATCAGGTGGAGAATTTTTTACACCTGCGGATGTTTCAGAGCTCTTAACTAGATTAGGCACGGTTGGTAAAAAAACAGTAAATAAGGTATATGACCCTGCGTGTGGTTCGGGTTCCTTATTATTAAAAGCTGAAAAGGTGTTAGGAAAAGATTCTGTCAAAATAGGATTCTTTGGGCAAGAGATAAATATCACAACATATAATCTTTGCCGTATTAATATGTTCCTTCACGATATTGGTTTTGATAAATTCGATATTGAGTGCGAGGACACCCTGACAAATCCACAGCATTGGGATGATGAGCCTTTCGAACTAATTGTTTCCAATCCCCCTTATTCCATTAAATGGGAAGGAGATGATAATCCATTACTTATAAATGATCCAAGATTTTCACCGGCTGGTGTTTTAGCACCTAAAAGTAAAGCCGATTTAGCATTTATCATGCACAGCCTTTCTTGGTTAGCGGCAAATGGAACAGCTGCAATTGTGTGTTTCCCAGGAATTATGTACCGAGGTGGGGCAGAAAAGAAGATTCGACAATATCTAATTGATAATAACTTTATTGATTGTGTAATTCAGCTGCCAAGTAATCTGTTTTTTGGTACATCAATTGCAACGTGCATTATGGTAATGAAGAAAAATAAAACAGATAATAATACGTTATTTATCGATGCCTCTAATGAATGTGTAAAAGTAACAAACAATAATAAATTAACTAAAGAGAATATTGATCGTATTGTAGATGTATTTTCTAATAGAACCGAAGAAGAGCATCTTTCATATTTGGCATCATATGAAGAAATTAAGGAGAAAGAATATAATCTTTCGGTTTCCACTTATGTAGAGGCAGAGGATATCAGAGAGAAAATTGACATTGTAAAGCTGAATGCGGAAATCAAAGAAATCGTGGCTCGTGAACAGGTTTTGAGGGATGAGATTGATAAAATCATCGCAGAAATCGAGGTGGATTAATAATGATACTTTATTTGAAAAGAGAAAAATCAGGGATTGATGCAATCATGAATTTTGATTCAAGTAATAGTTCATATACTGTATTAAAAGGTTCTGTTTTATCATCCAATATTGCCTACTCAGAAAAATTTCGAGGTGCAAAATCAATTGAAAAAGCTCGAATGAATGTAGTGGTTAATAATGTATTACAGACGGATATGATATTTAAGAGTGCTTCAACTGCAGCAAATTTTGTGACAGGAAATAGTACAAACGGTTTAATAGCATGGAAAAATAAAGATGGAGTAATATTGAAGACTCTCATTTCTGGAAAGGAGGATGGGGAAGATGAGTAAATTATCAAACTTAATAACCCAGTATTGTCCAGAAGGTGTTGAATATAAGACTCTAGGAGAGTGTGGAAAATTTTACGGTGGATTAACGGGAAAATCAAAAAAAGATTTTGAAGATGGTAATTCAAAGTTTATTACATATAAGAATGTATATTCTAATCCTGCGCTGTGCTTAGATGTAGAAGATAAGGTGAGAATTGAACCAGGCGAAAGACAACGAACACTAGAATATGGAGATATTGTCTTTACGGGATCATCTGAAACTCCAGATGAATGCGGAATATCATCAGTTGTAGCAGAAATCCCAGAAGAAAATTTATATCTGAATAGTTTCTGTTTCATTTTTAGATTTGATGATCCTTCTATATTGTTGCCAGATTTCGCAAAACACCTATTTAGATCTTCAGAGTTGAGGTATCAAATAGGAAAGACGGCAAGCGGAGTGACCAGATATAATGTATCAAAAAAACTAATGGGAAAAGTGAGCTTCCCTGTACCTCCTTTGGAGGTACAACGTGAAATAGTCCGCGTGTTGGACTCTTTCACGTTACTTACAGCCGAGCTTACAGCCGAGCTTACAGCTCGTAAACAGCAATATGAGTTCTATCGTGATTACCTATTAAATGGAAACAGCGACTATGATATATGTAATTTGGGTGATGTTTGTGATGTGGTAGCAGGTGGAACACCTTCAAGAAAAGTGAGTGACTATTGGGAAGATGGATGTATCCCGTGGCTAGGATCGACTGTCTGTAAAAATAAAAAAAATGTTGATGAGCCTACAGAATTTATAACGGAATTAGGTCTAGAAAAATCATCAGCCAAGATGATGAAAAAAGACACAACGCTTATCGCATTGGTTGGCGCAACTATAGGAAAAGTTGCATTTACAACATTTGACGTAGCTATCAATCAAAACATTGCTGGGGTATATCCTAAAGATACAAGTAAAATTAATCCGTCATATATATATTATGCTTGTACAACGTTATATCCACATTTTTTAAATTTAACGCAAGGGTCAAAACTTGCAATGGCAAATTTGACATTTGTTAGAGGTTTAAAAATATCTGTACCACCAATTGATGTGCAGAACCACCTAGTGAATGTACTCGATAATTTTGAATCGATAACATCCGATTTAAGTATTGGATTACCAGCAGAAATAGAGGCAAGAAAAAAACAATATGAATACTACAGGGATGCTTTATTGACATATGCTTCTACTGGAAAGATAATTGCTAGACAGACAGAACATAATTAGACTTGTTCAATAATGTGTTCGGATATGCAAAATTAGAACTTGGAGAAGTATGTAGTTCGATTTCTTCAGGTAAATCAAAGGAAAGGTCAAAAACAGGACCATATCCTGTGTATGGTTCAACTGGAATTATCGCAAGAACCAATAGAGCTTCATATGACAAAACAAATATATTAATAGCTCGTGTTGGTGCTAACGCAGGTTATGTGCACCTTGCAAGTGGGAGTTATGATGTTTCAGATAACACCTTGATTGCGGATATCAAACCGGAAAATAATTTAAAATATATATTTTATATATTGCAAAATATAGCATTGAACAGATTTGCTAAAGGTGGTGGCCAGCCCTTAATAACAGCAGGAAAAATAAAGCAAATTGAAATTAAAATTCCAGATCAAATCACACAAGATAAAGTTGTAAAAATTCTTGATGAATTTGAAATGATTTGTACAGATCTTAATGCTGGAATTCCTGCTGAGATTAATGTAAGGAATAAACAGTATGAATTTTATAGAGACAAATTAATGACATTTAAGGAGAAATTAAAGTGAAAACCATAGCATTACGCTTTGGAGAACATTTTGCACCAGAATGCGGTACTATAGAAGCCCATAGAGCTGTTATAGAACAATATGGGTATGTCTGGTATGGAAAATTAGATGCACCAGTTTCTTCCGAAGTTATAAGTGAAATTTGTGATAATGAAAACCCTAAGATTCTTTTAATCAATAGTGGCAAGGCTGATAGATATTGGGCGCATGTAGTCGAAATATCTAAAGATGCACCGGGTGAAAATATATTCCAGAATATTATCGTGGTAAAGCTTCTAACTTTAAAACCTGGTTTAAGATAACTGATTTTGAAGAAGTATCTAAAGATGTTATGTCAAAATGCCGGGTGATGTCATCGGGAGCTGTGTTAGGTGAGGTATCTAGGCATAGCATGAGCCCATATTTTATTATCGAAGTTGAATAAAGGAGAGGTGGTTACGGATGCCATATTTTAATGTGGTGGCAGAGACAAATGAAAATACAGTTGTCACAGAATATGAGCCTTTGAAGCATCGTTCTGATCAATATCAGAGTGAAGCTGATTTGGAAAAAGAGTTTATACGGATGTTATGTGAACAGGGATATGAGTACTTACCTATTCATACAGAGGAAGATTTGATTACAAATCTTCGTCAAAAATTAGAAGAATTGAATGCATATAAGTTTTCTGATACAGAGTGGGAGCGTTTTTTCAATGATTGTGTTGCAAATAAAAATGAAGGAATCGTTGAAAAGACTGCAAAGATCCAGGAGAATTATGTCCAGGTATTAAAGCGTGACGATAACATGTCAAAGAATATTTCTTTGATCGATAAGAAGAATATTCATAACAATCGTTTGCAGGTTATCAATCAATATGTAATCGGAAAGGCTGATGGAGCAAAATACGATAATCGATATGATGTTACGATTCTTGTCAATGGATTACCTTTGGTTCATGTTGAATTAAAAAGACGTGGAGTAGCAATAAAAGAAGCTTTCAATCAGATTAATAGATATCAGAGAGATTCCTTCTGGGCTGGAAGTGGTCTGTTTGAGTATGTTCAAATATTTGTTATCTCAAATGGTACAAATACAAAGTATTACTCTAACAGTACTAGATTTAACGCAATTAAAGACGCAAATGCTACGAATACGAAGAAAGGAAAGACCAGTAACAGTTTTGAATTTACATCATATTGGTCGGATGCAAGCAATAGGATTATTGTGGATTTAGTGGATTTCACAAAGACGTTTTTTGCTAAGCATTCTATTCTAAACATCCTTACAAAATATTGCATTTTCACATCTGAGAATATGCTGATGGTTATGAGACCATACCAGATCACTGCGACTGAGAGAATTATCAACCGGATTGAAATTGCGCACAATTATAAAAAATATGGAGATATTGCAGCCGGTGGATATATTTGGCATACCACAGGATCTGGAAAGACTCTTACATCGTTTAAAACTGCAAGATTAGCATCAGATCTTCCTTATATTGATAAGGTCCTTTTCGTTGTTGACCGTAAGGACTTGGATTATCAAACAATGAAGGAATATGATCGCTTTGAAAAAGGTGCTGCCAATAGTAACTCATCTACAAAAATTTTGGAGAAGCAGTTAAGAGATTCCAAGTCAAAGATTATAATTACGACAATTCAAAAGATGTCATCCTTTATTAAAAAGTTTAAGGAACATCCGGTGTATAACAAACAAGTTGTAATCATTTTTGACGAGTGCCATAGAAGCCAATTTGGTGACATGCATGCAGCCATTGTTAATAGCTTCAAAAAATACTATATGTTTGGTTTTACTGGAACACCAATATTCCCATCAAATACTGGATCAATCTGTAATCCAAAGTTTACAACAACGGAGCAGACCTTCGGAGATAAGTTACATACATATACAATTGTCAATGCTATTAATGACAAGAATGTACTTCCATTCAAGGTTGAATATCATAAGACGATGGAAATGGAACCAGATATCGATGATGAGCAAGTTCTTGATATAGACCGTAAAAAAGCATTCGAGGACCCTAAGAGAATACACTTAGTTGCTCAGTATATCTTGGATCATTTTGATCAGAAGACATATCGAGGAGATAAAACATATATTTTCAATTCGCTGACTAATATTGAGGAAGTTGCATCTGCAGATAGAGGAAAAGTTGAGGAAATAAAACAGAAACAGAGACTGAGCGGATTTAATTCTATTTTTGCAGTATCATCTGTTCCGATGGCTAAGGCGTATTATGATGAGTTCCGAAATATTATAAAGAACGATCCTACTAAGAATTTGAAGATTGCTGTAATTTATAGCTATGGCGCAAATGAAGAAGAAGTAGATGGAATCCTCGATGAAGAAAATCCTGAAGATACATCTGCATTGGATCAGAATTCAAGAGATTTCTTGGAGGCAGCAATCCAAGATTATAATTTGATGTTCCATACGAATTACAGTACAGACAGTGATAAGTTCCAGAATTACTATAAAGATGTCTCTTTAAGAATGAAGAATAAAGAGCTGGATATGCTCATTGTTGTAAATATGTTCTTAACAGGATTTGATGCGACTACTCTTAATACCTTATGGGTGGATAAAAACTTAAAAATGCATGGATTGATTCAGGCATTTAGTAGAACAAATCGTATTCTGAATAGTATAAAAACATTTGGAAATATTGTTTGCTTTAGAAATTTGCAGAAGCGAGTAGATGCGGCTATTTCTCAATTTGGTGATGAGAATGCTGGTGGTATAGTCTTGATGCAAAGCTTCAAAGACTACTACTACGGCTATGAATCTGTAGATGGAAAACCAATGCCAGGTTATATTGACATGATAGAGGATCTAACTAATAAGTTCCCGGTTATGGACTCGCAGATAATGGGAGAGGAAAAACAAAAAGAGTTTATCTCGCTCTTTGGAGCTATTCTTAGAATGAGAAATCTTCTCGTTGCATTTGATGAATTCAAGGATAAGGAACTTATTAGTGAGCGAGATCTTCAGGATTATCTTGGAAAGTATCAGGATTTACGCGATGAATGGAAGCGTAAGCGTGAAAACGGTGAGAGTACAGATATCGTTGATGATATTGTATTTGAAGTGGAACTTATTAAGCAGATTGAAATCAATATTGATTATATCATGATGCTTGTTAACAAGTATCATGATACGCATTGTGAAGATAAGGAAATCTTGATAACAATTCGTAAAGCAGTTGATTCAAGCCCAGAACTCAGAAGCAAAAAAGCGCTTATCGAAAACTTTATTAATGGTGTTAACGAAATCGATGATGTTATGAATGAGTGGCACGATTATGTGGTTGAGATGCGAGAGCATGATTTGCAAATTATTATAGAAGAAGAGCGCCTTAAACCTGTTGAAACAAGAAAATTCCTAGAAAATGCCTTCCAGGAAGGAGAGGTAAAAACTGTAGGTACGGATATTGATAAAATCCTCCCTCCAGTAAGCCGTTTTGGTGGCGGAAACAGAGCTGTTAAGAAAAAGACAGTTATCGATCGCTTAATGGCATACTTTGAGAAGTTTTATGGTATTGGTGGAAATGGCGGTTTCATTGATAAAACTGAAGAGGAGTAGCATATGGCAAGAGGAAAAAATATACAGCTCTATCTGATGGACGGAGACGTCAATGGTCGAATAAAATGCACCCTTGCTAATTGGACAGGTTTGGCATTTAAAATTCCAAGAACTTCACTTGATATATGCAAAGATAGGTCGGAACTTAAGCAGACAGGGGTATATTTCCTTTTTGGAAAAGATGAGAATGACAGAAATGTGGTCTATATCGGCCAGGCGGGTGTTCGGAAAAATGGAGAAGGAATTCTTAACAGATTATTTGAGCATAACCGTAATCCCAAGAAGGATTATTGGACAGAAGCAATTGCGCTTACAACGTCAAATGATTCCCTTGGACCAACAGAAATTAGCTATCTTGAGCATCAATTTTATCAGCTTGCTCTTAAGGCAAAGCGATATGATGTGAAAAATGATAATGATCCTACGCCTGGAAATATTTCTGAAGAAAAACAAAGCGAATTGGACGAGTTTATTGATTATGCAGAGGTAATTGTTGGTACACTAGGACATAAAGTTTTTGTTCCATTGATTGCTAATAATGACAATGGAGAAAATACTTCTTCGGAAAGCGAGACGTTTTACTGTACACGTGGAGGTATAAATTCAATAGGCGTAAGAACCAGCGACGGATTTGTTGTGAAAAAGGGCAGTGTTATCTCTTCCAAAGTTACAAAAAGCTGCCCAGAATATGTACTAAAGAAAAGAGATCAATATAAAAAAATCCTTGATGATAAAAATACTTTAATTGATGACATTCTGTTCAATACCCCATCAGGGGCAGCAAGCTTTGTATGTGGAAGCAGTGCAAATGGTAATGTAGAATGGAAAAATTCTGCAGGGGTAACAATTAAGGAACTTGATGAACAACAAGAAGAATAATAATTAAGATGGCAGCACTGGTCTCTATGATCAGTACTGTCATTTTCGTTAGTCTTTTTTATAAAATTCTGTAACATAGCCATCAGCACGGAGCAGGATGTCTGGCATCCAGTCTGGTGTTCTCGCCATCTGCTGGCAGAGCACTTCTAGGGATACTTTCTCGGAACATTCGATAATCAGTTCATCGTGGACATGGCCGCAGATAAAGCAGCTTGACTATTCTGCTGAGTATGATGAAAGATATCCGGAGAATAATCTGGATACGATTCTGACGGATGATCCATTGAATGATTTGCTGATTGAAGAAATCAAAAGCGTTCCGGGAGTAACAGATGTCATGACGAGAGAGATTGTCTCTGTAAATCTGAATGGAACAAGATTTCCGGCTGATATTGTGAGTAAAAAGGATTTTGATTTTATGCGCCAGGACGGGGATATTGGCTCTATGGACTATGATCAGGCGGTAAAGAATGGTGATATTTTCTTTGGCTGGTCAACGTGGATGGAACAAGATGGATATGCTCCGGGTGAATCCATTGCATTTGACTTTGAGAATGGAAGTGGAACCTATACCTATCAGGGAAAGATTGCAGGATCTTTTGTAAGTGCGGACACTTGTCTTGTCATTCCGGAAGGTGTATATCGTTCCATGAATCCGAGAGGAACAGCCTATGGCTATCTGTGGGTGGACTGTGATAAAAAAGATGTGGCATCTGTAGAACAAAGTCTGAATACTTTGATTTCTAATACTTCGCATATAAAAATGGATACTTATCATGCGCAGTTACAAGCTGCCGAATTTGCAAGCAGCATGATGAAGCTTGGCTGTTATCTGTTTATGGCTATTGTAGGACTCATCGGGTTTATGAATATGGCGAATACCATGATCATGAATATTACGACAAAAAAGCAGGAATATGGTATATTACAGGCTGTGGGTATGACAAATAAACAATTAAATTTATGCCTGCAGTTACAGGGACTGATGTTTACGGTTGGTACCATATGCGTAGCTTTGATCATTGGTCTGCCGCTCGGCTATGCACTTTTTTCCTATGCAAAACATAATGGAATATTTGGAATGAATATCTATCATGTTCCAATCGTACCAATTTTTATTATGATTTTTTTGGTCGGTCTGTTGCAGATTGTACTTTCCTGCGTTTTAAGCAGTAATCTGAAAAAGGAAACGCTGGTTGAAAGAATAAGGTATCAGGGATAGCCGCCACCAAGTCTTTTCAAGCGGTCATAATCTAATGCAAATCCCTTTTTCAGATATTCCTTTATTCTGTCGGAGATTAATTATAAAACATTACTTTACAAGAAGAATAAAAGAGTATATAATTCTTTTGTAAAATATTTAATAAAAGAGGATAAGAAAACGGAAAATAAAGATAAAAGAAATATAACAAGAAAAAAGATAATTAATTATGTGCTGAACAATCATGTTACATCCAAGGCAGAAATCGCAAAAGAGTTAAACCTGAGTATGCCGACTGTATTAGCAAATGTGAATGACTTGTTAGAAAAAGGGGTGTTGGAAGAAACTGGGGAATATGCTTCAACCGGTGGAAGGAAGGCAAAAAGTATAGGGATTAATAAGTCATACTGTCATGCAATGGGAATTTTGATTACAGCGAATCATATAGAAATGGTATTAGTAAATCTTGGAGATGAGATTATAAAAAAAGATCGCATCCGCTTAAAATTTACGGCAGAATTATCCTATTGTACAGAGGTGGCACAAAAGGTCAAAACTTTTCTTGAAGGCGAATTAGCGAAGGATACGCTGCTTGGGATTGGAGTGGCGATTCCGGGAATTATTGATCAGAAAGAACGGATCGTTTTAAAATCCCATGCTTTAGGTATAGAGAATTATAGTCTGCGCTTTTTAGAACAGGCGCTGGAAATTCCGGTATATTTTGAAAACGATGCTAATGCTGCAATGCTTGCAGAAAAAAAACAAAAGTATCCAAATGCGATATATCTGTCTTTGAACCACACCTTAGGAGGTGCATTCTGTATAGATGGAAAGCTGTTTCGAGGGCAAAACCAGAAAGCAGGGGAGTTCGGTCACATGATACTCGTTCCCGGTGGAAGAAAGTGTTATTGTGGCAAATCAGGATGTGCAGATGCATATTGTGCTGCAAGTGTACTGACACAAGATAACAGGCAGTCACTGGATGCATTTATGGAAAAAATTGAAAGTGGTGATGAAAAAACTTTGCAGACATGGAATGAGTATCTGGATCATCTTGCTGTTTTGATATCAAATCTGCGGATGGCATATGATATGGATATCATACTAGGAGGTGACGTGGGAGGTGTATTGTCAGATTATATGATACCACTGGGAGAAAAAGTGATGGCATATAATGGCTTTGAGCATGATGTTTCATACTTAAAAAATTGTTCGTATAAGAAAGAAGCGTCAGCTGTTGGAGCAGCGAAATACTTTTTTACAAAACATATGGGTGAATTGTAAATTTTTTGATCCTCATATCATATTATAGTAAAAAACGGAAAGAAAACAGTAACTACGGTTTCCTTTCCGTTTTTTTTGCGTGTTAATTGTGAAAAATACACAAAAAATAGATTTTGAAATTATGAAATATATAGAAATATGAAAAAACATATTGACAAATTGTGTTTACAAGGTAATAATGTAATTACTTTAATAAAACAATTTATAAAACATAAAATAAAACAGCATAAAAAAGGAGGAAACAATTATGTTACAGCAGGTAATGACAAATCCAGGAGAAATTATTTTCAGAGAGGTTCCGGTTCCGGAGGTAAAGGAAAACCAGGTTTTGGTAAAGATTATGAATATTGGTGTTTGTGGATCAGATATTCATGTTTATCATGGAAAACATCCGTTTACAAAATATCCGGTAACACAAGGACATGAGGTTTCAGGTGAGATTACAGAACTTGGAAAAAACGTCACAGAGTTTCATGTGGGACAAAAGGTGACGATAGAGCCTCAGGTATATTGTGGACATTGCTATCCATGTCGTCATGGAAAGTATAATCTCTGTGAGGAATTAAAAGTAATGGGATTTCAGACAACAGGAACAGCATCTGAGTATTTTGCAGTGGATGCATCTAAAGTAACACCTATTCCAAAAGAAATGTCCTATGAAGAAGGAGCTATGATCGAACCTCTTGCTGTGGCAGTTCATGGTGTAAAACAGATGGGCGATGTGGCTGGCATGAATATTGCAGTCCTTGGAGCAGGACCGATTGGAAATCTCGTGGCACAAACAGCAATTGGAATGGGTGCAGCGAAAGTAATGATCACAGATATTAGTGATCTTAGACTGGCAAAGGCAAAAGAATGTGGAATTGATGTGTGTGTGAATACCAAAAATAAAGACTTCGGTGAGGCAATGATCGAAGCATTTGGACCGGATAAGGCAGATGTGATCTACGACTGTGCCGGAAACAATATCACAATGGGACAGGCAATTAAATATGCAAGAAAAGGAAGCACGATTGTATTGGTGGCTGTTTTTGCAGGAATGGCAGAAGTAGATCTTGCAGTGGCAAATGATCACGAACTTGACATTAAGAGCACGATGATGTACCGCCATGATGATTACATAGATGGAATCAGACTGGTAAATGAGGGAAAAGTTCATTTGAAACCGCTCATCTCAAAGACATTTGCTTTTAAAGATTATCTGAAGGCATACCAGTATATTGATGATAACCGCGAGACAACGATGAAAGTGATTATCAACGTCAGTGAAAAGTAAGGAGTTCGTATGGAAAATAAATATGGAATTGTCGGAGTAGCCCATGTCGGGCTCCCGACAAACGATTTACAGAAAACAGTTGAGTTTTATAAGAGTCTTGGATTCGAAGTAATTATGCAGACATATAATGAAAAAGCAGGGGAAAAAGTGGCATTTTTACAGATAAAAAATTACTGTATAGAGACTTTTGAAAATGGGCAGGCGGCAATGTCAGACGGTGCATACCAACATGTAGCACTTGATGTGGAAGACATTGAAAGTATGTATCAGAAAATCTGCAATGAAAAATACACAGTTATTACAGACGGAATCGAAGAACTTCCATTTTGGGAAAAGGGTGTGAAGTTTTTTATGATTAAGGGACCAAATGAGGAAAGAATAGAGTTTTGTCAGAAACTCTGATAAAAATAGGAGGGACATATGAGTAGCGAAAACAAAAATGGAAAAGTACCGCTGATCAGTAAGATTGCATATGGGTTTGGTGATGTTGGATGTAATTTCAGCTGGATGTTCGTCAGCAATTTTCTGATGATATTTTATACAGACGTGTTCGGAATCAGTATGGCGGCTGTGTCAGCACTTATGCTTTTTTCAAGATTCTGGGATGCAATCAATGATCCAATTGTCGGGGGACTTACGGATAAAACAAAATCGAGATGGGGACGGTACCGTCCATGGCTGTTAGTAGCGGCACCAATTACAGCAATCCTTCTTGTTATGACATTCTGGGCAAGACCAGACTGGCCACAGAATGGAAAAATCATTTATATGGTAATTACATATTGTCTGCTGGTTTTGGGGTATACCTGTGTGAATATTCCATATGGAACCTTGTGTGGTGCTATGACACAGGATATTGATGAACGTGCAAAAATAAATACATCCCGTTCGGTTGCAGCTATGATTGCAATTGGTGTGTTAAATATTATCACAGTTCCACTGCTCAGCAAATTCGGCAGTCACAGTGCAAAGGTAGGATATCTGACGGTTGCGGTCATATATGGATGTATTTTTACAGCCTGTCATTTCTTCTGCTTTGCGAAGACGAAAGAGGCAGTGATTATTCCGGAAAAAGAAAAAATTTCTGTGAAGGTACAGTTGAAAGCAGTCATGCAGAACAGACCATATCTTCTTGCATTGGCAGGACAGATATTATTTGGATTTACATTATATGGTAGAAACGCAGATATTCTGTATTATTTTACATATGTGGAAGGAAATGCCTCCTACTACACAACTTATTCGATGTGCATCATTATTCCTTCTATCATAGGGGCAGCCTGTTTTCAACCATTATTCCGCAAGTTGAATAACAAAGGAAGAACAGCATCTCTCTTTGCTTTATTTACAGGAATTTCCATGTTGTCTATGTTTTTCTTTAATGCCAAAGAATCACCGGCTGTTTTTTATGCATTATCAGGTCTCACACAGTTTTTTTTCTCAGGATTTAATACTGCAATCTATGCAATTATTCCAGACTGTGTGGAATATGGGGAGTGGAAAACCGGACTTAGAAATGACGGTTTTCAGTATGCATTTATTTCACTTGGAAATAAAATCGGAATGGCAGTTGGAACAGCACTTTTAGCAGGATTACTTGGAAAATGTGGTTATATTGCAAATCAGACACAAAATGCAACTGTACTTTCAATTATGAAACATGCATTTACGACGATTCCAGGTGCACTTTGGATTGTGACTGCGGTTGTATTATTTTTCTACCGGTTAAATAAAAAACGTTATAACGAGATTGTGGAGGAACTGAAAAATGGAAGAAAAAGTTGATATTGTGGCATTGGGGGAATTACTGATTGATTTTACGGAAGCAGGACACAGTCAGGGTGGGAGAAAACTGTTTGAACAGAATCCCGGTGGTGCTCCGGCAAATCTTCTGACAGTTGCAAGTCATTTTGGGTATCGCACCTCTTTTATTGGAAAAGTTGGAAACGATATGCATGGTAGATTTTTAAAGAGGACACTTCAAACGGAAGGAATCAATACAGATGCTATCGTCGAAGATCCGGATTATTTTACAACACTGGCATTTGTGGAAATCGGTGAAAATGGAGAAAGAAATTTTTCTTTTGCAAGAAAACCGGGTGCAGATACACAGTTAAAAAAAGAAGAATTGGATCAGACGTTAATTTCCGGATGCAGAATTTTTCATTTTGGATCATTATCGCTGACAGACGAGCCGGCAGAAAGCGCAACGATCGAAGCAGTAAAAATGGCAAAAGCAGCGGGTGTACTTATTTCATATGATCCAAATTACCGCCCGTCTCTTTGGAAGAGCAAAGAGTATGCAGTGAAAAAAATGAAGTCTGTTGTAGAACTGGTAGATGTCATGAAAGTATCGGATGAAGAGAGTATTCTACTGACAGGGGCTAAAAGTTATGAGCAGGCTGCAGAAGAAATTCTTGCTATGGGACCAAAGCTGGTTGCCATTACATTGGGAGAACATGGCGTTCTTATGGCAACAAAAAGCAGAAAAGAAATCATCAAAGCATTTCAGACACATGCGGTCGATACGACCGGAGCAGGGGATTCTTTCTGGGGAGGCGTATTATGCAGTATTCTTTCTATAAATAAGCCCGTAGAAAAGATGGAATGGGAAGAAATCAGAAAGTGTGCTGTTTTGGGAAATGCAGTTGCAGGATTGTGTGTGCAAAAGCGAGGTGGAATACCTGCGATTCCGATGAAAGAGGCAGTGTTTGAATTTATGCAGAAATAATGAGTGTATGTTGCAATACTGGTTTCTACAGCAGTTTGTGATGTGCTGTCATACCTTGTGAAGTAGTATCTGGAAAATTGATGATTCCGGCTTGACTTAATTTAACATCTCAAATATAATAATTGCATACATCAGAAAACGTTCACTCTTCACCGGATGAGTGGTTAAAGCGTCTGGGAGCAAATCGTAGGTGCAGTAATTTACACTGTAAGATTTGTTTCCGGGCGCTTATTTATTTTGGAGGATAGATGCAATATGAATAAGAAAAAAGAATTATTGGTACAGATTATGTGGGAGCTTGCGGGAAGCATCTTTTATGCAATAGGTATATATAACTTCGCCCTGCAGGCAGAGTTTCCTATGACAGGTTTTTCGGGTATTTCGATTATTTTATACCGGCTGTTTAATATTTCCATTGGTTTATCAACGGTCCTGCTTAATATTCCGGTTGCGATACTATGCTGCAAATTATTGGGCAGGAAATTTTTTGTCAGCTCAATACGATGCATGCTTTTGTCTTCTTTTATTGTTGACTATGTTGCGCCGTTGTTTCCGGTGTATCAGGGCGACAGACTGCTTGCGGCATTGTGCACAGGTGTATTTTGCGGAATAGGCTATGCCATGATTTATACAAGAAATTCTTCAACAGGAGGAGCTGATTTTATCATCATGGCTGTAAAAGCATTGCGGCCTCATTTATCGATGGGCAACATCTCTTTTCTTACTGATGTCGGAATTATTCTGGTTGGAGGACTTTTGTTTCGGGATATTGACGGAATGATTTACGGCATGATAGTGAATATACTGTCTGCGGTTGTTATTGATAAAATGATATATGGCATGAATTCAGGCAAAGTAGCCTTTATCGTCACAAAAAATGGAAAGAGGATATGCGATGTAATTGATGAATGCAGTCAGCGCGGAAGTACTATTCTTAAGGCGCAGGGAGGATATAAGCAGGACGATATTCAGGTGGTAATGTGTGCATGCAACAGTAAGGAAATGTACCAGGTGCGTAAATCCGTAAAAGATACAGACCCGGATTCTTTTATTGTGGTTGTTGAGTCTCATGAGGTGCACGGAGAGGGCTTTAAAATGACAAATATTGGAGAAGCGGAGAACTGAAACATACCTGAAACAAATATAGTGTGAAGATTGTATATTAGCTTGAAAAAAGCTATACTAATATAATGATGTAGCGGTTTTATGGCTGAAATTATATATTTGGGAGGTAATTACATGTTAGAAAACTGGATTAAACCACAAATTCCGGAGGAGGAAGAGCTGGATGAGCGCCTGCATGCAGCGCGCTCTAAGCTGTCTGTGCTTCAGATGCAGATTAAGGAGCATGGACTGCCTGTACTTGTGCTGTTTGAGGGCTGGGGTACTGCAGGAAAGGGCAGTGTGCTCGGTAAGGTAATCAAGAATATTGATCCGCGATTTTTCAAGGTCGCAACCATGGACGAGCCGACAGAGGAGGAAAGACGCAAGCCTTTTTTATATCGGTATTTTGTAAAGATTCCGGCAAACGGGAAGCTTGAGTTTCTTGATTCGGGCTGGATGGATGAGGTAGTAAAGGATGTACTGCACGACAAGATAGGAGAGAAGGAATACAAGAAGAAAATTGAAAGCGTGAAGCGCTTCGAGCGACAGCTGACTGACAATGGTTATCTTGTTATGAAATTTTTCTTCCAAATCAGCCGGAAGGAACAAAAAAAGCGTATTGAGGTATTAAAGGAGAATAAGGATACCAGATGGCGTGTCAGTGGAGATGAAGACTGGCAGAATAAGCATTATGACAAGTGTATGCATGTGTTTGACAGATATCTGAATGATACAAATTCGCCTGCAGATCCTTGGTATATAGTTGATGCAAAGAATAGAAAATGGGCTGAGCTTCAGGTGCTGGAGACGCTGGTTAGCGGAATAGAGACAGCACTTAAAAACAGTAATCTTGCTGTGCCACTGTTACAGAATGTGTTCCCTCTTGAGAAGATTCCAAAGCTTTCTGAGATATCACTTGATAAGGAACTATCTGAGGAAGAATACAAAAAGGAGCTCAAAAATCTGCAGTCTAAGCTTAGCGAGCTGCATAACAGGCTATACAGGCGAAAGATTCCTGTTGTCATAGCATATGAGGGCTGGGATGCAGCAGGAAAGGGTGGAAATATAAAGAGAATCACAGGGGCGCTGGATCCGAGAGGCTTTGAGGTGCATCCGATTGCAAGTCCGCTGCCAAACGAGAAAGCCAGACACTATCTGTGGAGATTTTGGAATCGTCTTCCTAAGACCGGGCATATAGCTATTTTTGACAGGACATGGTATGGCAGGGTTATGGTAGAAAGACTAGAGGGCTTTTGCAGCGAGAATGAATGGCAGCGTGCTTACAATGAGATTAATGAATTTGAAAAGGAGCTGTCAGACTGGGGTGCTGTCATCATAAAGTTCTGGGTGCAGATTGATAAGGATACACAGCTGGCTCGATTTGAGGAACGCCAGAATACTCCGGAAAAGCAATGGAAGATTACCGATGAGGACTGGAGAAACAGAGAAAAATGGGATCTGTATGAGACTGCCGTAAATGAGATGCTAAAGAAAACCAATACCACTTACGCACCATGGCATGTGCTTGAGTCAAACGACAAGAAATATGCGAGAATCAAGGCTCTTAAGATTGTGATTGATGCGATTGAAGCTGCTTTGGAGAATAAAACAGATAAAAAGTAAAAACAGATGTATATAAATAGAGATATGTAAAAAAGAAGCCGGAATAAAATCCGGCCTCTTTTAAAGTGTTGGTAAATTAATTTGGGTACAAAAAATGCGCCTCCAGGGGCTCGAACCCTGCACACCCTGATTAAGAGTCAGGTGCTCTACCAAATGAGCTAGAAGCGCAAACATCTGTGTGAATATCTGTGTCACACGGACAAATGATATTATACACAGGGTTTTACAAAAATGCAAGTACTTTTTTTGAAAAATTTAAAAAATTATAAAAAGGACTTTAAAACACTAAGTACTCCGTTTTCCCAGTAAGGCGCACAGGTGTGTTTTGCGGCTGCGATAACTTCCTGGCGGGCATTTGACACGGCGTAGCTTATACCGGCATTTTGAAGCATCTCAATATCATTCAGATTGTCACCAAAACAGCATACTTCGTCAGGAAGCAGGTCGAATCTGTCTATTAGGTATGAGAGTGCAGTCCATTTGCTGACACCCTTTGCGTTGCAGTCTACCCATTCCTTTCCGGCGGCTGCCAGGTGAGCTTTTTTATTCCATGCCGGAATGAAAACCGGTGTACACAGCTCTTCGCACTTGTCGGGATGAAAGACAGTGAATTTGATGATGTCATTTCTGTCAAGCCTTGTGATGTCATCAACCTCACGCATCTCAAAGCCGTATGAATCACGAAGCAGATGAAAGATTGGGCTGCCACCATCCTCTGCAAAGCAGAAATCAGGAGTAGCAGCAAAGTAATCGCATGCAGGCAGCTCATCGCGGACCATCCGGCACATGCCCTTCCATATATCCTCGTCCATAGGATAGGTTTTTAGGATTTCCTTTGGAGTGCGCACGACTGTTCCTCCGTCTGTTATATACAAAAGCTTGTGCTTTATCGGAGCAAACAGCTTAAATTCGCTTGAAAACTGTCTGCCGGAACAGACTACAAATATTATTCCTTTGTCTATGAGCCTGTCGATGACAGACATGTACTCAGGATCTATGAGCAGTGAGCCGTCCTTTACAAGTGTTCCGTCTATATCTGTTGCTATTAGTTTTATCATTATTTATCTCCCGGGGCGTATATCTTTTGAATATTCAACTATATCATTATAAGAAATTATAATCTCATATGCAAGGGACTTATAGTGTATTTATTACTGTTTGTGAAAGAAAAAACCAGAATATATTGAAAGTTTCCTGCTCATATTGTATCATAGTAATACTGGCTTCATCTTCAATGCGTTGAAGCAATGAAAACTAAGGGGACGATATTTACTATGATAGTAGCACTTATTGAAAAAGTTTATTCTTTCTTGTGGGGAGATCTGATACACATTCCACTGCCCGGCGGTGGGAGCGTGGGAATCTCACTGCTCATAATTCTTTTGATTCCGACAGGAATTTATTTCACTGTAAGGACAAGACTTTTACCAATCAGAATGTTTCCGGACATGATAAAGGCGCTGACAGGTAAAAAGGAAAATAAGGACAGCCTGTCCACGTTCCAGACACTCATTGTCTCTACGGCGACGAGAGTGGGCATGGGTAATCTGGTTGGCGTTGTGGCTGCCATATCAGTGGGAGGCGCAGGTGCGGTTTTCTGGATGTGGATAACAGCCATTATAGGTTCATCCACGGCTTTTGTGGAGGCTACACTGGCACAGCTTCACAAGGAGCCGGATCCATTGTACTCAGGCTATCGTGGAGGTCCGGCGTATTACATACACCATTACTTTGAGGATAAATCAGGCAAAAAGAAAAAACATGTTATTATAGCTGTTTTGTTTGCTATATCCGGACTAATCTGCTGGTGTGGCATAAGTCAGGTGATCAGCAATTCTGTCACATCATCCTTTGAAAATGCATTTGGCGTACCACCTATTTATACTACAATAATTCTGGTGGCAGTGGCTGCTGTAATAGTGCTTAGGAAAAATGCTACGGTAAAGGTGCTTGACATAGTTGTTCCTATCATGGCGGTGTGCTATTTTGCCATAACCATTTTTATCATAATTAAAAATATAGGCATGATGCCATCGGTTTTTTCAAGGATATTTGAGGAAGCCTTCGGTATCAGGCAGGTGGCTGCGGGAGGCTTTGGAGCGGTGCTCATGAACGGTGTAAAGAGAGGTCTTTTTTCAAATGAGGCAGGCTCAGGCTCAGCTCCATGCGCTGCAGCGGCGGCAGAGTGCGATACTCCTGTAAAGGCAGGACTGACGCAGGCGCTCGGTGTATTTATAGATACGATAGTGATTTGCAGCTGTACGGCAATGATCATGCTCACTGCACCGGAGAATATAGTGGCAGGGAAAGAGGGCATGGATTTATTACAGTCAGCTATGAGGTATCATCTTGGAGATTTTGGAGTTATTTTTATAGCAGTCACATTGTTTTTATTCAGCTTTTCCACCTTCCTTGGTATACTTTTTTATGCAAGGAGTAATGTTGCGTACCTGTTTGGGGATAACTGGATTTCACAGACCATGTACAAGGTGCTGGCTCTTGTTATGCTGTTTGTAGGCGGTATCGCGGCATACACATTTGTCTGGGATCTCGGAGATGTAGGAATCGGCCTTATGACTATATTCAATACAGGTATTCTCTATCTGATGGGTGGACAGGCAATAAAGGAGCTGCGAGTCTTTGAGGAGAGTAATAAAGCACAAAGCAATAGTCAATGCTCACAGCAGGGTGATAACGTAACGCAATAACAATAGGAGATATATAAATATGAAAAGAGAATCATTTAAATCACGTCTGGGATTTATACTGGTAAGTGCAGGATGCGCTATAGGCATAGGCAATGTATGGCGTTTTCCGTATGTGACAGGTCAAAACGGTGGCGGTATTTTTGTACTGTTTTACCTTATATTTCTGGTATGCATGGGACTTCCGGTGCTTACGATGGAGCTTGCTGTAGGCCGGGCCAGCAGAAAAAGTGCTGTGATGAGCTACAAGGCTCTTGAGAAAGAGGGCAGTAAATGGCATATTCACGGATGGATAGCCATGCTTGGCTGCTACATGCTCATGATGTATTACACAACAGTCTCAGGCTGGATGGTTGCGTATTTCTTTAAATTCCTAAAGGGAGATTTTACATCAGGCATGAATACTGATGACACGGCAGCTGCATTTGGAAACATGCTTGCAGACCCCAAGCAGATGGCTTTCTGGATGATAGTTACGGTTGTGCTTGGCTTTTTGGTGTGCAGCCGTGGTCTGCAGAATGGGCTCGAGAAAATCAGTAAATTTATGATGAGTGCTCTGCTCTTGCTTATCATTGTCCTTGCGGTGCACAGTATCACACTTTCAGGGGCTTTGGAAGGAGTGAAATTCTATCTTGTTCCAAATCTGGATGCGGTCTCTGAAATTGGAATAAAGAATGTAATAACAGCGGCCATGAATCAGGCGTTTTTTACGCTGAGTCTGGGTGTGGCCGCAATGGAGATATTCGGCAGCTATATGGGAAAGGACTGCACTCTTGCAGGTGAGGGTGCCAAAATATGTGCTCTTGATACATTTGTGGCTATAATGTCAGGCCTTATCATTTTCCCGGCTTGCTTCAGCTATGGGGTGGAGGTAGACGCAGGACCAAGCCTTATCTTTATCACTTTGCCAAATGTGTTTGTAAATATGCAGGGAGGCCGCATATGGGGCTGTCTTTTCTTCATGTTTATGACCTTTGCCAGCTTTTCAACCGTTATTGCGGTATTTGAGAATATTATGTCGTTTGCCATTGATATGTTTGGCTGGTCCAGAAACAAGGCTGCGCTAATAAATGGTGTGATAATACTTATTGCAAGTATGCCATGTGTACTTGGATACAATGTGTGGAGCAATCTGCACCTCATAGGAGGCAGGGATGTGCTTGACAGCGAGGACTTTATGGTAAGCAATCTGCTTCTCCCAATTGGCTCACTGGTTTATCTGCTTTTTTGTGTGACAAAGTGGGGCTGGGGCTTTGATAAGTATATAGATGAGGCAAATACAGGATCAGGACTTAAGATTTCAAGGAAGCTTAAACCGTATTTTCAGTTCATACTGCCGCTTTTAATTTTGTTTATTTTTATCCAGGGATTGATATAGTTATGTAGTTTTTGAAAATCAGACAGGAGAGTGTAAAATATGTTAGACCAGAATACCTTTATAGAGACAGTGCAGAGCGTGGCCGAGATTATCAGGACATCAGCGGAGCCGATAGGCAGAGATGAAATCATGTCTTATTTTAAGGATATGGAGCTTAATAAGGCGCAGGAGGATATGGTATTTGAATTTCTCATCACACCGCATGAGCAGGAGAATGAGAGTGCAGGCGATTATGAGGATGAATCACATGAGGACGAATTACATGGGGATGAATCGTCTGAAAATGCTGCATTGAACAATATAATTTACTCAGAAGGAGATTCGATGGCTGCCATAGCAGGTGGAAAGAATAATAAGGCCAAGCAGGATAATGAAGCTGAGCCTGATATAGACGAGGACAGCCTTATCCCGGATTCACCTATGTTTAGGATGTATCTTGAGGAGCTTGAAGAGATACCTGATTACACAAAGGCCGAGCAGGACGATATGTACAAAAAGCTGCTTGCAGGTGATGAGAGTGTGATACACACTATATCAAATTTCTGGCTCAAAAGTGTGCTTGCCATGGCAAAGAAGCTTGCCGTTACATCAGAGGGCTTTGAGGACGTAGTACAGGAGGGAAACATGGGACTTTTCATGTGCCTTACTGAGCTCTGTGGCTGCGGGGATGAGATAGATGTGGAAAAAGAGCTTTTGGATGCCATAGAGGAGTCTATGAAAGAGTGTATCAGGGAGCAGACCGGTGAGGATGAGAGCGAGAATACTGTGGTAGGAAAGGTTTCATTAGTAAACCGTGCAGTGGAGAAACTAAAATCCGATAAGGGTTTCGAGCCGAGTCTTAGTGAGCTTTCAGGCTACACCGGCGTGGATGAGGAGGAGCTTGAAAAGCTTCTGGAGCTTATCAAAAAGGCTGATGTGGAGAAAAATAAACAGGACAGTAAATAATCTGTGGCATTTGTAGATTTGTGTCATATATTAAACCATACCTGAATATATGAAAGGATGGAAAATATATGGCACGATTTACTAATCAGGCACAGCTTCGTTATGGCAACAATGTAGCCAATTCAAATATAGCAGTCGGAGAAATACTGGAGGTGCTTTCTGCTACGAAAACAGCAGTCAAAAACACCTACAATCAAAACGATACAATAACCTATGTGGTGAGCATCGTAAACTCCGGAAATACCGCGATAAACGGTCTGACACTTTCTGACAATCTAGGTGCTTATACCTTTAACACCAACACTCTTGTACCATTAACCTATGTGAATAATACCACAAAATACTATACAAACGGCACACTCCAGGCAGCGCCTGCAGTAACCCAGGGACCGCCTCTTAGCATAACAGGCATAAATGTCCCGGCAGGTGGCAATGCAACTGTCATCTATGAGGCAGCGTTAAATGAGTATGCTCCTCTTGGCACAGAGGCATCTGTCACAAACACCGCTACAGTAAGCGGCACAGGAATCACTCCGGTCACAGCAGCAGAGACAGTAAATGCCGAGGCTGCACCAAATCTTGCAATTACTAAGTCAGTAAGCCCTGTTCCTGTGACGGAAAACGGTACACTGACCTATACCTTCAGGATTCAAAACTACGGAAGCGTTGCGGCAACCAATACCACAGGCGTGGTTATAACAGACACATTTGCTCCGGTTTTGAACAATCTTACAGCCGCATTAAACGGCACAGCCTGGACCGCAGCTACAGATTACACTTACAATGAGGCGACAGGCACATTTTCGAGCACGGCAGGTGCAATCACTGTTCCGGCTGCAACCTACACACAGGATAGCACAACCGGTGCGTGGATTGTCACACCGGGTGAGAGCACACTTGTCATCACCGGAACAGTGTAGCGGCAGAGGTGATTAATTTTAAGAATTGTTTAATTTAAGGGATAAAAGTTGAAATATTGATACTAAATATGTAAAATATATATAGCTGTTTATGAATAAGATGATGAAGATGATCATCGGCAGTTTAAAATGATTAACCGGGGGATAAGACAAATGAATAATGCACAGTTAGTGATAGACGAAGTAAAAAAGGCAGTAAAGGGCAAGGATGATTGTATCATCAAGGCATTTGCTGCCTTTTTGGCAGGTGGACATATACTGCTTGAGGATGTGCCGGGAGTGGGAAAGACTACGCTTGCAGTAGCTTTTTCAAGGGCGATGGCGCTTGTGAATCACAGAGTACAGTTCACTCCGGATGTGCTGCCTGCTGATATACTTGGCTTTTCGATGTATCAGAAGCAGACCGGAGAGTTTGTGTACCGCGAGGGTGCCGTGATGTGTAATCTGTTTCTGGCAGATGAGATTAACAGAACAAGTCCCAAAACACAGTCTGCGCTCCTGGAGGTTATGGAGGAGGGAAATGTCACTGTGGATGGAATAAGCAGGAAGGTCCCGGAGCCGTTTATAGTGATGGCCACTCAAAATCCAAAGGGCAGCGCCGGTACACAGTTGTTGCCGGAGTCACAGCTTGACAGGTTTATGATATGTATGAGCATGGGATATCCTTCACATGAGGCAGAGGTGGATATCGCAAAGGGCAAAAGTGTGAAGGCTGATGAGTATACGATAAAGCCTGTTATGAATGCACAGGGACTTGTTGAGATGCAGGGAGAGGTTGAACAGGTGTTTATACATGACAGTATTTATTCGTACATTGTGGATCTGGTTGATGCGACAAGGACAAGTCCGTACATTGAGCTTGGAGTGAGTCCGAGAGGTACGATTGCGTGTGTTAGGATGGCAAAGGCATATGCGTATCTGAGTGGGCGAAGCTATGTCATACCATCTGATGTGGTTTCTGTATTTGCGGATGTGACAAAGCACAGAATCGTGCTAAATACCAAGGCGAGAGTATCACACGTATCAGAGCTTTCAGTGATAGATGAGATACTAAAGGCTGTAAAACAGCCGACAACTTATGTGAAAAAGGCAGGTAATCGTGATTAGTTTTTTGATAGGAATAATTACTGCGGCAATAGTTTTTTATATGTCGATGATATACGGTAATGCTGCGCTGGCACTGCTTGGCTGCTTTATGTGTGTGTTTATGGTGCTGACATTTATAGCATTGCTTGTAAAGGCGCACCGGGCGGTGGCAGCTATAAACATTCCGATAGCTATCGCCACACAGGGCGAGAGTATCAGGGTGAGTCTTTCCTGCCGGCTGAAGGAGGCAGGCTTTTATGGTGTAAAATACCGTGTAACGGTGAAAAATAATTTATCCGGCGAAAAAAGTACAAAATGGCTGTCAGGAGGCAGTGATTTTTTGTACAGCGTGAACCTGTGCGGCAATTATGAATTTGAGCTTGTAAGGATAAAGCTATATGACTTTTCAAGGCTTTTTTATGTCACGAAAAGAGTTAAAAAATATGCAAATGTTGAGGTGATGCCGCAGATTGATGAGATTCCTGTCAGGATAACGGACAGAGTGAGAAATTTCTTTGGGGATTCTGATATCTATGATGATTTAAGACCCGGATATGATCCGTCGGAGCTGTTTGATGTCAGAGAGTTTCAAAACGGTGACAGGCTGCAGAGTGTGCATTGGAAGCTTTCTGCAAGGACTGATGAGCTGATGGTAAAGGAAAACAGCCTGCCAAAGGCATGTGCCGTGGCCATAGTCGCAGACTTAAAGGGGATAAAGAAGGGCAGACAGACGGATGCATTTATGAAGCTTCTTGTCTCACTTTCCTTTTCGCTTATGGATCAAAAATGCTCTCATTATGTGGCGTGGTATGATACCGCCATAAACGATATTGTGAGAGCCAGAGTGGATGACGAGGAGGGCTTTTACATATTTTTGAACAGTTTTCTTAAAATAAAGCCGGATACAAAAAATGATGCACTTTTTTTGTATGAGGAAAAGTACCGGGCAGAAAAGCTTGTGTGTCTGCTTAGTGTGGACGGAAGACTTCAGATAAAAAGGGGAGAGGAGATAGTTGGCAGAGCGGATGAAAAAAACGAGATTGTCATTTAGGAAAAGCAGATGGCAGAGATCTGATACAAATGAGATAAAGCCTGATTATAATAATGTATTTACAGTGCTTGGTGTCCTGCTTACTGAACTTGCCAATGCAGCTGCAGCAGTACTTCTTACGGTGTGTGCAGTGTCTGTTGTGAATACGACCGTTTCACATGTGAGATGCCCATATTATGTGTATGTGTGGCTGTTTATTTTTTCGGTGATAAGCGGCTTTATAAACAGGCTTACATCGCTTGACACAAGAAAATGGGTGCGCCATGCGATAAATACGGGGCTGCTGCTTGTATTTGTGCTTGGAGTGTTTATTGCAAACTGGCAGGCTGCAGAGCATATAAAAGACGGCTTTTTGTATGTAAAGGGCAGGTATCTTGAGATAATAAATGTGTACTATGGCACTTCATTTGTCTGTCCAAAGGGCGATAAAGCCTTTGCGGGGGCGTTTGTTGGCTTTGTATCGTTTATAGTTATGCTTTTGCTGGTGACACTGGCGGTTCAAATTAAAAGAAAACGCATGCTCACATTATTTCCAACGCTTATGCTTGCGGTACAGCTGTGCATAGGCAAAAGCCCAAGTGTCAGCGAGGTTGTTATGCTCACGCTGTGTACACTCTGGTGTCTTATCGCAGATGGCAACGCACGCACAGTGGCAGGATATGATGCAAATGGCAGTGCACAGGGCAATGAGGCTTTAAGGATAGCGGCGGCGTTTTTATACATGGCGGCGGTGTCTGCAGTACTTTTCATATGTGTATTTTCATTTAAACCTCTTGCTGATACACTTGCCGATAAAAAGCCACAGATGCTTGCCTTTCAAAAGGATTTGGAGGGCAGCGTAAAATCATTCTTCAGCGTGGGGATTGATTTACAGGATGGCACGGTTAGTAATCACTATCCAAGCTACAGTGAAAAAACAGTGATGACGGTAGAAGCATCATCAGGCGCACCTTCTAATATTTATCTGAGAAGCTTCTACGGTGATACCTATGAGAATGGCAGATGGATTAAAAAGTCTGATTTTTCCGGGATGGAAAAAGAGTATCATGATGCTTCAAGGATGACAGCCTGGCAGACTACAATCGGATTAGCAACGCTGCTTGATGGTTATTATGATGATGAGACCAATCCGGCCACCGAAAAGTATACAATCACGATGGAGAAGCTTTCCACCAAATACGCCTATTTACCGTACTGTATAGACCCATACAGTATAGATGCCAAGGGTGATATAGATTTTGACGAAGACTTTTTTATCACAAAGGATAAAGGGACAAAGACTATCGAGGTGTCGGCGTGCCCCGGCTTTTTCGATGGTAGTCTGGAAATGTCTATCCTTGAGCCGGAGCAGCCTCTTGAGGTCAATAATGATTTCTATGCGGCATACAATAATTATGTAATGGAAAACTATACTGCAAAGCAGGGTGGTGACGGGATTGTTGCGGAAGATGCAAAGTGGCTTCTTAGGACAGGACAGCTCACAAGCAATATGATGTATACAGGCTATATAAGAGAAAATGATGCCAACAGGATTGCGGCAGCACAGCTGGTGCAGCAGTTTCTGACATCGAAGGCTTTTAAGTACAGCAAAAATCCTCCTTCCACAGGTGGTAAGGATGTAGTTGAAAATTTCCTCTCAAATAGCAGACAGGGCTTTTGTGTGCATTTTGCATCGGCTGGCACGATGATACTCAGACAGATGGGCGTTCCATGCCGTTATGTAAGCGGATACTGTGCAAAGGAGGACAGCTTCAAATCCGGTGAAAATGATGAGGATATATGTGAGGTGAAGGATTCGCAGTCGCATGCTTGGGTTGAAATATATCTGGATGATTTCGGATGGATTCCGGTGGAGATGACACCGGGATATTTTGAGTATGTGACAGGTGAGAATCCGTTTGACTATATTGGTGTCAACGGAAAGAAAACAAACACCGGTGCTGCTTATAATGATAGTGAGCATATGAATGATACTGCGGCAGATGAAGATGCTGCAAATGAAGATACAAAAAATACAGATGCAGAAAATGATGACACAGCAAAAGATGATACATCAAAAGCTGCAGCAAACAGTACATCAGGTGATGGCAGTGAGAAGGCTTATGGTTCACAGTCAGGTGCGGATAAACGTACAGATGCTCAGAACTCAAAAACGAGACTTCATATACCACCGGTGATTTTAAAAACCTCACTCTGTGTGATTTTTCTGACTGCACTTACAGCCATCATAGTTTATATCAAAAGGCGAAGAAATATTTTGTGGGAAGCAAGACTTGAAAAAAGGGTGAAAAAATGCCGTTACAGCAGGGCTGCAATAATGATAAACAACCGCATCTACAAAGGACTGGGACATCCTTCAAAAAACAGGACAGATGAGCTTTATCTGGCTAACCTTAAGGAAAAATACTGCGGACCGGATTATTGCGGAATCCACTGGGACGAGTACATGCGCATCATACAAAAGGCTGTGTATTCATCAGAGGGCATCACGGGGGAAGAATGCTTTATGGTGATGGAAACATGGAGGCGTCTGGAGAAAAAAGACATTAGACATAATTCACAAAAAAACATGTATAAAAACAGCATGATTAACAAAAAATAAATTCGTTGGGAAAATTGTGTTGAAATGATAAAGCTTCTGTGATATAAACTTTAACAGACGTGTTACTTTTAGGGAGGCATTTGTCGTACATAACTTTTAACAGGGTTAGTGTATGATAAGTGCCTCCTTTTTGTCGCTGGAGCAAAAAAGAATGATAGGTGCAAATCGGTACATACCCTGCATTTATAGGAGGAAAAGCTCATGAAAGACAAAATTTTTGGTGTCCTGCAGAGAGTAGGACGAAGCTTCATGCTTCCAATCGCAATCCTTCCGGTAGCAGGCTTGCTTTTAGGACTAGGAAGCTCATTCACCAACACCACAACAATTGAGACCTATGGTTTACAGTGGCTGCTCGGGGATAAGACTATACTCCATGCACTTCTTGTAATCATGAATGCGGTCGGAAGTGCCATATTCGATAACCTTCCGCTCATTTTTGCGGTCGGAGTAGCAATCGGAATGGCAAAGAAGGAAAAAGAGGTGTCAGCACTTTCAGCAGTCATAGCATACTTTGTTATGAATGTATCAATCAATGCGATGCTCAAGATTTCCGGAAAAATCCTTGCAGACGGAAGCATTGCAAAGGATGTGCTTGATGGAACCATCACATCAGTATGTGGTATCCAGTCATTGCAGATGGGTGTGTTTGGCGGAATTATTGTAGGACTGGGAGTGGCAGCACTGCACAACCGTTTCTACAAGATTGAGCTGCCGAATGCATTGTCATTTTTCGGTGGAACAAGATTTGTGCCTATCATCTCAACCGTGGCATATCTGTTTGTAGGAATCCTAATGTATTTTATCTGGCCGACAGTGCAGAACGGAATCTATGCACTCGGCGGAGTGGTGACAGGAACAGGATATTTCGGAACACTTCTCTTTGGTATTATAAAGAGAGCTCTTATTCCATTCGGACTGCACCATGTATTTTACATGCCGTTCTGGCAGACAGCAGTCGGTGGAACAATGGAGGTTGCAGGACATATGGTTGAGGGTGGACAGAACATCTTCTTCGCACAGCTTGCTGACTCTGCAAATATCGCACATTTCAGTGCCGATGCCACAAGATATTTCTCGGGAGAGTTCATTTTCATGATTTTTGGACTTCCGGGAGCAGCACTTGCAATGTATAAATGTGCAAAGCCGGAAAAGAAAAAACAGGCAGGAAGCCTTTTACTTTCTGCAACACTTGCATGTATGTTTACAGGAATCACAGAGCCTCTTGAGTTCTCATTCCTTTTCGTAGCACCGGCTCTCTTTGCAGTACAGGTAGTGCTCGCAGGAAGCGCATACATGATAGCACATATTTTAAACATCGCTGTAGGACTTACTTTCTCAGGAGGATTACTTGATTTCTTCCTGTTTGGTATATTGCAGGGAAATGAAAAGACAAGCTGGCTGCTCGTGATTCCGGTGGGAATAGTATATTTCTTACTGTATTACTTTATTTTCAGCTTCCTTATAAAGAAGTTTGATTTCAAGACTCCGGGCCGTGAGGATGACGATACAGAGACAAAGCTCTACACCAAGGCAGATGTAAATGCAAGAAAAGCTGCTAAGGATACAAAAGCTTCTGACGACAAAGCGACTGTAGACGAGCTCTCGCAGACTATATCACGAGGTCTCGGCGGCAAAGCCAATATCTCAGATGTGGACTGCTGTGCGACAAGGCTTCGTATCACAGTAATTGATCCCGACAAGGTAAACGATGCGCTTCTTAAATCAACAGGAGCATCAGGAGTCGTGCACAAGGGACAGGGCGTACAGATTATCTATGGACCAAGAGTAACAGTGATAAAATCAGATCTGGAGGATTATCTTGCGAGTGTGACAGAGGAGCATTTCGAGGATGATGCAGCAGAAAATAATACAGCAGACGCAGATGAAGTGAAGAATGAAAATGCAGCTTCGGCCACTGATTCAAAAACAGAAGATTCAAGCACCGTTTCAGATAAAGCACAGGACGCTGCTGACACCAAAGAGCCGACAAGCACAGTTATCATCTCAAGCCCTATGACAGGAATAGCAGCAGACCTCTCAACAGCACCGGATGAGGCTTTTGCCGGCAAAATGATGGGTGACGGAGCAGTAGTCACACCTGAGGAGGGCGTGGTTGTAGCACCTGAGGATGGAACTGTTTTATTCGTTTTTGATACAAAGCATGCTTTGGGATTTACAACCGACTCAGGAATTGGTATGATAATCCATGTAGGAATTGATACAGTAAAGCTCGAGGGTAAAGGCTTTGACGTACAGGTTGAGGCAGGATGCCATGTTAATAAGGGCGATGTGCTCATGAAGCTTGACCTTGACTACTTAAAGGCGAACGCACCATCAGTTACAACTCCTGTCATCTGCACAGAGCTAAAAGATAATCAGAAAATCCGCCTCATCACAGACGGACCGATTAAGGCGGGGGAGCCTCTCTACGCAGTTGACACCTACGAGAAGTAATTCATACATCCTTAAACAATTCAAAGGTATCGGATGCCATGGAGATGGCGGCAGCAGTTCGAAAATGCGCCACATTTATAGAGGAAAAGATTGGAAAGCACATAGATGTCACTACTATGGCCTACAACCGCCTCATGAACCATATCCGCCACATGGTATCAAGAGCCGCGACCGGAGAAAAATTAAAGGTTGATCTCAATCAGTTTATCGAGAAAAATTATCCGGAGTCATTCGCACTGGCAGGTGATATATGTAAAGAGCTTGGAAAGGACTTAAATCATGAGTTTTTGGACAATGAGACAGGCTACCTTGCCATACATATCGAGCAGATTAAGTGTGATGAGATGGTAAGTGAATAATAAAATGTGAAAACCTTCCTGCATATTAGGTTATGTACAAATCTCTTGCAATGTGGTACACTACATAGTTGTATCAACAAACATCCGATACACAAAATACATATGAAATCAATTTAAAGGAGATATATATACCATGAAACTCGGAATCGTCGGACTTCCGAACGTCGGAAAGTCTACATTATTCAACTCACTCACAAAGGCAGGAGCGCTTTCAGCAAACTATCCTTTTGCCACAATCGACCCAAACGTAGGTATTGTTTCAGTGCCTGACGAGAGAATCGTAAAGCTCGGAGAGCTCTATCACACAAAGAAGGTTACACCTGCAACAATCGAATTTGTTGATATCGCAGGTCTTGTGAAGGGAGCCAGTAAGGGTGAGGGACTTGGAAACCAGTTCCTTGCAAATATCCGTGAGGTAGATGCAATCGTACACGTAGTGCGCTGCTTTGAGGATACAAACATTATCCATGTAGATGGCTCTGTAGATCCTGCAAGAGATATCGAGACAATCAATCTTGAGCTTATTTTCTCGGATGTTGAGATTCTTGACAGGCGAATTGCAAAGATTGCAAAGCAGGCAAGAATGGACAAGACACTTGCAAAGGAGCTTGAGCTTGTTGAGGCAGTAAAGGCTCATCTTGAGGACGGAAAGATGGCCAGAACCTTTGAAGTGCCTGATGATGAGGATGCACAGCTTTGGTTCAAGGGATATAATCTCCTTACAGCAAAGCCTACCATCTACGCAGCAAACGTATCAGAGGACGACCTCGCAGATGACGGCGCAAGCAATCCGCATGTTGCAAAGGTAAGAGAAATGGCAAAGGAAGAGGGCGCAGAGGTATTTGTTATCTGTGCACAGATTGAGCAGGAGCTTGCAGATCTCGATGAGGACGAAAAGAAGGAGTACCTTGAGGATTTAGGTGTTGAGTCAAGCGGTCTCGATAAGCTTGTAGCAGCCAGCTATTCACTTCTCGGACTTATTTCCTTCCTCACAGCAGGAGAGGATGAGTGCCGTGCATGGACTATAAAGAAAGGTACAAAGGCACCACAGGCAGCCGGCAAGATACATACTGATTTCGAGCGTGGCTTCATCAAGGCGGAGGTAGTCAACTATCAGGATCTTCTTGACAACGGAAGCCTTGCAGCCGCAAGAGAAAAGGGCATCGTAGGCATGGAAGGAAAAGAGTACGTTGTTAAGGACGGAGATGTAATTCTTTTCAGATTTAATGTATAATTTTATGAATAAAACGCTTTTATAAGCACAAAATCAAAAAGAAACGCATAAGATAGACCAAGGGAGGTCTGTTTTATGCGTTTTCTGGATTTATGCGAAAAAGAGGTTGTGAGCGTGGAGGAGGGCAGGTTCATAGGGCACGTACGGGATTTGGAGTTTGACCCGGTCTGTGGCAAAATCTGTGCGATTATCGTGCCGGGACCGGGAAAATATATGGGAATATTTTGCAGGGATTATGAATATTGTATTCCATGGGTTAAGATTGTGAAGATTGGACCCGATATAATATTGGTAAATATATGTGAGTCTGATATGCGGCGCAAGCTGTTATGATTTTATAAATACAAAAAAAATATAAAAAAAGTCGAAATCAGTACAAAACATATTGACAACGAAAATTAGTATATATATACTAAAATATGTATAGGTCTTTTTAAATACAGATGATGATTTGAAGTATTATAATGAGAAACAAAGATATTTTGCTTCTTCATACTATATGATACCTACGGAGGGTACAGCATGAAGTGTCCATTTTGCAGTAGTGACAACACAAGGGTAATAGACTCAAGACCGGCTGATGACAACAGCTCTATCAGGCGCAGAAGGCTGTGCGATGATTGCGGCAAGCGTTTCACTACATATGAGAAGGTGGAGACAATCCCGCTCATCGTTATAAAAAAGGACAACAACAGAGAGCAGTATGACCGCTCCAAGATTGAAAAGGGCGTGCTTCTTGCATGTCACAAGAGACCGATTTCAGCAGATACAATCTCAAAGCTTGTAGATGAGGTCGAGATAGAAATCTTTGCCAGAGAGGAAAAGGAAATCTCTACATCACTCATCGGAGAGTTGATTATGGACAGATTAAAGGACCTTGATGCGGTAGCATATGTGAGGTTTGCGTCAGTTTACAGAGAGTTTAAGGATGTCAATACATTTATGACAGAGCTTAAAAAGATGCTTGACACCAAATAGTGTTTAGGCAGCAGGATTTATTTAAAACAGGATGGGAAGGTGCGTATGAACATTTCCGGTATTCGCCCGAGCGAAGGCTTTTATTCATACAATTCCATAAGGGTAAACGAGCTTAGAAACAGCCAGATTATGAGTTCGAAGCAGGCAGTGGATGACACAGCTTCACAGCAATCCATTGCTGATGATACGGCTGATTATGAGGCTGCAAGGGCAAGGCAGAGCTTTACCTCGCTTGATTATGCAAAGACATATGATTCCAATGCGAGCTATGAGCTTAAGGGTGCTGACAGTGATATCAGCACACTTGATGTCGCAAAGGCTGTATCCGATTTAGACAAGGATAAGGTATTGCAGCAGTATCAGCATTTTGTCGGCAGTGCGGATGGTATGGTTATGCAGCAGGCAGCCTTGAATGAACAGATTAACAGGGAGACAGAGAATTTTATACTATGAGTTTTTTATACCCGGGAGAGTACATTGACTCGACATACAGCATAGATTTTGATAAATTATATAAGGAGGGCTACAGGGGCATTATTTTTGATATCGACAACACCCTTGTGACTCATGGTTCGCCTGCTGATGAGCGGGCGATTGCTTTGTTTAAGCACCTTAAGGAGCTTGGTTTTTCGTGCCTTGTGCTCTCAAACAACAAAGAGCCGCGTGTGAAGAGCTTTGCTAAGCAGGTTGGGATAAAGTATATCTACAAGGCAGGAAAGCCCAAGCCATCAGGCTATCGTACAGCAATGGAGAGGCTTGGCACAGATACGAAAAACACTCTTTTTGTGGGAGATCAGATATTTACAGATATCATCGGAGCTAATCTTACGGGCATCAGATCAATACTTGTAGCACCTATTGACCCACATGAGGAGATACAGATTGTGCTTAAGCGCTTTATTGAAAAGCCTGTAATTGCATGCTACAAGAAGCATTTAAAGAAAGTAAATAAATAATTTTTAACTAATAATTTAAAATTTGGAGGCATATATATTATGAAGATTGCAATCGGAAACGATCACGCAGCAGTTGAGCTTAAAAAGACAATAATGGAGTACGTTGAGAGCATGGGTCACGAGGTTACCAACTTCGGCACAGATTCAAGTGAGAGCTGCAATTACCCGGAGTATGGTGAGAAGGTGGCTAATGCAGTGGCATCGGGCGAGTTTGACTGCGGAATACTGATATGCGGTACCGGTGTGGGTATCTCAATAGCAGCCAATAAGGTCAACGGAATCCGTGCGGCAGTTTGCTCAGACACAGCCACAGCACGCCTTGTAAAACAGCACAACAATGCCAATATCATAGCCTTTGGTGAGAGGATTGTAGGTGTTGAGCTTGCAAAGGATATCGTAAAGGCTTATCTGACAGCCGAGTTTGAGGGCGGCAGACACGCAAAGAGAATAGCTATGATATCGGATATCGAGGCTAGAAACTAATATAAAACCAATACAAATTCATGCAATAGAAAATAAATACTTGAAATGTATTGCTTTTTATTGTAAAATGGACGAATGAGAGAGCTTAGGCTCGCACGATTTAAGGAGGAAGTAACTAATGATTTCAGCAGGAGATTTCAGAAACGGTGTTACTATCGAGTTCGAGGGAAACATCTATCAGATTATCGAATTTCAGCATGTTAAACCAGGAAAAGGTGCAGCATTTGTACGTACAAAGTTAAAGAATATCATCAGTGGTGGTGTTGTTGAGAAGACATTCCGTCCAACAGAGAAATGCCCTACAGCACACATTGACCGTAAGGATATGCAGTATCTTTATGCAGATGATGATTTCTATCATTTCATGGATGTTGAGACATATGACCAGATTGACTTACCAAAGGATGAGGTTGGCGATGCTCTCAAGTTTGTAAAAGAGAATGAGATGTGTAAGGTTTGTTCACACAAGGGCAATGTATTTGCAGTTGAGCCACCACTTTTCGTTGAGCTTACTGTTACAGAGACAGAGCCTGGCTTCAAGGGTGATACAGCAACAGGTGCTACAAAGCCTGCTACAGTTGAGACAGGTGCTACAGTTTATGTACCACTTTTTGTTGAGACAGATGATGTTATCAAGATTGATACAAGAACAGGTGAGTACCTTTCACGTGTATAATCTGTAGTTTTATGAGTCTGCACATATTCCGGTATGCCTGGAGTATGTGCAGGCTTTTTTTATTTGTGTGCTGTGTGGCAGGTGAGAATCCCGACAGCAAGTGTCACAAACACATGCGACACAAGCATAGCCCACAGATATGCATCTATCCCATAGTGGGGTACGAGAAGCATAATCATCAGAATTCTTATTGCACAGGTGAGCAGATTGACAAAGAGCACCTGCTTTGCTTTACCCAGACCGTGCAGTATGCTGCAGAGCATTCCGCTTATGTGCATCAGTGGGCACAGAAAACACAGTCTTCTAAGGAAATATCCACAAAGCTTCGATGAAAAAAGAAAATCCCCTATAAAATCCGACAGCAGATAGAATATGCATGTAAAGATAAGACCAAAGCATAGTCCGAATAAGGCACAGGAGTTTATGGTTTTTGTGATTTTTGTATCCTTTCCGGCGGCATTCGCTTCAGAAACAGATGGCAGAAGCATCACGCAGGCACAGCTGCAAAGCACACCGGGGAATAAAAGCACAGGAAGGGTGAGACCGGAAATGGTTCCAAATATGTCAAGGGCCAATGCCGGTGATAGTCCGTAGAGCTTAAGAGTTCTCGGGATAAGCACATTTTCGACTGAGGATGAAAAGCTTGCCAATATGTAGTTTAGTGATAAAGGAATGAAAAGCGCAGCCATGCCATAGGCTGTTGTTTTCAGGCTTTTGACGGATATTTTAAAGTATGAGAAATCTTTTTTTATTGTGATAACAGAAAAGACGGTTGCGCTCGCTTCGCCTGCCACGATGCCGTATATAGAGTATACAGGCTTAAAGCAGCTGCCACCGTCAGATAGTATTGCGTATATCAGATAGCAGGTGCCAATGCGCGCGGTCTGCTCAATTAATTGTGTGGCAGCGGGGATGGTTGCCTTTTTCAATCCATAATAGTATCCGTTTATGCAGGAATGGATAGCGGCGGGCAGAATGGAAAAGGACAGTGCCTTGACAAGCTCTGTGCAGCGTGGCTCACTTAAAATACAAAGGCTTATGTAGTTGGCATTGGAATACATAATAATTGTGAGTAAAAGAGCAATGGTGGCTGACATAATTATTGCGCAAATGAGTATAATCTGCCTGTTTTGAGGCTTTTCGGCAACAAGCTTTGATGTAGCAGTCTGAAAGCCGTTGCAGCAGAGTGACATGCATACAGACATGAGTGGAATCACAAGCTGATAGAGTCCCAGACCTGTTGAGCCCATGACGTTATTAAGAAATATGCGAAAGAAAAAACCCATAAACCGACTGGTTGTACCGGCAAGTGTCAGAAAAATAGTTCCGGTCACAAGTGGATTGGATAAATATTTTTTTACAATCAAAAAATCACCTGTCATATGTTGTCTTAGAAGTATATGTGCTTCCGGGGATATATATGACAGGTGATTATTTATTGTGTGTTAAACAGCTATTTTGCGCTAAACAACTATTATACTCTTATATGACCGGTATCGTTATATTAAATTTGTGAGATTAACCCATAAAGTGGCGGATAGCCTTGGCTACGCCGTCATTTTCGTTTGTGTCGGTGACGTAATCAGCCTGTGCCTTAAGCTCATCGGTTGCATTTCCCATGGCCACGCCGATGTGTGCGGCTTTTACGATAGCCATGTCGTTTTCGGTGTCACCGACAGCCATTGTCTCATCAGCTGCTATATTCAGGAGTTGAGTCAGCTTGTGAAGTGCCACACCTTTGTCAACGCCTGCTTTTGTGAATTCCAGATTACCGTAGCCACCGCTTACAAGCGTGATTTCAGGGATTTTTTTCAGGTGCTCAAATACTTCGTCGCGGCAGTA
Source organism: Agathobacter rectalis ATCC 33656 (assembly GCF_000020605.1). NCBI lineage: Bacteria > Bacillati > Bacillota > Clostridia > Lachnospirales > Lachnospiraceae > Agathobacter > Agathobacter rectalis. The sequence goes on from NC_012781.1 coordinate 1,317,837, forward strand.
GTAGTTATCATCTGCATCCTTTGGGAAATTGATGGTCATTTTCTGCATATGGTAATTGTTTTCGCGCATCATTTCAGTGATATCGTTCACACGTTTCCTGGTTGTCATGATGTATTCCTTTATAGAAGGAGGCATTTTGAGATCCTTTGCATCCTCGAGACACTTGTACGGAGAATAGCCACAGCCGTTTATGAAGGCATCCATATGAACGCGCTTTGTCATCAGGTAATCAATTATTGAAAACGCTGTCTCATCAGAAAGGCAGTTTTCGTAAAGACATTTTTTGGTGTCAATCTCGTAGATTGCACTTCCGTTTGCAGTAATAGCGTAGCGGATGCCGGTGTCCTTAATTGCCTCAAACGGCAGCCCTCCGAATGGACGGCCGGTGGAGATGACCACATTTATCCCGGCAGCAGTTGCCTCTTTTATAGCTTTTATATTTTCCCTGGATATCTGACTTTTGTTGTTGAAAAGTGTTCCGTCAAGATCTAAAGCAATAAGTTTCATAAGAAATCCTTTCTTTTGTTTGAAAAATATAGTGTTTTAGTATATTATGGTGAATAGACTATTGATTTTTGTGTTTTAAAATCGGTTACAATGATAATATAAATTATCACAAATTTCAAGGATGAAGAGCACATAGCTTTTGCTTTGAAATATTTTACACTGTGGAGTGAATAACAGCTGAAACAGAAAAGGAAACGAAATGACAAGAGAAGAATTCAGAAAATATATCAGAGAAAACATAGTTATCCTGGATGGAGCGACCGGCACAAACCTGATGGCAGCAGGCATGCCGGTAGGAGTGTGTCCGGAGGAATGGGTGATGGAGCATCCGCAGGTGATTCTTGATTTGCAGAAGGCTTATGTCGATAACGGCACGAATATTGTTTATGCACCTACATTTACAGGAAACAGGATTAAGCTTTTAGAATATGGTTTACAGGAGAAAATTAACGAGATAAATACCACACTGGTTGGCCTGTCAAAGCAGGCTGTCGGGGATAGGGCACTTGTAGCAGCAGATATGACGATGACCGGCAGACAGCTTTTTCCACTCGGGGATCTGATGTTTGAGGAGCTTTTGGAGGTGTACAAGGAGCAGGCGAGGATTCTTGATGAGGCGGGCGCAGATGTATTTGTGGTTGAGACAATGATGAGTCTTCAGGAGTGCAGAGCGGCAGTGCTTGCGATAAAAGAGGTAAGCGACCTGCCTATTATGGTGACACTCACCTACAACGAGGATGGCAGGACTCTTTTTGGTACACCGCCTGAGACAGCAGTTGTTGTGCTGCAGTCACTTGGAGTGGATGCAATCGGTGTGAACTGCTCGACGGGACCTGCTGAGATGATAGCTCTGGTTGAGAAAATGGCAGAGTACTCTACAGTGCCTCTTATTGCAAAGCCAAATGCCGGGCTTCCGGAGCTTGAGGATGGTAAAACTGTATACAAGATGACTCCGGATATGTTTGCCGATGCGATGAGAGGGCTTGTGAAGGCAGGTGCATCCATTGTAGGAGGCTGCTGTGGCACCACGCCGGAGCATATCCGTGCACTGACAGAGGCTGTAAAGACAATGCCTGTTCATAAGCCGCTTGAGCATCATAGAAGAGTGCTTGCGTCTGAACGAAAGAATGTAGAGATTGACTTAGATGGCAACTTTACCGTTGTCGGAGAGAGAATCAATCCTACAGGCAAGAAAAAGCTGCAGGCACAGCTTCGTGAGGGAAAGCTTGACCTGGTGCGCCAGATGGCTATGGAGCAGGAGACAAATGGTGCGGGAATACTTGATATCAATATGGGCATGAATGGTATCGATGAGAAGGAGATGATGAAATCGGTTATATATGAGGTTTCATCAACAGTGGACTGCCCTCTTTGTATTGATTCAAGCTATGTGGAGGTAATAGAGGAGGCTCTTAAGATTTATCCGGGAAGAGCTCTCATCAATTCTATTTCCCTTGAGACAGAAAAGATGGAAAAGCTTCTGCCTCTTGCAGCAAAATATGGGGCGATGTTCATACTCTTACCACTTTCGGATGCAGGATTGCCAAAGGATGTCGAGGAGAAAAAGCAGATTATAAATACTATTTATGACAAGGCACTTTCGCTTGGAATGGCACATGAGGATATAGTGGTGGATGGACTTGTTGCGACAATAGGTGCAAATCCAAAGGCCGCAATCGAGTGCTATGAGACCATTGCGTACTGTAAGGATGAGAAAAAGCTTCCTACAATATGCGGCCTTTCAAATATATCCTTCGGACTGCCTGAGCGTATGTACGTGAACACAGCGTTTCTTACAATGGCCATATGCAAGGGACTCACCATGGCTATTGCCAATCCATCACAGGAGCTTTTGATGAATGCTGCATTTGCATCGGATATGCTGCTCGACAGACCTGACAGCGATATAGCATACATCGAGCGCATGAGCAGGCTTGCGGAGGAAAAGGCCCAATATGAGACTGTTGTTGTGAAAAAGTCGGACAATGATGCGTCTGCTTCAAACGGCACATGCGCAGCGGGCAGTAAGGATGCGGTATTTCAGGCTGTCTTAAAGGGAAACAAGGGCAGTATAATTGATGAAGTAAAGAAAATGCTTTCTGATGGGGCAAAGCCTGACGAGATTATTAATAACAGCCTGATTCCGGCTATTAATGAGGTGGGAGAGCTTTTCAACCAGAAGAAATATTTCCTGCCACAGCTTATCGGCAGTGCAAATACCATGAAGCTTGCTATAGAGCATCTGGAGCCGTTACTTGAAAAAAAGGACTCGGGTGATGATATGCCGACTCTTGTCATTGCAACGGTGGAGGGCGATATTCATGATATAGGAAAGAACCTTGTCGTGCTTATGCTTAAAAACTATGGCTACAACGTGATTGATATGGGAAAGGATGTGCCTTGTGAGGATATCGTCAACAAGGCGATTGAGACGAACGCGGCTGTTATCGGACTGTCAGCTCTTATGACCACCACCATGATGCGCATGAAGGATGTAGTGGAAATATGTAAGGAAAAGGGCTGTAAGAGCAAGGTTGTAATCGGTGGAGCCTGCATTACACAAAGCTTTGCAGACGAGATAGGAGCCGACGGATATTCAAAGGATGCGGCAGAGTGCGTGAAGCTTGTGGAGAGACTTCTGAATAGTTAAAAATTTTTTTAATAAAATAAAAAAAAGTTGTTGACAATAAGGTGCCGACTGTATATAATAATCAAGTCGGTTGACGACATGGGATCTTAGCTCAGCTGGGAGAGCATCTGCCTTACAAGCAGAGGGTCACAGGTTCGAGCCCTGTAGGTCCCATCCTTTTAAAGGATATCAATCAATATGGCGAGGTGGCTCAACTGGCTAGAGCGTCCGGTTCATACCCGGGAGGTTGAGAGTTCGAGTCTCTCCCTCGCTACTTTACTTCAACAGAAGTGACACGGGATCTTAGCTCAGCTGGGAGAGCATCTGCCTTACAAGCAGAGGGTCACAGGTTCGAGCCCTGTAGGTCCCATCCTTTTAAAGGTATCAATCAAATATGGCGAGGTGGCTCAACTGGCTAGAGCGTCCGGTTCATACCCGGGAGGTTGAGAGTTCGAGTCTCTCCCTCGCTACTTGTTAAGACTTGCAGTTGTTGCAGGTCTTTTTGTTATAAATAGTTACGAAACAGAAAGGGATAAGCATGATAAGACCTAAAATAGGACTTGACTGGGATGATGTGACAGCCCCATTCAACAGCATAGCCATAGATATGGCAAACAAAAAATATAATATCACCCCACCTCTTGCGCTGGATGATATAGATTCCTGGGAGAATACCGGCAGAGCCTCTGTCATAAAGGAATTTTACCGGGATAATACGCTTTACGAGAGGCAGAAGCCTACAGAAGAGACAAAGCGGATGATAAGAAAGCTCATGGATATCGGAGAGGTCTATTTTATCACTGCGGTGGCACCGGGCTTCATGGGAGTGAGAGCGAGTCAGATAATGGAGGCATTTCCTGATTTCCCAACAGAAAATATCATACTTGGCAATGCAAAAAATCTTGTGCAGTTTGATATAATTTTAGATGATGCCATACACAATGTGCTTGAGACACCGGCCACGTATCCCGTGCTCATGAGAAAACCGTGGAATTCAAAAATGACAGGACTTTTATCTGTTAATAATATCACAGAGTTTGTATATCTCGTGGAGCAGATAATAAATGCGTCATTATATAGAAATAAAAATATAAAAAATCCGTCAGTTGTGGCGCTTGTCGGACCATCAGGCTCAGGAAAAACAGCGCTCTCAGACAGCCTGTGCGCCATGGAGCAGTTTGAGAATCCGAAAACATACTGTACCAAGCCCGGAGATAAGCATAGGTACCTGACGGAGGATGAGTTCAATGCACAGGATTTCTTTGAAAAGACAAGGTACGCCGGAATACAATATGGCACCAAAATGGAGGATATAGAGGCAGTGCTTGAAAAGGGACACTTTGTCGTGATGCCGCTTGACATGTGCGGCGCCATTGCCATGAAGCGCCATTTTCCTACTGTTATAGTGTATGTGGCGCGTGACAAGGAGCTTTTAATCCGGGATATCATAGAGCAGGATTACTCAATAGAAGAAAAGACACTTCGTATTCTGTCCATAGATGCCGAGAAACGCAACCGCCAGATATGTGACTATGCAGTAAATAACATGGACGTTGGTGCAGCTACGAGAGAACTTGCAGATGTTTTAAAGAATATGCAGTTATAAAATATGTTTATAGCAAGCTCTTAGTTATAAGTATTAACACTTTTCCTAGAAAGATGATATGATATGATTAGTTCAAGGGAACAGCATCCCGGAATTAAAATTAAAAACAAATAACATTAACATATCATTAATAGGAGGATATTAATATGAGCAAGAAACATTATGCAGACAGAAATTTAAAATTTGAGACATTACAGTTACATGTAGGACAGGAAACACCTGATCCGGTTACAGATGCGAGAGCAGTTCCAATCTACCTTACTTCATCATATGTGTTCCATAACAGTGAGCATGCGGCAGACAGATTCGGACTCAGAGATGCAGGAAATATCTACGGCAGACTGACAAACCCTACAGAGGATGTATTTGAGAGAAGAATTGCAGCACTCGAGGGTGGCGTGGCAGCACTTGCTGTTGGTTCCGGAGCAGCGGCACTCACATATGCTTTCCAGGCAGTAGCACACGCAGGTGACCATATCGTTGCAGCAAAGAATATCTACGGCGGTACATACAATCTCTTGGCACACACACTTCCTGATTACGGAATTGAGGCTACATTCGTAGATCCATTCGATTATGATGGAATCAAGGCTGCCATAAAAGAGAATACAAAAGCTATTGAAATAGAGACACTCGGAAATCCAAACTCAGAGGTGGTAGATATCGAAAAAATTGCAAATATCGCTCATGAGGCAGGAATCCCACTTATCGTAGATAATACCTTTGCTACACCATATCTTGTCCGTCCGATTGAGTACGGTGCTGATATCGTGGTTCACTCAGCAACAAAGTTCATCGGTGGACACGGAACAACAATTGGTGGAGTTATAATTGACAGCGGTAAATTCGACTGGACACAGAATGATAAATGGCCATGGCTTGTAGAGCCAAACGTATCATACCACGGAGTAAGCTTTGCAAAGGATTGCGCACCGGCAGCATTTGCGACATATATCAGGGCAATTTTACTTCGTGATACAGGAGCAACAATTTCACCTGTTCATTCATTTATCTTCCTTCAGGGACTTGAGACACTTTCGCTTCGTGTGGAGCGTCATGTTGAGAATGCACTCAAGGTAGTTCAGTACTTAAAGGATCAGCCACTCGTAGAGAAGGTTAATCATCCATCTATTTCAGAGGATAAAGAGCAGCAGGAGCTTTACAAGAAATACTTCCATAACGGAGGCGGTTCTATATTTACATTCGAGATTAAGGGTGGAGCAAAGGAAGCGCAGAAATTTATTGACAACCTTGAGCTTTTCTCACTGCTTGCAAACGTAGCTGATGTTAAGTCACTTGCTATACATCCGGCTTCTACCACACACTCAGAGTGCAATGAGGCAGAACTCTTAGATCAGGGCATCAAGCCAAACACAATCCGTCTTTCAATCGGAACTGAGAATGTGGATGATATAATTGAGGATCTTGATGAGGCATTTAAGGCACTTGCAGAGTAAACGGTTTTGTATGATAAATACTCCTTAAACGAATAAATAGTGATCATTATAAAAGGAATCGGAAAATATTAATCCGGTTCCTTTTATTGTGCCATGAAATATCATGGATTGGATTTTTTCGCGAACATCTTGACAACCTTTTAACAATTATTGATATTCGAGAAAAATAAGTATATTATAGTCAGTGGTGTGAAACCAGATATAGTTTTAAATAATAAATAATATACATAAAGGAGACATTATCATGTTTGGATTTGGTCAGTTAATCGAAATATTAAAGAAAGACCCAAAGAAAATCGTATTCACAGAGGGAGAGGATCCACGTATCCTTGAGGCAGCTTCGCGTTTACTTGCAAGCAACTTTTTACATCCTATCCTTGTCGGAGATCCTGAGAAGATTAGTGCAAGCGCTGAGAAGAGCGGTTTCAATATCCGTGGAGCAGAGATTATAGATCCTATGAACTTTGACCGTATGGATGAGATGGTTGAATTATTCTGCGAGCTTCGTAAGAGCAAGGGTGTTACACCGGAGCAGGCTAAGGGAATTCTTTCATCAGCTAACTACTTTGGAACAATGCTTGTAAAGATGGGTATCGCAGACTCACTTCTCGGAGGAGCTACATACTCAACAGCAGATACAGTTCGTCCGGCATTACAGCTTATCAAGACAAAGCCTGGCAACACAATCGTATCTTCATGCTTTATCCTTGTTCGTCCATCTGCAACAGGTGAGAATGAGGTGCTTGCAATGAGCGACTGTGCTATCAATATCCATCCAACAGAGGACGAGCTTGTTGAAATCGCAGGAGAATCAGCAGAGTGTGCTAAGATCTTCGGTATCGATCCAAAGGTTGCATTCTTAAGCTACTCAACACTTGGCTCAGGAAAGGGCGAGGATGTTGACAAGATGAGAAACGCAGCTCACAAGGCAAGAGAGAAATATCCAAATCTTCCAATCGAGGGAGAAATCCAGTTTGACGCAGCAGTTGCACCACGTGTAGCCCGCACAAAGTGCCCACAGTCTGAGGTTGCGGGTCATGCAAATACATTTATCTTCCCTGACATCAACGCAGGAAATATCGGATACAAGATTGCACAGAGACTTGGTAATTTCGAAGCATACGGCCCAATCCTTCTTGGACTCAATGCTCCAATCAATGACCTTTCTCGTGGATGTAATGCAGGAGAGGTTTACTCAATGGCTATCATCACTGCAGCACTTGCATAAGACATTTAATGGACTATTCCCATTTTAATAAAGACCGCTCCGGTTTGTCCGGGGCGGTCTTTTATTTGAAAATAGCTTAAAATAATATCTTGGCGCAACAGGAGAAATAAGGTATACTATATTTAAAAAACCAAAATACAGAGCAATGACAGTTGGCAATAACATGAGGTATTGTATCTGATAGAAAGAGAGACGATATATGAGAGTAGGAATGGGCTATGATGTGCACAAGCTTGTTGAGGGCAGAGATTTGATTTTAGGAGGAGTGAAGGTTCCGCATACACTCGGGCTTTTAGGTCATTCGGATGCCGATGTACTGTTGCATGCGATAATGGATGCACTCTTGGGTGCAGCGGCACTTGGAGATATCGGAAAGCATTTCCCGGATACAGACCCGGCATATGAGGGTATTTCGAGTCTTAAGCTTTTGGAGCATGTGAGAGACCTCATTGCAAAAAAAGGCTATGTGATAGAAAACATAGATGCGACAGTAATTGCACAAAAGCCGAAGCTTCGTCCGTATATTGAGCAGATGGAGCAGAATGTGGCTGATACGCTGCAAATCGCAAAGGAGCAGGTAAATATAAAGGCGACGACCGAGGAGTGGCTTGGTTTTACAGGCCGCGAGGAGGGGATTGCATCACAGGCAATCTGCTCACTTACAGGTCTCTATGAAGCAAGTATGCAGGTCGGAGGCGGATGCAGCGGCTGCGGAGGCTGTCAGGCCGATTGATTTGAATATATAGGGAAAACATGCTAAAATAAAAAGATAGTTATAAATCATCCAAAAGGAGATATAAATAATGGAGAACAATTTCAAGTTTTACAATACACTCACAAGACAGATTGATACTGTTGTTCCGCGTGTTGACGGCAAAATCGGCATGTATACATGTGGACCTACAGTTTACCATTTTGCACATATCGGAAATATCCGCTCATACATCATGGAGGATGTGCTTGAGAAGGCACTTCGCTATGTGGGCTATGATGTAAAGCGTGTCATGAATATCACTGATGTGGGACATCTCTCAAGCGACGGAGATACCGGAGAGGACAAGATGCTAAAGGGCGCAAAGCGTGAGCATAAGAGCGTCATGGAGGTGGCAAAGGAGTACACGGACGCCTTTTTCAAGGATTTCACGGCTGTACACAACAGGATGCCTGATGTCGTAGAGCCTGCAACCAACTGTATTCCGGAATTCATCCATATGGTGGAGGTGCTTATCGAGAAGGGCTATGCCTATTTTGCCGGAGGCAATGTATATTTCGATACATCAAAGCTTGATGATTATTTTGTGTTCTCTTCAGCAGTAGAGAAGGAACAGCTTCAGGTTGGAGTGCGAGATGATGTCGAGGAGGATGTAAACAAGAAGAATAAAAATGATTTCGTACTCTGGTTTACACAGTCTAAGTTTGAGGACCAGGCTCTTAAATGGGACAGCCCATGGGGCGTCGGATATCCGGGCTGGCATATAGAGTGCTCATGCATCAGCATGAAGCATCTCGGAGAGTACGTGGATATCCACTGTGGCGGTGTGGACAATATTTTCCCACATCACACCAATGAGATTGCACAGTCAGAGAGCTATCTGGGACACGACTGGTGCAAGTACTGGTTCCATGTCAATCACTTAAATGACAGAGCCGGCAAGATGAGCAAGTCGAAGGGGGCAATCCTCACAGTTTCGGTGCTTCAGGAGAAGGGCTACAATCCGCTTGCCTACAGATTCTTCTGCTTACAGTCACACTACAGAAAGCCTCTTGAGTTTTCGTTTGATGCGCTCGACAATGCAGTTGCGGCATACAATAAGATTGCAAAGCGTGTGGCAGAGCTTAAGGATGAGGGTGATATAGATGAGACAGCTTTTGCTGACTTTAAGAAGAAATTTACTGATGCAGTTTCAAATGATCTGAATACATCAATGGCTATAACCATAGTGTATGATGTGCTTAAGGCTGATATCTCAGACAGGACAAAGCTTGCACTTATCGATGACTTTGAGCAGGTACTTGATCTGGGACTTAGGGAATCAGGAAAGGCCTTACTTGAGGCATCGTCATCTGTAGACAGTGAGCTTGAGGCATTTATCAATGATAAAATTGCAGAGCGTGCAGCCGCTAAAAAGGCAAAGGATTTTGCGACAGCCGATGCCATAAGAGATGAGCTTCTGGCAAGGGGGGTTGCCATAAAGGATACCAGAGAGGGAGTAAAATGGGAGCTTGTATAGTATGAAGATAGACTCATATATTAAGGAACAGTTTGGAATAAAGGACGTTGATATAAGGACATACTCGCCGCTTACACTTGCATATATCGGTGATGGCATATTTGATATTGTCATCCGCTCAGTTGTGGTGGGAAAAGGCAATACAAAGGCAAATCTGCTTCATAAGCACACAAGTAATATAGTAAAGGCACATACGCAGGCTCTCATGATAGAGGCACTTTTACCTCATCTGACAGAGGAGGAGAGTGATGTGTATCACAGGGGGCGCAATGCCAAGTCGCCTTCCATGGCAAAAAACGCTACAATGGCTGATTACAGGAAGGCTACAGGGCTTGAGGCGGTCATGGGCTATCTTTATCTGAAGGATGATTTTGAGAGGGTTGTTTCACTCACTAAGCTTGGAGTGGAGCTTTTAGGAATTGAAATATAGCACAAAATAAGAGGAAAATATGGATAACAACAATAAAGAAAAATTTCATGAGAATTATATAGAGGGCAGAAATGCTGTGCTGGAGGCTTTCCGTTCGGGAAAGACAATAGACAAGCTTTTTGTGCTTGACGGCTGTCAGGACGGACCAATAAAGTCAATCACAAGAGAGGCCAGAAAGCATGATGCAATCATAAACTATGTTGCAAAGGAAAGACTTGATCAGATGTCTGAGACAGGCAAGCATCAGGGTGTCATTGCAGTTTCAGCAGCATATGAGTATGCCGAGGTTTCGGACATACTGGAAAATGCCGAAAGGAAGGGCGAGCCGCCTTTTATCATCATACTTGACGGTATAGAGGATCCACACAATCTTGGCGCAATAATCCGTACCGCAAATCAGGCGGGTGCACATGGCATCATCATACCAAAAAGGCGTGCAGTGGGACTTACCCCTACAGTGGCAAAGACGTCTGCAGGTGCGATAAACTATACACCTGTTGCCAAGGTTACCAATATCTCAAATACCATAAAGGAGCTTAAGGAAAAGGGTATGTGGTTTGTATGTGCTGATATGGGTGGCACTACAATGTATGACTTAAACCTCACAGGTCCTATAGGTCTTGTCATAGGCAATGAGGGTGACGGAGTCAGCAAGCTTGTAAAGGAAAACTGTGATATGACAGCTTCTATTCCTATGGTGGGCGATATTGACTCACTGAACGCATCGGTTGCGACAGGCGTGCTTGCATATGAGATAGTCAGACAGAGACTTAAGAGTGGAAAGTAGATTGCATGTCGCTGGATGAGTGGTGTATTATGAATTGTATATTTATAGAATAGGAAGCATATAGTGGAAGATTACAGCGCATATACGGATGAAGAGCTTATTATGAGGATTCATAATGACAAAAATGACCATGGTGACAACAATGAAATCATGGACTATATATTGGAAAAGTATAAGCCGCTTGTGCGTAAAAAGACGAATGCACTCTACCTGATAGGCGGTGAGAATGATGACCTTATTCAGGAGGGCATGATTGGCCTGTTTAAAGCGGTCAGAGACTATAAGAGCGACAAGGAAGCATCTTTCTACAGTTTTGCACAGCTATGCATCACAAGGCAGCTTAGCTCGGCGCTTGAGGCTTCAAACCGAAAGAAACATATGCCGCTTAACACATATATATCCTTTTCGCAGAGTGACAGTGATGGTACAGAGTTTGAGGAAATGTTGCAAGATGATATTGCAAGTCCTGAGCAGCTTCTCATAGAGAAGGAAAAATTTAAGGAATTTAAGGAACAATTGTGGAATAAACTGAGTAATATGGAGAAAAAAGTGCTACAATTGTATCTGGAAGGAAATAATTATACATCGATAGCGCATATGCTTGGAAAATCAGACAAATCAATTGACAATGCACTATCCCGTATCAGACAAAAGCTAAAAAGAAAGTAGGTGAAGCTTGTTATGGAGTTTTCAAGAATAGGTGAACACACTATAAAATGTGTTATTTCAGAAGAAGAAATATATGATCTGGGATATACAATGGATGAAATTATGAGCAATGGCGAGCGCACCCAGGAATTCATGAACCAGATATTTGACATGGCTTCAGAAGAGTTTGGAACTGATTTTAATTCGGGAATCAAGACTGTGAGAGCAGATTTTTTGGCGGATCACACACTTTCTCTGACATTTTCTGAACATCCTGCTACTGAGGGCATGATGGAGCATCTTAAGGATATCGTTAATGGATTGCTTAATTCGCTGCCGGCTGAGGCTGCAGAGAATGAGAAAAATAAAAAAGGCAGGACAACTGCAAAAAAGCAGGATATGGTGTCTGTTGTAATGTTCATTTTTGAAAAATTTGATGTGGCTGTCAGATTTGCAAAGATGATTAAAGGACTGCCAATGCCATTCTCACAGCTTTTTAAGTTTGAGGGAGAGTACTTTATGAGCATGGATTTATCGGGCTATGATGAGCATGAGCTTGAAAAGATGTCTGTCATAGCAGATGAGTATGCAGATGATATCATTGCAGGGGCTGACAAAAGGGCTTTTCTTATGGAGCATGCAAAGGTTATTCTTGATGACAAGGCTATTGAGAGTCTTGCGCAGCTGTGAAGGTACTGAACAGTTACAAAAATATAATAAAACAAGGTCTGTCAGCTATACTGACAGACCTTGTTTTATATGTAAATATTATCCAAGTACTTTTCTGATTGACTCGATAACACGGTCAGCCTGAAATGGCTTAACGATGAAATCCTTGGCACCTGACTGGATAGCGTCAATAACCATAGACTGCTGTCCCATAGCAGAGCACATAACGCATGTAGCATTTGGGTCAGCTGCTTTAATTTCCTTTAAAGCCTGGATGCCATCCTTATTTGGCATAGTGATGTCAAGTGTTACAAGATCAGGCTTGAGCTCATTGTACTTTGCAACTGCCTCATTTCCGTCAGCAGCCTCGCCTGCAATCTCGAATCCACCCTTTGTAAGGATATCCTTCAGCATCATTCTCATAAATGCTGCATCATCAACTATTAAAATTCTAGCCATTTTGTTAAACCTCCTGTTTGATAATCTGTTTTACTATGCTTATTGGATACAACTGTAAGAGATCACTGTCTATTAAATCTCCAACAGTCAGCCTGAATGTCACCTTGACAATATCTGTTCCGTTACACAACTCGTCCGGTATATCAAAGGTCTTCTGATAACTTGAATTGATAAGCGGAAAACCTATGTCGGTTGGCTCGTTTAAGAGCGAAGACATTGATGTAGCTATTGTACCACACATCTGGTTCATAGCCTCCGATATGGCGGAAAGTGTGATTTCATCAAGTGTCATATCAGAAACATTACTTCCGTTGCCTCCCATCATGAGATTGGCAATAACCAATGCATCATTTAATTTTATAATAAGTAGGTTGGTTCCGTCAAGTCCTTTTGTGTAAGGAACCTTAATTAAAATTCGATCATCATGATCGAGAGCATCCTCTTTTTTCAAAACCTCTACAATCGGAGTCGTAATATTTGTCGGTTTTTGTAGAATCATGCTCAGTGTTGTGGCTGCATTGCCTATGCAGATATTGGCTACTTCGCCTATGATATCGGCATTTTCCCGAGATATATTTTGCATTATTTTATCCTCCATATGACTGTGGTACCTATTTCCTAACATATATTATATCAGAGTTTTTAAAAATATCAAAGGAAATGTTTAATTTTTTTGAATTTATGTTAAAATAGTTTCAAAAGGAGATTACAATATGGGTGAAACAGAATATTCAGAAGCATTAAAGCTGGGAAAAAAAGAATACAGGGCAAGGATAGCTAAAGGACAGTTTCCTTATCTGCCAGTGCTTGATGAAATCTTATCAGAGGCAGATATTCAGACAGAGCAGAATATGGGGCTGGTTCATGTGCCTTTGGATTTCGTTGTAGGAACAAGCACCATGGGAAGGACATATTCATTTGCGGCAAATTTTATGCCGATATTGGACTGGGAAACCGAATTTGCAGTGAAGTGGTCTAATCTGTCAGATGCACAGATGAATGAGGGAATCAGAGATCCAATCAAGGCATTTGAGTACATGAACAGGTATTATGTGCTTGAGGGCAATAAGAGGGTCAGTGTACTCAAGTACTTCAACGCCGTTTCGATTCCTGCAATTGTGACCAGAAAGATTCCAAAGCTGTCGGATGATTATGATGTGAGGCTTTATTATGAGTATATGAAGTTCAATGAAATCACGGGGCTTTGCTCGGTGGAGTTTACGAAGCTGGGCAATGCTGATAAGCTTCTTTCGCTTGTTGGAAAAGAGGGCAGATGGGATGATGAGACCAAGGAAAAATTTGCCAAGGTAATGTTTGATTTTTCAAAGGTCTATAATTTCCGCGGTGGTGACAGGCTGGACATTAAGCTGGGTGATGCTATTACAGTATTTATGGAGGTCTTTGGCATGGATGCCATGCTTGAGATGTCTGAGAATGATTACAACAAAAACGTCATCAATACATGGAAGGAGTTTGCAGCAGAAGGGGAAAAGCACAAGATAAATCTGGTGCTGGATCCGAAAAAGGTGCAGACCAAAAAGAGTCTGCTCAATTATCTGATTCCTCAGACACCGAAGAAGCTTAAGGTGGTATTTTTGTATCCGAGAGAGCCAAAGACATCTGCATGGCTGTATTCGCATGAGCTTGGGCGTATGTATCTTGATGAAACCTTTTCAGACAAACTGGAGACAGAATATGTGGCAGGTGTAGATGAGAACAATGTGGAGCAGGTGCTTGAAGATATCATAAAGTCCGGTGCCGATATAGTTTTTTGTGTGGGACCGCAGATGATGCCAAACAGCTTAAAGGTGGCTGTTGAGCATCCGGAGGTTTATATACTCAACTGTTCGCTGAATGCGCCTCATCCTTATATCAGAACATACTATGGACGTATGTATGAGGCAAAGTTTCTCGCAGGAATGATAGCAGGAGCTGTCACAGACAATGAAAGGGTTGCATATATTGCAGACTACCCGATATATGGCATGATTGCCAATATCAACGCGTTTGCTCTGGGAGTTGCAAGTGTGAATCCAAGGGCAAAGGTATATCTGGCATGGTCAAAGACAAAGGATTATGACAGGAATAAATTCCTTACAGAAAATGACCTGCATTATGTGTCGGATCAGGATATTATCACTCCGAATGACGCGTCCAGATATTTTGGCCTGTATAAGCTGCAGGATGGACAGGCATTAAACCTTGCCATGCCTATATGGAACTGGGGAGTGTTTTATGAGAAGCTTTTGCAGAGCGTACTTGCAGGCTCCTACAAGGCTGAAGGGCAGGAACAGGTTAAGGCACTTAATTACTGGTGGGGCATGTCTGCAGGTGTTATTGACCTGATTTGTTCAAAGCATGTACCTTATGGAGTGAAAAGGCTTGCGGATCATTTAAAGAGCGATATCACAAAGGGTGAGGTTGTGCCGTTCTTTGGACAGATATATAATCAGAAGGGAGAGCTTAAAAACAAAGGTGAGCACGAGATGAAACCGTCTGATATCATGAAAATGGACTGGCTTGTAGATAATGTTGTAGGTAGTATTCCGCCTATGAGTGAGTTTGTTGACAATGCAAAGATGGTGGTTGAACTAAAGGGTGTAGAGGAAAATAAACTGTAATGAAGATACTATTCTTAGCTGATGAAGAGTCGAAAATGTACTGGGAATACTTTAAGAAAGAGGATTTTAAAGGAATTGATATTATTGTATCATGTGGAGACTTAAACCCGAGCTATCTGTCCTTTCTGACAACGATGGTTGGAGTCCCTCTTTTGTATGTGCATGGCAATCACGATGACAAATACAATGTAAAGCCGCCGGAAGGCTGCATATGCATTGAGGATGAGATTTACGAATATGAGGGTGTACGGTTTCTTGGCCTGGGAGGCTCAAACCGTTATAAACCGGGAGAAAATCAGTATACTCAGAAGGAGATGACAAAGCGTGTTAAGAAGCTGTGGTGGAAGCTTAAACGTAAAAACGGCTTTGATGTGCTTGTCACCCATTCGCCGGCAAAGGGACTGCATGATGGTGAGGATACATGTCATACAGGCTTTGATGTGTTTAACAGGCTTATTGAGCAGTATAAGCCAAGGTATTTTGTGCATGGACATGTTCATATGAGTTACGGCAGGCAGTTTGTCAGGCTTGACAAGGTGGGAGAAACTACTGTTATCAATGCATACGAGAAATATATTGTTGAAATATAGAATATTTCTGCCGGATTAAGAGTTTGTTTGTAGATATTTACCAAATTTAAGAAAATATTTATCACATGGCTATATTTAGGACACAATTAAGTGTTACTATAATATCATCAAAAGGAGCTGTTGTATTTCAACTATGTGTTGGGGTACACTCAGTTCCGACTAAAAATTATTCATGTGCACAGAATTGACGTCGCATATGCTTTTCCTCATATACATTGAATGCCACAGGCTTTATGTCTGTGGCATTCAATATATAAAATAACTATTTCTTTAAATAAGCTGATGACGGGAATTGAACCCGTGACCCCTTCCTTACCAAGGAAGTGCTCTACCTCTGAGCCACATCAGCAACTATCAACTTGCTAAGTTTACTATATACATCAGCATTTGTCAAGCCACTTTGAATTAAAATATAATTTTATGTGAGTCAGAATACAATTTATTATGAATTATAGTATGCCATAACCTTTGCTACATAGTTCTGAGTTTCTTTAAATGGCGGAATGCCGCCATATTTGGCTACGTTGCCGGAGCCTGCATTGTAGGCAGCTAAGGCCAGTGATTTGTCACCATTATACTGGGTGAGCTTTTCACTTATGTACCTGGCGCCACCCATGATATTCTGGTATGGGTCGTAGGCGTTTGTGACACCAAGTGAGGCAGCGGTCTGTGGCATGAGCTGCATGATACCCATGGCACCTGAACGGCTGGTGCACTCTGTGGAGAAGTCAGACTCGCACTTGGCGATAGCCTTAAGGAATTTGGCATCCACACCGTATTTTGAGGCAGCCTCATTAAAAATTGCATCAAGATCGGCAGAGCATGACAAACCGGAAGCTTCGAGTTTTACGGAGCTGCTGCTAATTCCTGAGGCTCCGGAAGCTGCTGCATTATATGTATTTGTATCTGAGCTGATGCCGGCTGGAGAACCGGAATAAGCAGCTGTATTATTAACTGCGGCAGAAGGAGAAACTGTATTACGGCAAAGCTCGATATTTATACCATTTTGATCAAAGAACCTCTGTACAAGCGACATATCAACTGAGCCACCGTTACTTTGGGCAATCAGTCTGTCAATGGCAACAGCAGCTTCAGCCATTTTTGCATCGTCAAGCACCTGATCAAAATCAGCACCGGTGCTATTGACAGCGGAGCTGCTATTGGAAGGAATGTTATCACCGGTTACAGCAGCCTGACCGGTAGTTATATTATTTTTTGGTGTATTATCAATATACTGAAGTACTTTAATGTTCATTTTCCTGTTTCCCTTTATATCTTAATTTAAATAGTTATATCAGTTTTGAATAGTTATATCAACTATACTTAAAAAAGTAAAGACATTTACCTAATGAGAAATTATACCATAAAAATTCTTGAAAATATACCCATTTTGTTGTAGCATATGTTTTAGTACACTTTACTATGTAAAAGTTAGGAGATAAACATGAAAAAGACACCATTTGTGACAAAACAACAGGTAGAGGAGATTGTTAAACAATTTCCTACACCATTTCATTTATATGACGAGGCTGGCATCCGTGCCAACGCGCAGGCTGTAAAGGATGCATTTGCATGGAATCCGGGTTTTAGAGAGTATTTTGCTGTAAAGGCTACCCCAAACCCATATCTGCTCAAGATTTTAAAGGATTATGACATGGGCTGTGACTGCTCATCATACACAGAGCTTATGCTTGCAAAGTCATGCGGCTTCGACGGAGAGCATATCATGTTTTCATCAAATGATACACCGGCAGAGGAATTTGCATATGCAGACAAGCTTGGTGCTATCATCAATCTCGATGATTTCACACATATTGATTTTTTGGAGGAAACAATCGGACATATTCCGGAGACAATAAGCTGCAGATATAATCCGGGTGGAGTGTTCACACTGTCAAACGGTATTATGGACAATCCGGGAGACTCCAAGTATGGAATGACAAAGGAACAGCTTTTTGAGGCATTCAAAATTCTTAAGTCAAAAGGCGCTAAATACTTTGGCGTGCATGCATTCCTGGCAAGCAATACAGTAACCAACGAGTATTATCCACAGCTTGCAAAGGAGCTTTTTGAGCTGGTTGTTGAGCTTAAAAATGAGACCGGCTGCGATATTAGATTTGTAAATCTTTCAGGTGGAGTTGGCGTGGCTTATAAGCCGGATCAGACACCAAACGATATATCAGTTATCGGCGCCGGTGTACATAAGGTGTACGATGAGGTTTTGGTACCGGCAGGAATGGGCGATGTGGCTATTTACACAGAGATGGGACGTTTTATGATGGCTCCGTATGGCTGTCTTGTGACAAAGGCTATCCATGAGAAGCATATCTACAAGGAGTATATAGGAGTAGATGCGTGTGCGGCAAACCTTATGAGACCGGCTATTTACGGCTCATACCATCATATCACAGTGCTCGGCAAGGAGGATGCACCTTGTGACCATACATATGATGTGGTAGGCTCACTCTGTGAGAACTGTGACAAGTTTGCAATTGACAGACAGCTTCCGAAGATTGATATGGGAGACTATCTGGTAATCCATGATACAGGAGCACACGGCTTTTCAATGGGCTACAATTACAACGGACGACTTCGCTCAGCAGAGATATTGCTCGAAAGCAATGGAGAGGCAAAACTCATCAGAAGAGCAGAAACTCCGGCAGACTACTTTGCAACCTTTGACTGCTTTGATGATATTAAAATAACAGAGTAATCTGCTAGCGCACCTTGCAGAGCACGTGTCCGAATTTTATCCATTTGCTCATATCATCAACATTATCGCTGTCGACATAAAAGGTCTCACCGTAATTGTTGATTGGTGTGAGCTCACATGGGTTTTTCTGATGCAGTTTTCTGATGTATGCACGCTTGTTCTGTGCGTTGATAAAGATACCGGTATCGCCGTCGCGGATTGGGTTTCGACTGATTAGAAGTATATCGCCTTTATTATATACAGGATGTAGATGATTGCTTGTGATGCGGATTCCGATGTGAAGGGCATCACCGAAGGCTTTTCTGTAATTTGAAACATCAAGCTTTTCGACATTGTAGGAGTCCAAAATCATGCCGTCGGTCATATTGCCTGTCGGGATGAGGACGGAAATCAGATCCTCCGTATGACAGCTTTCATCCTTGTAGGCAGATAGCGCAAGCTCAGTGTCTATAATCGAGTCTATAAGTATGCGCTGGCTTTTGGAAAGCTTTTTGATGCGCTTTACAAGGTTTATTACATCATCATTGAAGCCTGTTAGTTCGCAGGAAAACCGTCCTGTCAGCTTGTATATCAGGTAAGCGGTGTAGACGTCTATACGAGAGGATTCTCCGTTTGCTATCCGCTTGTAGGTGGAGAGTGACATATCAAGTGCTTTTGCAAACTGTGCCTGGGACATACCAAGCTTTATGCGTTCGCGCTCAATATTTGTCGATATGTTATTTACTATTTCAAGTCGGTTCATTTATGAGCTAATCTCCCTTCTTTTTAAAAAAATAAACTCCAAATTTGGTCAAGTATTGACATGCGCAATACACTATAATGGTTATTGTTGAAACATAAATAAATATATAAGAAACGTCAATTACTGTCAAATTAGAATGTTTGTTATATAAAAAGGGAGGTGTCCTGAAACTTAATTAGTGTAAGCTGAATGCAGCTTACACTTTTTTTATTTAAACAAATGCAGCTTTATTTATAATAAATATCAAAAAACTTTTTTGAAATAAATGTGTCTGAGGCATTGATTAGAGCACCGCTAATTGGTACAATGTTTTATTATATACAAAAGAGCAGGTGAATATATGTCGCTAAGTTTTAGAAAGTGGCGGGAAATGGCGCTTACTGACTACCCGGTAGTGAGTGATAAATACTACAAGAAGGTGTACGAAAACATAGCCACAGATCCGCAGACAGGGGAGAGTATACTTGTACAGCTTACATTGCAGGGAGTTTTGGATAAGTGCGAGGGTACTAATTTTGAGGAGCCAATCAGAAAGTGCATTATGAAGTGTGTATACACGGGCTGTAAGCTTGAAAAGGAAATAAATAAGGTGATGAATCAGTATTACGAGGTCTAGATATAAATGAATGATATAGCAATTGATAAAGAACACTTACATTATTTGGAACAGCTGTCGGAGATGTATCCGACAATAGGCAAGGCATCATCTGAGATTATCAATCTGCAGGCTATTTTAAACCTGCCAAAGGGCACAGAGCACTTTGTATCTGATGTGCATGGTGAGTATGAAGCCTTTTCCCATGTGCTGAAAAATGGTTCTGGGGCTGTAAGAAAGAAGATAGATGATGTATTTGGTCTGGCGATGGACAAGGCTGACAAGGCTGCGCTTGCCACACTCATCTACTACCCAAGGGAAAAGATGGAGCTTATTAAGCAGGACGAGCCGGATATGGACTCGTGGTATAAGACGACTCTTTATAAGCTGATAGAGGTGTGCAAGACCGTTTCGTCAAAGTATACGCGCTCCAAGGTGAGAAAAGCTTTGCCGGAGGAGTATGCATATGTTATAGAGGAGCTCATCACAGAAAAGCCGGAGGTGTTAAACAAGGAGGCTTACTACGAGTCAATCATCAATACAACAGTGGAGCTGGGTACTGCGGAGGAGTTTATAGTGGTGCTTTCAGAGCTTATTCAGAGACTTGCTGTTGACCATCTGCATGTGCTTGGTGATATATACGACAGGGGAGCGGGGCCGCATCTGATAATGGACAGGCTGTGCAGATATCACTCGCTGGATATACAGTGGGGCAATCACGATATTATCTGGATGGGGGCAGCCGCAGGAAATCCTGCATGTATTGCAACTGTTGTCAGAAACAGTATCAGATATGGTAATCTGGACGTGGTCGAGGAGGGCTATGGCATAAATATGCTTCCGCTTGCTACGTTTGCACTGAAGGCTTACAAGGATGACCCATGCACCAGATTTGTGTTTAAGGTGGCTCCAAGTGGCGCAGATAATATGGAGAGTGATCTGATAAAGAAGATGCACAAGGCCATTGCCATCATACGTTTCAAGCTGGAGGGACAGCTCATTAAGAAGTGGCCTGAGTATGGCATGAAGGAACGATTGCTTTTGGAACATATTGATTATGAACAGGGCACTATAGATCTTGAGGGCAGAACTTATAAGCTGCTTGATACAAGCTTTCCAACAATTGACCCGGCTGATCCTTACAGGCTGACAGAGGGGGAAGAGGAAGTCATACAGAGGCTCAGGAGCTCGTTTATTCATTGCGAGAAGCTTAAAAACCACGTTGGGCTGCTGCTTAAAAGAGGCAGCATGTACAAGGTATATAATGGCAATCTGCTTTTCCACGGATGCATCCCCATGGAGGAGGATGGAAGCTTCGCAAAGGTAAATATCTACGGTAAAGAGTATAGTGGCAAGGCTTTGTTTGATATACTGGAGACTTACGTCAGAAAGGCTTTTTTCTCGGACGACAGGCTGGAAAGACAAAAGGGCAGCGATATCATGTGGTACATATGGACAGCACCATATTCTCCGCTTTATGGCAGAAATAAGATGGCTACGTTTGAGAGATATTTTATAGATGACGATGATATGAAAATAGAAAAGAAAAACTTTTATTATGAGTATATAAACAAGCCTGAGTGTGCGCAGCGTATACTCGAGGAGTTTGGTTTGCATGATAAAAGAGACCATATCATAAACGGACATGTTCCTGTACACAGATTAAGAGGTGAAAGCCCTGTGAAGTGCGACGGCAGAGTGATAGTCATAGATGGTGGTTTTTCAAAGGCGTACCGCAGGCGGACAGGCATCGCGGGATATACCTTGATTTACAATTCATATGGGCTGACATTGACAGCGCATGAGCCGTTTGAATCACCGGAGACGGCAGTAAGGGATGAGAGGGATATCGTATCAAGGCGTGAGGCTGTAGAGGTACTTGATAAGAGAATACTTGTCGGAGATACGGATGCCGGAATAAAGATGAAGGAAAAGATAGCTGATCTAAAGCATCTCATTGCGGCATATCGTTCGGGTGAGATTGCAGAGCGCGATGATTAGAAAGAGGGAATATGATGTATGTAGTTGATGGGTTTGAGTTTCAGACAAAGGAAGAGGCAAGGCAGGCTAAAAAAGAAAGTGACGGAATACGATATATAAAGGATCAGACTGATATGTCTGACCCGGATACGGTATACAAGCTGTATTTAAGGCTTAACAAGCCGGGGTATTTTTTTACTCCTGTAGGGCTATCGTTTCTTGTTGAACTGCAGGAATATCTGCATACAATCCCATATATCAAGAATGAGGATATCCGTCCGATTTATATTCCTGAGGATAAAAAAGCGGTTGTCGAGGTAAAAAAACAGACGGAAGGCTATAAGAAAAAGTTCCATGTGGCATTGTTTTTTACTATTGTATTATCGGCTGCCATAGTAACTATGTTTGGCATCACATATGTGAGTGGACACAGTCCGTATGTGGTGGACTACGAGAATGAGCTGATAGACAAATATGAAAACTGGCAGAAGGAGCTTGAAAAAAGGGAAAAAGCAGTAGAAGAGAGGGAAAAAGCACTGGATGAAAGGCAGGATGCAACAGAGTGGACAAAATAAAGATACTGGTGGTAGATGACGAGAGCAGGATGAGAAAGCTCGTGCATGATTTCCTTGCAAGGGAAGGGTACGAGGTACTTGAGGCCGGAGACGGCGAGGAGGCACTTGATATATTTTATCAGCAGAAGGACATAGCACTGCTGGTGCTCGATATAATGATGCCAAGGATAAATGGCTTTGAGGTATGCCGTGAAATCAGACAGACTTCAAAGGTGCCGATTATTATGCTTACAGCTAAGGGCGATGAGCGTGATGAATTAAACGGCTTTGACATTGGTGCTGATGAGTACATTTCAAAGCCATTTTCTCCAAAGATACTGGTGGCCAGGGTAAATGCTCTCCTTCGCAGGGCGAATAAACTGGGCAAGGAGGCAGTAATAAGCGAGGCCGGTGGTATTGTTATGGACAAGACGGCGCACACTGTAGCTATTGATGGCAGGAATATTGAACTTTCGGTAAAGGAATTTGAGCTTTTGGATTACTTTATGAGCAATCAGGGGATTGCTCTTACCAGGGAGCGCATACTTGATAGTGTGTGGAGCTATGATTATTTTGGCGATGCGAGGACTATTGATACACATGTGAAGAAATTAAGAAGCAAGATGGGCGCTAAAGGCGACTATATAAAGACTGTCTGGGGTGTGGGATATAAGTTCGAGATACAGTAAGTGTTAAGCTTAGGACTAATGGATTCGGGATAAGAGGTGTCACCATGAAAAAGAAAAAAACGCTATCCACGCAGCTTACGTTTGTGATTTCATTCATTGTACTTCTGATAGTAGGCGTGTTCTGGATGGCTAATAACACACTGCTGGAAAAGTATTATGTATATAACAAGGAAAAAGAGATGCTTGCGGTATACAAAATGGTGGACCTGGCTGCAAAAAATGATAAACTTTCAGATGATACGTTTGCTGTAGCATTTGAAAAGAAATGCGTTGGCGCCAATATAGATGCGGTTGTGTTCAACAAATACGGTAAGGTCATCATTGAGGGAACCACTGACAATCAGGAAATATTCCAGCTGCTTTTGGAGGCAAGCATGTCGTCGTATTCGGCAGACTACAACAACCTGAATATGACAAGGCAGAAGGATAAAAGGCTGGGGACAGAGTATATCATCATAAATAACAGACTGATTGACGGTAACTTTGTATACATGAAGACACCGCTTGAGAGCATTAAGGAGAGCGTGTCTATATCGAACCGCTTTTTTGCAATAGGCACAGTGGCTGCTATTGTTGTGGGAGTGTTTATGGCATATATTGTTGCTCGCAACATGACCAGGCCGATAAGAAATATGACTGAGCTGTCGACAAGGATGGCGAAGCTTGATTTTGATGCGAAGTACATTGATACGGAAAACAGTGCAAAGGAGCTTTATGTGCTTGGTGAGCATATGAATGAGCTGTCGCAGACACTTGAGCAGACCATCACAAGACTAAAGGTGGCAAACAATGAATTACAGCGTGATATAAAGAAAAAAGAAGAGATTGATGAGATGAGAAAGGAGTTTTTGTCAAATGTGTCACATGAGTTAAAAACTCCGCTTGCTCTGATCTCAGGCTATGCTGAGGGGCTCAAAGAGGTCGTAAATGACGATGAGGAGAGCCGTAACTTCTACTGTGATGTCATCATGGACGAGACTGACAAGATGAACCGCATGGTTATGAAGCTTTTATCTCTCAATCATCTGGAGGATGGCAGTGATGTGCTTGAGATGACGAGGTTTGATCTGACACCGCTTGTCAGAGGGGTTATAGACTCATCTAAGCTTCTGGCACAGAAAAATGAGGCTGCAATTGAGTTTGACCGCACCGATTCCGTATATGTGAGCGGTGATATATACAAGATTGAAGAGGTTGTGACAAACTATATCAGCAATGCGATAAATCACTGCACAAGAGGTGGTACTATCACTGTATCATACAGCATGTACAGCGACCGTGTGAGGGTCAGTGTGTTTAACACGGGAGAGCCGATACCTGATAAGGATATAGAAAATATATGGAATAAGTTCTATAAGGTGGATAAGGCTAGAACAAGGGAATATGGCGGAAGCGGCATAGGACTGTCTATAGTAAAGGCAATTATGGAACTGCATCACAGAGGGTATGGTGTCATAAATCACAAGGATGGTGTAGAATTCTGGTTTGAACTTGAGTTATTTATTGCAAACAATCAATAAATGTGTTACTATATGTATTATTAGGATAAAAGTCATAGAATAAGAATGGGTTTATTGCAATGATGGGAAGAAATATAAAAATGGCAGCTGTGGCATTTACAGCAATTATAACGTTGACAGGCTGCGGAACAAAATTATATGATATGACTGATGAGGAACAAGGCCTTATCGCTAATTATTCAGCATATGTTGTTGCAAAACACAATATATACCAGCAGGATGGCATGACTAACGCTACGGAGAAACGTGGGGATATGGAGGATGCTGACGACACTGAGAAAGTGGACGAGGCGTCACCTGATAATTCACTTTCGCAGGATAATAAGACATCTGAAGCTGGAAATGATAAGAGCAGCAATTCGCAGAAAGAGCCTTCTGCCACGCAGGAAAAGAAGGTGTCACTTGCCGAGGCAACAGGCTACGGCAGCCTTGAAATTACATATGATGGAGTAAACGAGTCAGATGTGTACAATGAGGGCTCATACTATTCTATAACGGCAGGAAGCGGTAATACTTTTGCGGTTATGAAATTCACTCTTAAAAATCCGACAGACGAGGATATAAATGTTGATATGTTTGGCAATGCCAGGACATATAAAGCCACTTTCCCCGATGGAAAGGAATACACGGCTGAGGGCACATTCCTTACATATTCCCTTAATACTTTTCAGGGAACCGTAAAGGCGCACGATGCGGTTGATGTGGTGCTGCTTTTCAAGATACCTCAGGGTACGGCATGTGACAATATTAAGATGTCGGTTATAAAAGATAACGAAAAAAGTTTGATTGAATTATAAAACATATGATATACTTAGATTACTAAGAGGTGGAGGTTGTATTATGGATACGAACATATTATTGGAGTCAGGAACAAACGAGCTTGAAGTGCTTGAATTCACGTTGGGAGACAATCACTACGGAATCAATGTCGCAAAGATCAGAGAGATTTTGCAATATATGCCGGTCACTCCTGTTCCGAATACTCATCCGAGTGTTGAGGGAATATTTATGCCACGTGACACAATGATTACGGTTATCAATTTAAAGAATTGTCTTAATCTGCCACAGACGGATGAAAAGGGCTTATTTATCATTACGAATTTTAACAAACTCAATGTGGCATTTCATGTAGATCAGGTTATCGGTATACACCGCGTATCGTGGGAGAATATCATAAAGCCTGACGAGACACTGACGGGCGAGCATGGCAGCACTGCTACAGGTGTTATCAAAATGGATGACAGGCTTATAGTTATCCTTGATTTTGAGGCTATAGTTGCTTCTATTAGTCCACAGACAGGACTTAGGGTTAATGATATCGATGAGATGGAGGCAAGAGATAGGAGTGATGCTACAATTCTTATCGCAGAGGATTCGGCTTTATTGTCAAAGCTCATCACCGAGTGCCTTAAGAAGTCGGGATATACCAATCTCATAGTGGAAGAGAATGGTCAGGAGGCCTGGGATGTGATAGAGGCTATGCAGGCAAAGGGCGATATTACAAAGCATCTTGACTGCATTATAACTGATATTGAGATGCCACTCATGGATGGACACAGACTCACAAAGCTTGTAAAATCAGATGCAGAGCTTAGAGATATACCGGTTATCATATTCTCTTCACTGGTAAATGAAGAGATGAGGAAAAAGGGTGAACAGCTTGGAGCAGACGCACAGCTTACAAAGCCTGAAATCGGAAAGCTTGTAGAGGCGATTGACAAGCTGATTGATAAAGCATAATATATTTAGATACAAGGGGTGTGGCTTGTTTAGCTGCACCCTTTAATGGATTATAGATGGAGAATACTAATGAGCGATAAATCGACAGAAAACTATCTGGACAATTTGCTGGATTCAATGAATAAGCTGCAGGATACAGATACGAAGATGTCTGGGGCTGATCAGGATGAATTCCTCAAAAAGTTTGAGGACGAGCTTGAAAATGAGACATATGATGAGTATCTGTCGAACTTTGAAAAGGAACTTGAGAGGGAAAATGAGCAGGCCAAGGGTCAGGCTCTTAATGTACAGACTCCGGCTCCTGATGACAAGGATGCTTCACTTGATGATATGCTCACTGAGTTTGACCGCAGGATGAAGGAACAGGAGACTCAGGGAGATAAACAGGAAAACAAAGCAGACAATAATCTAAGCGATGCGGTATTTAATTTTACACCGGCAGATTCTGGGATAGAGATGATGGATGCAAACATGCCGGAAATGGCTGAGAATCCCAAACAGGAGGAGACTCCGGAGAGTATAATAACAAATGAACCTCAGATGGTTGAAGAAATAGGAGAGCCGGATTTGGCAGGAAATGCATCAAAGGATATACTTGACATACTGGGTAGTGATGGTCTGGATAATATCGGTGATCTGCTTGAAGGAAAAACCGGTGAGACAGGGGCTGATATAGATGATTATGCAAGCAGCCAGATGAAAGTGCACGAGACGGCTGATGCAGCAGTTGATGCACAAGATACTGAAAAAAAGAGCCTTTTAAAAAGAATAATATCATTTTTTACAAAAGAGCCGCAGTCAGATGATGTCACAGATATACAGAGCACAGCAGAAGGTGCAGAAACTGACGCAAAGACACTCTCAGATGAGAATAAGCAGATACTTGAAGCGCTGGATGCTGACGGAGAGCTAAACGAAGCCACAGATAAGCCAAAGAAGGGCAAAAAGCCTAAAAAAGAAAAGAAGCCAAAAAAACCTAAAAAAGAAAAAAAGCCAAAGGCTCCAAAGGAAAAGAAGGAACGCATTGGATGGGAGAAGGGACCTAAGCTTCCTAAGGGACCTGTTATAGTAATCTGGGTATTTGTTATGTCGATAGTTGTGTTTGTTCTCATATGCACCTTTTTGCTCGGAAACAACTCCAAAGTGACTGATGCTCAGAATACGTACAATCAGGCAATAGCTGATCTGGGACAGAATAAAGCTGATTCAATAGAACTGTATACAAAGGCCTACAGCAGGCTGAGCGGCTTGAAGCTTTCGGGTGACGATAAGCAGTTGTACAATAAGCTGTCGGTGCTTGCATCAGTGTCAGGTAAGTATGATGCCTATAAGAGCTTTAGCGATTCAGGCTATGTAACCATGGCAGCGGATTCCTTAGTATGTGCGGCAGGACGATGTGCTGTAAATGCAGACAATGCAAAGGAATACGGATGTGAGCTGCAGCTTGAGCAGCTTAAAAACATTATTTCTGATACCCTGAGCAGTCAGTATGGCTTATCATATGATGATGCCATTGCTCTATATAATATAGATGATAGAGATGACTATACACTGGCACTGACACAGAAATTAAATGAATTAGGCATTAAAGAGGAGACAAAATGATATGATTGCAATCATCGATTATGGAGCAGGCAACCTGCGAAGTGTGGAAAAGGCTCTTACAGCTATAGGCGAGGAGAGTATTGTGACCAGAGACAGGCATGAGATTTTAAATGCCGATAAGGTAATACTTCCCGGAGTAGGAGCTTTTGGAGATGCAATGAATTCGCTTAAAAAATACGAGCTGGACAAGGTGATTCACGAGGTTTGTGACATGGACAAGCCATTTCTTGGCATATGCCTGGGACTTCAGCTATTATTTGAGGGAAGCGATGAGAGTCAGGGCGTTGAGGGGCTTCATGTGCTTGACGGACAGATACTTCGCATACCAGATAAGGAAGGACTTAAAATACCTCACATAGGCTGGAATTCACTTGATTTACAGAACAATGGAAGGCTGTTTAAAGGTCTTTCAGAGCATCCGTATGTATATTTTGTGCATTCGTACTATCTGAAAGCCGCTGATGAAGCAATTGTCACAGCAACGACAGAGTACAGCACACACATTCATGCGTCTGTAGAGAAAAACAATGTGTTCGCCTGCCAGTTCCATCCGGAAAAGAGCAGCACAGTCGGACTTTCGATACTTAAAAATTTTGCAGGGATAGGGGAGGCATAATATGTTTACGAAGAGAATAATCCCATGTCTGGATGTGAATAACGGACGTGTTGTTAAGGGCATAAACTTTGTCAATTTAAGAGATGCAGGTGACCCGGTTGAGATTGCGGCTGCTTATGATAAGGCAGGTGCAGATGAGGTGGTTTTTCTGGATATTACGGCGTCAAGCGACAACAGAAATACTGTTGTGGATATGGTCAGAAAGGTTGCTGAAAAGGTGTTTATACCGTTCACTGTGGGCGGCGGCATCAGAACAGTCGATGATTTTAAGGCACTTCTTAGAGAGGGTGCGGACAAGATTTCAATAAATTCAAGTGCCATAAACACACCGCGGCTTATCAGCGACGCTGCGGATAAGTTTGGCAGCCAGTGTGTGGTTGTGGCAATCGATGCAAGGCGTCGTGTTGACGGAAGCGGCTGGAATGTATACAAGAACGGAGGCCGCATAGATACAGGCCTTGATGCCATTGAATGGGCTGTTAAGGCAAATGAGCTTGGAGCGGGAGAGATACTTCTTACAAGCATGGACTGTGACGGCACAAAGGATGGCTACGATATCGAGCTTACAAGGTTTATTGCCGATAACGTTTCTGTTCCGGTTATCGCATCGGGCGGTGCAGGCACAAAGGAGCATTTTTACGAGGCTCTGACCGAGGGAAAGGCGGACGCAGCGCTTGCAGCTTCACTTTTCCACTACAAGGAGCTTGAAATTATGGATTTAAAGAATTATCTGGCAGATAAAGGTGTGTCGGTCAGAAGATAGGCGGGAGATAAAGATTATGAGTATGCTTGATGGCGAGTGGGCAAAGGCTGTGGGAGCCGAGTTTAAAAAACCGTATTATAGGGATTTGTACAATTTTGTAAGAGATGAATATGCCACACATGTGGTATATCCTCCGGCAGATGACATATTTAATGCCATGCATTTTACGCCACTTGACAAGGTGAAGGTACTCATCCTCGGACAGGATCCGTACCACAATGTCAATCAGGCGCATGGATTGTCGTTTTCTGTGCTTCCGTCTCAGAAGGATATTCCACCATCACTGCAGAATATCTACAAGGAACTGCACGACGATTTAGGGTGTGATATCCCCAATAACGGATACCTGAAGAAATGGGCTGACCAGGGTGTTTTACTATTGAATACGGTGCTCACTGTCAGAGCTCATCAGGCAAACTCGCATCAGGGGCACGGCTGGGAGAAGTTCACGGATGCAATCATAGAGGCTGTAAATGAGCAGGATAGACCTATAGTGTATATGCTCTGGGGACGTCCGGCGCAGTCAAAGATTCCTATGCTTACAAATCCAAAGCATCTGATATTGAAAGCACCGCATCCAAGCCCGCTGTCGGCTTACAGAGGCTTTTTTGGTTGCAAGCATTTTAGTAAAGCCAATGAGTTTCTTAAGGAGCATGGAGTGGAGCCTGTTGACTGGCAGATAGAGGATATATAAAGGACGACAATACCGGCTCATATGTTAGTAATACCTGGCTGGGTAATATCGGCAGATATTATCTTGACATAAATTGGAAAAGCGTCTATATTAAAAATATATAGAAGGTAACGGATTACATGATTATCAAAGGAGTGATACTATGAGAGGAATAGGAATGTGGGATTCATCATCCATATCCACACTGTTTTCCGGCTTTAGCAGCAGTAGAAGCAGCAATGCAGCGTCGTCTTTTATTGCCAATATGGATATGACTACATATAGCGGCATTAGAAGTGGCAGCTATTTTAAGCTTCTCAAGTCATATTATGGAAATAACCTTAATTCAAAGGCCCAGTCTCTTGTCTCATCATCTGTTTCTACATCTAAGGATTCAGCGAAGACACTTGCGTCCATCGAGTCGGAGTCAGAGGACATGGTAAAGTCGGCGCAGGCTCTTTACAAAAACAGCCGCAAGGACGATACAGATGCTACGTACAAGAAAGTGGCAGCTTTTGTGTCTGATTACAACAGCCTCATTAATGCTGCGGATGATTCCGAGACAAAGCAGATTTCGAGAAATCTTGAGTCTATGAAGTCACTTACAGATATCAATTCAAAGTCGCTTGCGAAGGTGGGAATCACAGTTGATTCCAAGTCCGGCAAGCTGTCTGTCGACGAGGATACCTTTAAAAAGGCTGATTCGACCAGGGTTGATGCACTTTTTAAGGGGAATGGCTCTTATGCTTATGCAGTTGCAAGCAAGGCTTCAATGCTTGAGTATGCTGCAAAGAATGAGGCAGAAAAGACTAACACATATGGCGCCAATGGAAGGTATACACAGGCCTATAACAGTGGATATAATTATAATATGTTTTTATAGTCAAAGACAGGCAGGGAATCACCCACCTTACTTTACGGCTTAATAAAAGAAGCATCCCGGATTGGGATGCTTCTTTTTAATTAATTAGCGTTTAGTTGTCTTTTTCATCGTCCTCGCTCATTGAGTAGACCTGACGCTTACGTGCCATCTCATCGCTATCAAGATATTCGTCGTAGGTTGTGATCTTGTCGATCATTGAACCGTTTGGCAGGAATTCTATGATTCGGTTGGCGGTTGTCTGGACTACCTGGTGGTCACGGCAGGCAAAGAGGATTACTCCCGGGAATTTTATCATTCCGTTGTTTAATGCTGTTATTGACTCCATGTCGAGGTGGTCTGTAGGCTCATCGAACATGAGTACATTGCTTCCCATGATCATCATGCGGGAGAGCAGTACACGAACCTTTTCTCCTCCGGAGAGTACACGCATTTTCTTTACTCCATCCTCACCGGCAAAGAGCATACGGCCAAGGAAACCTCGCACATATGTGGCGTCCTTGATTTCTGAGTACTGTGTGAGCCAGTCGACGATTAGCTCATCAGTATCAAAGATTGTGGTATTGTCCTTTGGAAAGTATGACTGGCTGGTTGTGACACCCCATTTATATGAGCCCTCGTCAGGCTCAAGCTCTCCGGCAAGGATTTTAAACATAGTTGTTTTTGCAAGCTCGTTTCCACCGACAAATGCAATTTTGTCATCATGGTTGACAGTGAATGAGATATTGTCAAGTACCTTTACGCCGTCGATGGTTTTTGAAATGCCCTCGACAAAGAGCACGTCGTTTCCGATTTCACGCTCAGGACGGAAATCAATGTATGGGTATTTACGGCTTGATGGACGTATTTCATCAAGCTGGATTTTTTCGAGGGCACGCTTTCTTGATGTAGCCTGCTTTGATTTAGAGGCATTGGCAGAGAAACGCTGGATAAATTCCTGCAGCTCCTTGATTTTTTCCTCTTTCTTTTTGTTTGCTTCCTTCATCTGACGGACAATAAGCTGGCTTGATTCATACCAGAAATCATAGTTTCCTGCGTAGAGCTGGATCTTACCGTAATCCATGTCGGCGATGTTTGTGCAGACCTTGTTGAGAAAGTATCTGTCATGGGATACAACGATGACCGTATTCTCGAAATTGATGAGGAATTCCTCAAGCCATGAGATGGCATCGAGGTCTAAGTGGTTGGTAGGCTCATCGAGAAGCAGTATGTCAGGATTTCCAAACAGTGCCTGAGCGAGAAGCACCTTGACCTTTATTGCACCCGGCAGATCTGCCATCAGAGTGTAGTGATCATCAGTAGATACACCGAGACCGTTTAAGAGAGTAGCTGCATCCGACTCAGCATTCCAGCCGTCCATATCGGCAAACTCAGCCTCAAGCTCGCTGGCACGGATTCCGTCCTCGTCTGAGAAATCCTCCTTCATATAGATGGCTTCCTTCTCCTTCATGATATCATAGAGACGCTTATTACCCATGATAACCGTATCAAGTACTGTAAACTCATCGTACTTGAAGTGATCCTGCTGTAAGAATGACAGTCTCTGTCCCGGAGTGATTGCGATATCACCGCTTGTAGGCTCAAGCTGTCCTGAGAGAATCTTTAAAAATGTAGACTTGCCGGCACCGTTTGCACCAATAAGTCCGTAGCAGTTTCCCTCTGTGAATTTTATGTTGACATCCTCAAATAAAGCTTTTTTACCAATTCTTAATGTAATATTGTTTGCACTAATCATTTTGTCTTTATTCAATCCTTTCCTATTTAATAACCTGTTCGTTTCTGTAACACATCGTTTCTATTTTAACGTAAAACCAGTATTTTGCAAGTGTTTTACAGGCGATTTATAGCCATTGTGCCCTTTTGTACATAAATTTTACCTTGTTAATAAATATTTTAGGGTTTTTGTACAATGTATTGCTAAAAAAACTTGATTTTTTACAGCGCACAAACTAAACTATTATGTAGAGACATTCTGATTCATGTCTATAATTGAACATTTATTTTACAGGAGGAAATATCATGTCTAGAGCAAAACAGTCGATGGATGGAAATACCGCTGCCGCTCATGTAGCATATGCCTACACAGAGGTTGCCGGAATCTATCCTATCACACCTTCTAGCCCAATGGCTGATACAGTTGATCAGTGGTCAGCAGCAGGACAGAAGAACATTTTCGGAAGCACTGTAAAGGTAGTTGAGATGGAGTCTGAGGCAGGTGCCGCTGGTACAGTTCACGGATCTCTTGCAGCTGGTGCACTTACTACAACATTTACAGCTTCACAGGGACTTTTACTTATGATCCCTAATATGTACAAAATCGCAGGTGAGAATCTTCCTTGCGTATTTGACGTATCAGCTCGTACAGTATCTTCACATGCACTGAATATTTTCGGTGATCACAGTGATGTATATGCTTGTCGTCAGACTGGTTTCGCAATGCTTTGTGAGACAAATCCACAGGAGGTTATGGATCTTTCACCGGTTGCACACTGTGCAGCACTTGAGGGAAAGGTTCCATTCATCAACTTCTTCGATGGATTCCGTACTTCTCATGAGATTCAGAAGATCGAGAAGTGGGATTATGAAGATCTCAAAGAGATGTGTCCAATGGATGCAGTTGCAGAATTCAGAGCACACGCTCTTAACCCAGAGCATCCAGCAGCTCGTGGATCACACGAGAACGGAGATATCTTCTTCCAGCATAGAGAGGCATGTAACAAGTTCTATGATGAGCTTCCAGCAGTTGTTGAGAAGTACATGGACAAGGTTAATGCTAAGCTTGGTACAGATTACAAATTATTCAACTACTACGGAGCACCTGACGCAGATCGTGTAATCATCGCTATGGGTTCTATCAATGATGTAGCTGAGGAAGTAATTGATTACTTAACAGCAAAGGGAGAGAAAGTCGGACTTATTAAGGTACGTCTTTACCGTCCATGGTCTTCAGAGGCTCTTCTTAATGCTATTCCAAAGACAGCAAAGAAGATCGCTGTATTAGACCGTACAAAAGAGCCAGGATCACTTGGTGAGCCATTATACTTAGACGTTGCTACAACACTTCGTGAAGCAGGAATGAACGAT
This sequence comes from Agathobacter rectalis ATCC 33656, assembly GCF_000020605.1. NCBI lineage: Bacteria > Bacillati > Bacillota > Clostridia > Lachnospirales > Lachnospiraceae > Agathobacter > Agathobacter rectalis. The sequence continues at coordinate 1,351,853 of NC_012781.1, forward strand.
GTTGTATTAGTAGGCGGACGTTACGGATTAGGATCTAAGGATACACCACCTTCTTCAGTATTTGCTGTATATACAGAGCTTGAGAAGGATGCTCCTAAGCACAGATTTACAATTGGAATCGTGGATGATGTTACAAATCTTTCACTTCCAGAGGTTAAGCCAGCTCCTATCACATCTGCACCTGGTACAAAAGAGTGCAAGTTCTGGGGTCTCGGCGGAGATGGTACTGTAGGTGCTAACAAGAACTCTACAAAGATCATCGGTGACCACACAGACAAATACATCCAGGCATACTTCCAGTATGATTCAAAGAAGACTGGTGGTGTTACAATTTCTCACTTGAGATTTGGTGACAACCCAATCAGAAGCCCATACTACATCAACCAGGCAGACTTCGTAGCATGCCACAACCCTGCATATGTTATCCAGGGCATGAAGATGGTTCAGGATGTTAAGCCAGGCGGAGTATTCATGATCAACTGCCAGTGGTCAGATGAAGAGCTTGCTCATCACCTCAACGCTGACGCTAAGAAATATATCGCTGACAACAACATTCAGCTTTACACAATCAACGCTATCGACAAGGCTATCGAGATCGGAATGGGTAAGAGAACTAACACAATTCTCCAGTCTGCATTCTTCAAGCTTGCTGACGTAATGCCTATCGATAAGGCTGTAGAGTACATGAAGGCTGCTGCTAAGAAGTCATACTCAAAGAAGGGTGATGCAGTAGTAGAGATGAACTACAAGGCTATCGATGCCGGTGTTGACGCTGTACATAAGGTAGAGGTTCCTGAGTCTTGGAAGAATCCAGAGGCAGATGCTCCTAAGGCAGAGCGCACAGGACGTCCAGAGGTTGTTAAGCTTGTTAACGAGCTTCTTGATCCAATCGCTAAGATGGATGGAGACAGCCTTCCAGTTTCAGCATTCGCTGACAAGGCAGACGGACAGTATGTAACAGGTGCTTCTGCATACGAGAAGAGAGGAACAGCCGTTACAGTTCCACAGTGGGATCCAGAGAAGTGTATCCAGTGTAACAACTGTGCATTTGTATGTTCTCACGCTACAATTCGTCCATTCTTACTTACAGATGACGAAGTAAAGGCAGCTCCTGACAACATGAAGGTTGCTGATATGAAGCCAAAGGCAGGCGCTTACAAGTATACAATGAGCGTATCTCCACTTGACTGTATGGGATGTGGTGAGTGTATCACAGTTTGTCCTACAGCAGCTATCTCAATGCAGCCACAGGAGTCTCAGGCAGCAGAGCAGCCAGTATTTGATTACTTAGTAGCTAACGTTTCTAAGAAGACAGATGCCGGAATGGTTGATACAACACCTAAGGGATCACAGTTCAACCAGCCACTCCTTGAGTTCTCAGGCTCATGTGCAGGATGTGCTGAGACATCTTATGCTAGACTTATTACACAGCTCTTCGGTGAGCAGATGTACATCTCTAACGCAACAGGATGTTCTTCTATCTGGGGTAACCCGGCAGCTACATCACCATACACAGTAAATATCAACTCTAAGAAGGGACCAGCTTGGTCTAACTCACTCTTCGAGGATAATGCTGAGCATGGTTTAGGTATGGAAGTTGGACAGAGATATCTCCGTGACCAGGCTATCGAGCTTGTTAAAGAGATCGCTGCATCAGACAAGGCTACAGCTGAGTTCAAGGCAGCAGCAGATAAGTTCCTTGAGACAAAGGATGACACAAAGGCAAATGTTGAGCCAACAACAGCTCTTATTGCAGAGTTAGAGAAGGCAGCAGCAGCCGGATGTGAGAAATCTAAAGAAGTACTTGCTAAGAAGGATTACCTAGGAAAGAAATCTGTATGGATCTTCGGTGGTGACGGATGGGCATATGATATCGGTTTCGGTGGATTAGACCATGTACTTGCTTCTGGTGAGAACGTAAACGTAATGGTATTCGATACAGAGATGTACTCTAACACAGGTGGACAGGCTTCTAAGGCTTCTAACATCGGTGAGGTATGTCAGTTCGCAGCAGCCGGTAAAGAGACAAGCAAGAAGTCACTTTCAGAGATCGCTATGAGCTACGGATATGTATACGTTGCACAGATCGCTCTTGGAGCAAACCCAGCACAGGCTGTTAAGGCTATCACAGAGGCTGAGGCTTATCCGGGACCATCACTCATCATCGGATACGCACCTTGCGAGCTTCACGGTATCGCTAAGGGTGGTATGAACCACTGCCAGGATGAGATGAAGAAGGCTGTTAAGGCTGGATACTGGAATCTCTTCTCATTCAACCCTGCACTCAAGGCTGAAGGAAAGAATCCATTCACACTTACATCAAAGGCCGGCGACGGATCTTACCAGGAGTTCCTTAACAACGAGGCACGTTATACTCGTCTTATCAAGCCATTCCCAGAGAGAGCAGAGAAACTCTTTGCTAAGTCTGAGGAGACAGCTAAGGCACGTTATACACACCTTGAGAAACTCGTTAAATTATACGGAGAGGACTAATTCATTAGTCACGGTATATATTTTATCCCACAGGGCATTTGCCCTGTGGGATTTTTGCTTTTTCTCCTGTGATTACACTATATTTCGTGGTTTTTTTGTTTACAAATACAATATGTAATGGTACAATATATATGTTAATGGTATTTAATTGAACCATCGGAGGAATACGAATGTCAGGCATATTTGATAGACGTGCAAAAAGATTTATATCTACAGAACAAGCGGAGCGGGCAGTACCTTCAAGAACAGTAATGGCATCCCGTGTAGCAAGAGACGATGTTAACCGTAGTGAAAGAGTGCAGAAAAAAGAGGATAATATACAAATGGATAAAGATGATTTTTTGTTAACACAAATTGATGAGTTTCGTGAAAAGGCAAAACGTCTTCAGGAGATGCTCAATACGAAAGAATCAAAAGCAGAGGAGCTTTCAACCATAGTTGAGGAGAGGGAAGCTAAGGCAGAGGAGCTGCAGCAGATACTTGACGAGAGACAGGAAAAAGCCGATGGAATCACTGCACAGGTTGCTAAGCAGATAGATGTGCTTATAGAAAGTGTTCATGAAAAGATGGCTGAGATAGAGCAATCTATGAATGCAGGCATGGACAGCTTAGGCCGTCAGGTAAGCTCAGATATGGATAATCTTGGACGCTCGGTAAATGCCAATATGGACAATCTTGGTAGTTCGGTGTCCGGACAGATTGGAAATCTCGGACAGTCACTTGGCACTGAGATATCAGGCATCAGCCAGAATATAGGCCAGAGTCTTGATTTTGGTGACACATTAGAGCAGACAAGGCGTATCACAGAGGAGGGCACAGCAGCAGTTACATCAGCGGTAAATGAGGCGAATGCCCATATGCTTCAGTCGCTTACAGAGCTTAATGATCAGCTTGTTTCGTTAAAGGCGGAGCTGTCTGACAAGGTACATACAGAGAATGTTAAGTGCTTCAGGAATATTCAGGATCTCTTTAAGGTAATGGGAGACAAGGTGGACACAGTGTCAGAGCTTGAGAAGCAGGTAGGAACAACAAAGACTTTTGCAGTCATCTCTACTGTGCTGGCTATTATCAATACATTTGGTTTTGTTGCAATCGCATTGTATATATTGGGGTTCTTTGGTTCGATTTTTTAATAAATATTATTGTAATAGGGTGGTGCAGTTCCCAGTCAGGGAGTTGCACCATATTTTGACATTTTATAAGGCAGACAGAGAGGAAGACTAAATGGCAAAAAAGATTGTAAGAGTTGTTGGACATAAAAATCCTGACACAGATTCTATCTGTGCAGCAATAGCGTATGCAAACCTTAAATCACATACAGACGATACGATGGAATACATACCAATGAGAGCAGGCAGCATCAGTGCAGAGACAGCATTTGTGCTGGATTATTTTAAGGCAGATACGCCTGCCCTTTTAAAGGATGTTGGCACACAGATAAAGGATATACATATCAGAAGGACTGAGGGTGTCAGCAGTAATCTATCCATGAAAAAGGCATGGGAGATGATGAAGATACTCAACGTAGTCACTCTTCCGGTTGTCAATAAGAAGGACAAGCTTGAAGGACTTATTGTGACAGGTGATATAGCAAAGTCATATATGGATGTGTATGACAATTCTATCCTGGCAAAAGCGAGGACCCAGTACAGAAATATTATAGAGACGCTGGATGGCAAGATAGTTGCAGGCAATGAGCATGGCTATTTTGTGAAAGGAAAGGTTATAGTTGCAGCAGGTACACCTGATACTATAAAGGGCAATGTGGCTGAGGATGATCTGGTCATCATATCAGACCGTGAAGAGTCACAGCTTATATGTATTGAGGCAAACTGCAGCTGTATCATTGTGACAAGCGGCTTCGATATATCGAAGGATGTCATAAATGCTGCAAACGCTAAGGATGTGGTAGTGATAAGTACACCATATGACACGTTTACCACATCGCGTCTGATAAACCAGAGTATGCCGATAAAATCATTTATGACAAGGGAAAATCTTATTCATTTTGATTTGGATGATTATGTGGATGATGTGCGTGATACTGTTTCAAAAATCCGACACAGGGATTTCCCAATACTTGACGAAAACCAAAATTATGTGGGTATGTTTTCACGCAGAAATTTAATGAATGCAAGGAAAAAACAGGTGATACTTGTGGATCATAATGAGACCTCACAGGCAGTGGCCAACATTGATGAGGCTGAGATTCTTGAGATAATTGATCATCATCGAATTGGTTCTCTTGAGACAATAGGACCTGTGTATTTCAGAAATCAGCCGCTTGGATGTACCGGAACCATCATCTATCAGATGTATATGGAAAAGGGTGTGGAGGTTACTCCTCAGATGGCGGGGCTTATGTGCGCTGCAATACTCTCTGACACACTAGTGTTCCGTTCGCCTACATGTACCCAGGTTGATAAATCTACAGCACTTATCCTAGCGGAGATTGCGCAGATAGATGTAGAAGAGTTTGCCCAGAAAATGTTCGAGGCAGGCAGTAACTTTGCTAACAAGACAGAAGAGGAAATATTAAATCAGGATTTTAAAATCTTTCATTCAGGGGATTATACATTTGGAGTATCACAGATTTCTGCTCTTTCGAGAACAGAGCTCGATAAGGTACAGGCGAGAGTGGTGCCTCTGCTTGACAAGATGCAGGTGGAAAAACAGCTTGATATGCTCTTTGTTATGCTCACGGATATACTTAATGAGTCTACATATCTCATCTACAGTGGTGCAGAGGCAGCGTCAATAGCAGCTTCAGCATACAATCTGCCACAGAGCAAGGATGGAATTATGCTTAAGGGAGTAGTGTCGCGTAAGAAGCAGCTCATACCTGAGCTTATAAATGTGATTAATGAGAGATAATGCAGCATTAAAAATAATTAAAAGCTTCCTGTGATATATCGTGAAGCTTTTATGTATTTGTAGGGGTAGAATGGAATTGCTTGCGGTATGCACGGATAAATGAGGAATAGCTTCCAAATCCACAGGCATCGCAGGCGGCAGACACACTGCTTCCGTCGCGAATCATATCGCGGGCGAGCAGCAGACGCTTTGTTGTGATGTATGAACCTATGGTGCAGCCGGTTTCTTCCTTGAAGGTGTGCATCAGGTGATACCTGCTCATATAGAATTTATCTGCCAGTTCATCAATACTTATACGGTTTGTTAAATTCTTATTTAAGAAATCCAAAATCTCTACAATTTTTTTGTTTGAGGAAAATGTGTTAATATATTCGATACCGCCATGCAGGGTGATACGATTGAGCTGTATCAGAAACTCTAAAAACAGGAGCTTCTGGTACAGCTCATTTGCATATTCATTGGTTTCTCTAAGTGTAGAGTCTAGTCCCTTGATTGTATCAGCCAGGCGGCTGCCTTTGGTCGCAGCGAGTCTTAGTACATGTGACTGGTTAGCATAGGCCTGCTTGAAACAGCATGCCAGATCATAGCCTTTGCTCACATAATCGTCAATAAGCTGCTGTGATACATATATAATGATTCTTTCATAAATTGAATCGTCATTTAATATTGGCTTATGAACCTCGCCGGCATTGACAAGCACGATATCATGTTCTTTGAGCTCATAGCTGCGGCCCTCAATGCAGTAGGATACATTGCCGTGCAGATGAATCAGAATTTTGTGGAAATCATGGTAATGGAAATCTATATTTAGCTTGTGTTCATCTCTTAGATGAAATATTTTAAAAGGCTCCGTCAGGTAGCCTGCTTTTGTATAATTTGAATCCATGATATGCTCCTTTGATAATAAGATGTTACTATAAGCATAATCTATAACAGCACAAAACGCAATATAAAACGCACAAAATGCTATAGAAAAACAAGAAAGTGCGCTGTATAATATAGTTACCAATATAAAACCAATAACGAGGTGATCACTATGAAATTTACGAAAATGCACGGCTGTGGAAATGATTATGTATATGTAAACCTTTTTGAAGAGAAGTTGGATGACCCGGCAAGGGTGTCAATATATGTCAGTGACAGGCATTTTGGAATAGGCTCAGACGGACTAATCACAATAGGTCCGTCTGATAAGGCAGATTTTAGAATGAGGATATATAATGCAGACGGTTCGGAAGCCGAGATGTGCGGAAACGGCATACGCTGCGTGGCGAAATACGTGTATGACCATAAACTTACTGACAAGACTGAAATATCGGTTGAGACAGGAGCAGGCATCAAGTACCTTACACTATATGTTGAGGAAAATAAGGTATCACAGGTGCGCGTGGATATGGGTGAGCCTATTCTGACGCCTGGGGACATTCCGGTTGTTAAAGCAGACGGAAGTGCTTATAGTGATGACTACAGGGTAATAGATGAACCGATTTCAGCAGGCAATAGAGAGTGGCACATGACCTGTGTTTCAATGGGAAATCCTCATGCGGTAGTGTTTGTCGATGATGTGGCAGGTTTTGAGCTTGAGAAATACGGTCCGCTTTTTGAGAATCATAAGATGTTTCCAAAGCGAACCAACACGGAGTTTGTAGAGATACTTTCAAGGAATGAGGCGAAAATGAGAGTATGGGAGAGGGGCAGCGCTGAGACATGGGCCTGCGGTACAGGAACCTGTGCGACCGTCATGGCATGTATACTCAACAAAAAGACTGACAACAAGGTGCTTGTGCATCTAAGGGGCGGAGATCTGACTATCGAGTATATACCTGAAACCAATCATGTGTTTATGACTGGCCCTGCTACTGAGGTTTTCTCAGGAGAAATTGATATCATATAAAGCACAAGTATTGTGCGGTTTGGCGAATGTCTGTGGTTGAATAGTTACAAATCTTTAAGAAACAAAATTAACAGAAAATATATATCAAAAATATAATAAAATATGGGAGAAAATAAAATGAAGCTTGAAAAATTACTTGAAAGAATGGATTATAAAGTATTAGCAGGAAGCACGGATATAGAGATTTCCACACTCGTGTATGACTCGCGCAAGGTGGAGAAGGCATCGGTATTTGTGTGCATATCGGGAGCTGTGTCAGATGCACATGATTTCATCCCTGATGTGGTAAAGAAAGGTGCAGCGGCAGTGGTTGTCGAAAAAGATGTGACTCCTATCGAAGGGGTGACATATATTAAGGTAGATAATACAAGGCTTGCACTTGCGTGTATGTCAGCAGCTTATTTTGATTATCCGGCCGAGAAGATAAAGACTATCGGTATTACAGGTACAAAGGGTAAGACCACTACCACATATATGGTAAAGTCAATTCTTGAGTCAGCCGGCATAAAGACAGGACTTATCGGTACAATAGAGTCTATATGTGGTGACAAGAGAATTCCGTCAGCAAATACCACACCTGAGTCATACAGAGTTCAGGAGCTGTTTAAGGAGATGGTGGATGAAGGCCTTGATGCAGTTGTTATGGAAGTGTCATCACAGGCTCTAATGCTTCACAGAGTATCGGGCTTTACCTTTGATATCGGTGTATTTACAAATCTTGAGCCTGACCACATCGGAGAGCATGAGCACAAGGATTTTGCAGACTACATGCATTGCAAGAGTCTTTTATTCAGACAGTGCAGGCTTGGTATCTTTAACGGAGATGATGAGCACTTAGAGGGTGTTATGAAGGGACACACATGCCAGGTGGAGACTTACGGCTACAAGTCCACAAACAACCTGATAGCAGAAAATGTTGAGCTTAAAAAGGAGCATGGAGCACTCGGCGTTAAATATCATGTATCAGGGCTTCTGGATTTTGATGTGGAGGTCAATGTGCCGGGCAAATTCTCAGTATACAATTCACTAACAGCCATTGCTATCTGCCATCATTTCAATGTGGATAAAAAGGCAATCGGGGAGGCTCTTCATCATGTGAGTGTAAAGGGCAGAATAGAGATTGTTCCTGTTACAAAGAGATATACCCTTATGATTGATTATGCACACAATGCGATGGCACTTGAAAGCCTTCTCACCACTCTTAAGGAGTATGAGCCGGGAAGACTTGTATGCCTGTTTGGCTGTGGCGGAAACAGGGCAAAGTCACGCCGTTATGAGATGGGAGAGGTGTCATCGAGACTTGCAGACCTTACTGTTGTCACATCCGATAATCCAAGAGATGAGGAGCCTATGGACATAATCAATGATATTTTACAGGGTGTACACAAGGCAGATGGAGAGTATGTGACAATTCCTGACCGTAAGGAGGCTATCAGATACTGCATGGAGAATGCCAAGGATGGTGATATCATAGTACTTGCAGGAAAGGGCCATGAGGATTATCAGGAGATAAAGGGTGTGAAGCATCACATGGATGAGAGAGAATTAATTGCTGATATAATAAAAGAAAATCCTGACATCAGACTTTAATATTTTAGTATAGGTTAAATAGTTTAGTATAAACTAGTTCAGTAAAATAGTGTATTTGGGAGGTATATATGTCTCTGTTTAAGGGCGCCGGAGTAGCGCTAATTACTCCTTTCAATGAGGATAACAGTGTAAACTATGAAATGCTTAGGACGCTGGTGAGAAGGCAGATAGACGGTGGCACTGATGCAATTATCGTGTGTGGCACGACAGGTGAGCCTGCCACAATGACAGAGGAAGAAAAGCTTTCGGTAATAAAATGTGTGGTAGACGAGACAGCCGGGCAGATTCCTATAATAGCGGGAACCGGTGCCAACTGCACACAAAATGTGATAGATTTCTCACAGAAGGCTGAAAAGCTTGGTGTAGACGGTCTGCTTGTTGTCACACCTTACTACAATAAAGCCACACAGAATGGTCTTTATGCGCACTATGCAGCGATAGCAGGGGCGGTTAGGCTTCCAATCATTATGTACAACGTACCGTCGCGCACAGGCTGCAATATACTTCCACAGACTGCGGCAAGGCTTGGCAGGAATTTTGAAAATATAGTAGGAATCAAGGAAGCGAGTGGCAATATATCGCAGGTTGCAAAGCTAAAGAAGCTGGCAGGAAATGACCTCGATATTTATTCGGGAAACGATGACCAGGTCATCCCAATACTCTCACTCGGTGGAATCGGTGTGATATCAGTGCTGTCTAATGTAATGCCCGCTGCAGTGCACGATATGGTAATGGAATACCTGAATGGAAATATTAAATCAGCACTTGATATCCAGCTTAAATACCTGGATTTAATAGAGGCACTGTTTTGTGAGGTGAATCCGATTCCTGTAAAGGCAGCTATGAAGCTTTTGGGATATAATGTGGGAGGACTTCGTCTGCCACTCACGGAGCTTGAGGATGCAAACCGGGCAAGGCTTAAAGAAAGCATGGAAAAACTAAAGGAAAATTAGTGGATATAAAAGGATATTAAAGAAAAATTAAAGGATAAATTAACATATGGGAAAACAAAACTGGAAGCCGGGCAATATGCTAAACCCGGTGCCGGCTGTGATGGTGAGTGTCACTGACAAGGCCGGAAATAACAATATAATAACAGTGGCATGGGCGGGGACGGTGTGCACCAATCCGCCTATGCTTTCAATATCTGTAAGGCCGGAGCGCTTTTCTTATAACATGATTAAAGAAACGGGAGAGTTTGTGGTTAATCTGACCACCGAGGAGCTGCTTAGAGCCTGCGACTACTGCGGAGTGAAAAGCGGCAGGGATGTGGATAAATTTAAAGAACTGCATCTGACACCGCTTGCGATGCAGCATGTGTCAGCAGTGGGAATATCACAAAGCCCGGTAAATATTGAGTGCAGGGTAAGAAAAATCGAGGAGCTCGGCAGCCATACAATGTTTATAGCAGACGTCGTCGGCGTGACAGTGGATGATAAATACATGGACGGGACCGGGAAATTTCATATCAATGATACCGGCCTCGTGATGTACTCGCACGGAGAGTATTTTGGTTTTGGAGATAAGCTCGGAAGCTTCGGCTACTCTGTAAGAAAAACTAAAAAATAATCTATCGAAGCAGCATATCCATGAGGTATGCGTACACATCCTCGTTCTGATTCTTCCAGTTGCTGCAGATGGCCTCGGCCTGCTCCTTTGTGCCGACTGAGAGAGTCAGGTCGATGATGGTGGTGCTCTCTGAGCGTACCTGACAACGTACTGCATATTTGCGGTCAGTTGTCCTGTAATAGTCGGCAAGAATGGAGTTTTCCTGTCTGAACTCGAGCTTGTTGTCCGTAAAGAAGCTCTTTACATCGGACTCAATACCGTCGGTAATCTTGTCTTTGAAGAAACCGAGAGTCTCTTTTCCGGCAGCAGTCAGAGTGTACTGTGTATTGGAATGAGTAGACTCGAAATTAATTAAATCAGCATTTACTAAATCACCGATGACCTCCTGTACACGGAAGTAGTCGGTGTATTCTTTTTCCAAAAAGAAATTGGAAATCTGTGTGTTTGACAGCGGAAAGCCCGCTTTGTCGAGCATGTATAAAATTGTCAGCTTATATATGGTAAATGGCTCAGCCATGATTTTCTCCTTTAAAACAAGTTTAATCGTCCCTGATATGTGTCTCGCACTTTAAATCTTTTATTGATTGTGTTCAGAACCCGTTTTTTATCTGTGCTCCAAAGAGGTGCAACAAGTAAAGAACGTGGTCCGTCACCGGTCATGCGGTGGATAACCATATCCTTTGGAAGTCTTTCTATACAGTCTACCACAAAATCGCAGTAATCATCCAGCGTAAAAAGCTCAAATGGCTGTTTAATATACATATCAGCCAGTGGTGTGCCCTTTAGCACATGCAGCAGCTGAAGCTTAACTCCGAAAATACCGCTTTTAGCAACAAAATCAACTGATTCAAGCATCATGCCGCGTGTTTCATGAGGAAGCCCGAGTATGAGATGTGCAATAACCTTTATGCCACGGCGTCTAAGCTCATCTGTTACAATGATGAAATCATCAACACATGTATGTGTATTCATGGCATCAAGAGTAGACCGGTGAATGGTCTGAAGGCCCAACTCAACCCAAACGGGCTTTATTTCGTTTAATTCTGAGAGCAGATCATAAATTTCAGCAGAAAAACAATCTGTTCTTGTGCCGATGGAGAGCACAGCGACAGATGGATCTTCTATAGCCTCATAAAATATGCGCCGCAGATAATCTACCGGCGCATATGTGTTGGTAAAAGCCTGAAAATATGCGATAAAGTGCTCACAGCTGCTCTTTGAAGCAACCTTTTCCTTAGCGGCAGACAGCTGCTCCTTTATGGAAAGGCTGCGGTCCGCCGCAAAATCACCGGAGCCACCGGCGCTGCAGTACAGGCATCCAAGCGATGAGAGTGTGCCATCACGGTTTGGACAGGTCATGCCTCCATCTAGAGAGAGCTTGTAAAGCTTTTCACCGAATGTATCGCGGCAGTATCTGTTGAGGGAATAGTATCTCATATTAAATATGTGACTTTACAGCTTCGCTGACAACAGCGGCAACACGCGGGTCAAATGCCTCAGGCATAATAAAATCATCATTTAATTCTTCGTCTGAAACAAGACCGGCCAGTGCCTCTGCGGCAGCAAGCTTCATTTCCTCAGTGATCTGCGTGGCGCGTCCCTCTAAGGCACCCTTGAAGATTCCGGGGAATGCAACCACGTTGTTTATCTGGTTAGGAAAATCACTTCTTCCGGTACCGACCACTCTGGCACCTGCAGCCTTTGCCACATCAGGCATAATCTCAGGAACAGGATTTGCCATGGCAAAAAGGATAGAGTCCTTGTTCATAGAAGAAACCATCTCGGCTGTGACGATATTTGGAGCGGAAACACCTACGAATATGTCAGCACCCTTTAAAGCATCTGCGAGAGTACCCTTTGCATTTTCAAGGTTTGTAACCTCTGTCATTTTCTGCTGCATCCAGTTGAGGTTTGGATAGTCCTTTCCTATGATGCCTAGACGGTCACACATGGTCACATGTGTAAAGCCGTATGTCAGAAGAAGTTTAGTGATGGCAACACCTGCTGAGCCTGCACCGTTTACAACAACCTTGCAGTCCTCTTTCTTTTTGCCGGTCAGGCGCAGAGAGTTGATGATACCGGCGAGTACGACGATTGCAGTTCCGTGCTGGTCATCGTGGAATACAGGAATATCGAGCATCTCTTTAAGTCTTTCCTCAATCTCAAAGCAGCGCGGAGCAGAAATATCCTCTAAGTTTATTCCGCCAAAGCCCGGTGCGATATTTTTGACTGCAGCAATAATCTCCTCAGTGTCCTGAGTGTCGAGACAGATAGGAACAGCGTTTACGTTTCCAAACTCCTTGAAAAGTACGCATTTACCCTCCATGACAGGCATGGCAGCGTAAGGACCGATGTTTCCAAGACCAAGCACAGCACTTCCGTCTGACACTACGGCAACGGTATTTGCCTTCCAGGTGTATTTGTATGCAGCCTCCTTATCCTCGGCTATGACCTTACATGGCTCAGCAACACCTGGGGTGTATGCAATTGCAAGGTCCTCTCTCGAATTAACCTTTGATTTGGCGATGGTTTCGAGTTTTCCGTTCCACTCTTCGTGGCATTTCAGTGCTTTTTCTTTATTATCCATGGTAATTCTCCCTCTAAAAATTCTTTTGAATAATCATAACATTGCAGGTGATTTAAATCAAGTAACTATGCAGATAACCGATTATATAAAAATATGATAAAAAATAAGAAATCGCTTTATATTTTTAAAGAAATGATGTATAATCAATAATTAATAATTCAAAAGTCAATTCAGGCGTTATTTCCCAATAGCTACACAGATATATTTGTTAAATAATATTGTTTAGACGAATTGAATAAATACTGTTATCAAATTTAAGGAGAAGACGAAATGGAACAGATGAGAGAAAAATATGAAAGTTTGTCGGCATTTGTGCTTAAGGATCTGGCGAAGGCAAGAGGAATTAAGGGCGTTTCATCACTGAAAAAGGGACAGATTATTGAAAGAATGCTCGAGGAGGATGCAAAAGAGGCTGAGGAGGCTGAGAAAAACGGTACAGCCGAGGAGCGCGCCAACTCTTTTAAAGATGATTATGCAGCACTCGACAGTGGAGAAGAGGCAGAAGGCATACTTGAGGTAATGCCGGAGGGCTTTGGATTTATCCGCTGTGATAATTATATGCCGGGAGATCATGATATCTATGTGGCACCTGCGCAGATACGCCGCTTCAATTTAAAGACAGGTGATATCGTAAAGGGTAATATGAAGGTGAAGTCTGAGCGTGAGAAATTCCAGGCTCTTTTATACCTGACAACTGTCAACGGATATACACCGGATGTAGCACAGAAGCGTACAAGCTTTGAGGATCTTGTGCCTATATTCCCGAATGAGAGACTGCGTCTCGAGAGACCTGGAGCAAGTGTTGCGATGAGGGTTGTAGATCTCATCTCTCCAATAGGAAAGGGACAGCGAGGCATGATCGTTTCACAGCCTAAGGCCGGAAAGACCACATTACTTAAAGAGGTTGCAAAGTCTGTCACTGTAAACAATCCTGAGATGCATCTTATTATTCTCCTTATTGATGAGAGACCGGAGGAGGTTACAGATATCAAGGAGGCTATAGAGGGGAACAATGTCGAGGTAATCTACTCTACATTTGATGAACTTCCTGAGCATCACAAGAGAGTGTCAGAGATGGTAATAGAGAGAGCAAAGCGCCTTGTAGAGCATGGTAATGATGTCATGATACTCCTTGACAGCATAACAAGGCTTGCAAGAGCTTACAATGTGACAGTTCCACCATCAGGCCGTACACTTTCAGGAGGACTTGATCCTGTAGCGCTTCATATGCCAAAGAGATTTTTCGGAGCAGCACGTAATATGAGAAACGGCGGCAGTCTGACAATACTTGCAACAGCTCTTGTTGATACCGGAAGCAAGATGGATGATGTAGTATTTGAGGAGTTCAAGGGAACAGGAAACATGGAGCTTGTGCTCGACAGAAAGCTTTCCGAGAAGAGGATCTTCCCTGCTATAGATATAGTAAAATCAGGAACAAGGCGTGAGGATCTGCTCCTTGATGAGGATGAGCAGGCAGCAGTCGATAATATGCGTAAAGCCTTCAACGGCATGCGCTCTGATGAGGCTGTTGAGAACGTACTCAACATGTTTGCACACACAAAGAGCAACAAGGAATTTGTTAATCTTGTAAAGAAAAACAGAATTTTATAAAAATGTCTTGCAATTGACAGATTCATGTGCTACAATAATTAAGCTGTTTATCGGGATGTAAACGGACGCAACGTGTCGCTCTTGCAGCAAGTATCATATGCGGATCGGGCATACGGGTATAAAGAGTGAAGCTAAAGAAATACGATAAGAATATAAAAGAGGTGAAAATCATGAGAGAAGGAATCCATCCAGATTATTATCAGGCAACTGTTACATGTAACTGTGGTAACACATTCGTTACAGGATCTACAAAGCCGGAGATCCACGTAGAGATTTGCTCAAAGTGCCATCCATTCTACACAGGTCAGCAGAAAGCTAACCAGGCTCGTGGACGTATTGAGCAGTTCAATAAGAAATATGGTATGAAATAGAATCATATAGTTACTTGAAAGGTTGAGGTTGCAATATACCTCAACCTTTTTTGGAATATAGAGAGGTTTTATGAAGTATTCAGGTATTGGCGGTCAGGCTGTCATGGAGGGCGTAATGATGCAGAACAAGGACACATACGCTGTAGCCGTAAGGAAGCCTGACCATGAAATAGATGTCAAGGTGTCAAAGCGTAAGAATTCAAAGGCGCTTGATGCAGTTAGAAAGATTCCTATTTTAAGAGGTGTGGTGAGCTTTGTCGATTCGCTTTATCTGGGCATGAGCACACTGATGTATTCAGCGTCATTTTTCGAGGACGAGGATGATGAAGGTACCTTGGCTTCAAAGAAAAAGGAAAAGGAAGAAGAACTCACAGCGGAAGAAAAGAAAAAAAGGGCTGCCAAAGAAAAGAAACAGGAAAATGCCATGCTTGGAGGTACAGTGGTACTGTCAATTGTCATAGCACTCGCGCTGTTTTTTGCATTGCCGTATTTCCTTTCAGGGTTTTTTAAAAAGGTGATAAGCTCACAGATGCTCATAGCGTTCATAGAGGGCGTTATCAGACTGGCAATATTTCTGGGGTATATAGCAATTATATCGCTGACCCCTGATATTAAGCGCACATTTATGTATCATGGCTCTGAGCATAAGTGCATCAACTGCATAGAGCACGGACTGCCTCTTACAGTGGAAAATGTGAGAAAAAGCTCAAAGCATCACAAGCGCTGCGGTACAAGCTTTCTGCTTATAGTAATGCTTATAAGCATATTGTTTTTCATGTTTATCCGTGTGGATTCAAAGCCGCTGCAGTTATTGTTACGACTTGTGCTTATTCCTGTAATCGCAGGGGTATCGTATGAGTTTATCAGACTTGCGGGCAGATATGACAATCCGGTTGTCAACATGCTTAGTGTCCCGGGGCTTTTAATGCAGCGAATGACCACAAAGGAGCCGGATGATGAAATGATAGAGGTTGGCATCGCATCGGTTGAGGCCGTGTTTGACTGGAAGAAATGGCAGGAGGAAAACAATGTGTGTGCACATTGACCGCCGGATAGAAGGTATATATGACATATAGAGAAGCAATTTTACTTGGGGAAAGCATATTACAAAAAGCAAAGATAGTTGATGCAAAAAACGATGCATGGCTGCTTTTAGCCATGGCATGCAGGATAAATCACACATATTACTATGTGCATATGGATGAGGAAATGTCGCAGGAGCAGATAGGGGAATATCAAGCATTGCTGAGTAAGCGCGCTGAGCGTATTCCGCTCCAGTACATAGTCGGAGAGCAGGAGTTTATGGGACTCAAATTCCGTGTGAACAGCAATGTGCTCATACCGCGTCAGGATACAGAGACTCTTGTAGAGGAGGCACTCAAGGTGATAGAGCCGGGTATGAGAGTGCTTGATATGTGTACAGGAAGCGGCTGCATAATTATAAGCATCTTAAAGAATACGACTAATGTGGACGGTGCAGCCTGTGATATCTCAAAGCAGGCGCTCAATGTGGCAAAGGAAAACGCAAGGATTAACGGCGTGTTTGTTGATTTTGAGAGAAGCGATCTGTTTGAGCATGTCGATGAGATGTATGATGTGATAGTATCCAATCCACCATATATAAGAAGCGACGAGATACCGCATCTGATGCCTGAGGTGTCTGTGTTTGAGCCGCATGAGGCTCTTGACGGCTCTGAGGATGGACTTTTATTTTACAGGCGCATCATAAAGGATTGCAGAGCAAATCTAAAGCCACAGGGCAGGCTGCTTTTTGAGATAGGCTGTGACCAGGGCAGACAGGTGTCAGAGATGATGCAGTTTGCCGGATTTAGCGATGTACATGTGATAAAGGACCTGGCGGGAAATGACAGGGTAGTATCGGGAGTGTTTGACAGCAAGGAGGAAAAACATGTTTGATAAGTTAGAAGATCTTATACACCATTATGAAGAGCTGATGAATCTGCTCAGCGAGCCGGATGTGGCAAATGATGCAAACAGATTTAAAAAGCTTATGAAGGAGCAGAGTGACCTTGCTCCTATAGTTGAGACATATAAGAAATATAAAGAGTGCAAGCAGAATATCGAGGATTCACTGGCTATTTTGGATGAGGAATCAGATGAAGAGATGAGAGAGCTCGCAAAGGAAGAGCTTAAGGATTCAAAGGAGCAGGTGGAGGAGCTTGAGAAGAAGCTTAAAATACTTCTTCTGCCAAAGGACCCTAACGATGACAAGAACGTAATAGTCGAAATCCGTGCCGGTGCAGGCGGAGAGGAAGCAGCACTTTTTGCAGCGGAAATCTACCGTATGTATGTGCACTACGCAGAGAACAGAGGCTGGAAGGTGGAGACACTTGATGCCGATGAGACAGGAATCGGCGGTATGAAGTCTGTCGAGTTCATGGTAAAGGGCTCAGGTGCATACTCTATCCTAAAGTATGAGTCGGGAGTACACCGTGTGCAGCGAGTGCCTGAGACAGAGTCGCAGGGACGTATCCAGACCTCTACATGCTCAGTTGCTGTAATGCCTGAGGCAGAGGATGTGGATGTCAAGATTGATGACAAGGATATCCGAATTGACGTAATGCGTGCTTCCGGAAACGGTGGACAGTGTGTCAACACAACAGATTCAGCAGTCCGACTGACACATTATCCAACAGGTATTGTCATCTACAGCCAGACTGAGAAGTCGCAGATACAGAACAAGGAAAAGGCTTTTGCACTTCTTCGTACAAAGCTCTATGACATGGAGCTTCAGAAGAAGCAGGATGCAGAGGCAGAGGAGAGACGAAGCCAGATCGGTACAGGAGACCGTGCTGAGAAGATTCGTACCTACAACTTCCCACAGGGACGTGTGACAGATCACAGAATCAATCTGACACTCTATAAGCTTGACAAGATTCTTAACGGAGATATCCAGGAAATAATTGATGCCTGTATCGCAGCCGACCAGGCGAAGAAGTTAAGTAACATGGAGCATGATGCATAAATATTTGGTATAAAAGAGTCTGAGAAAATCAGGCTCTTTTATTTTATAAACTAATATGATATAATTGTGAATAAATATTTATACAGAAATGAGGAATAATATGAAATCCATTAAGAAAAAACCGATTATGATTTTGCTTATGGCAGCATTAATGGCTACGTTCATCGTTAGCTTATGCGCATGCGGCAAAAGCGACAGCAAAAAGGTCGCTTGTGTGGACGATCTGGAGGGCGCAAAAATAGGTGTCCAGCTCGGTACCACAGGAGATATCTATGTATCTGATTATGAGAACGACGGTTCAGGCACCAAGGTAGAGAGATACAATAAGGGTGCTGATGCAGTCCAGGCATTAAAGGTCGGCAAGATTGACTGCGTAGTTATTGATGAGCAGCCGGCACTTGCCTTTGTAAAAGAAAACAAAGGACTTAAGATACTGGACGAGGAGTTTACCAACGAGGACTATGCATTCTGCCTGAAAAAGGGCAATACAGAGCTTCGCGACAAGGTAAACACTGCGCTTGAAAAGCTGCAGCAGGATGGAACAGTTCAGAGCATCATCGACAACTATATCGGCTCTGAGGATCAGGTGGGAAAGACTCCCTACGTGAAGAAGGACATTGACAGGTCAAACGGAACACTTAAGGTAGGAACCAATGCAGAGTTCCCTCCATATGAGTACTATGAGGACAACAAGGTCACAGGAATTGATATGGATATCATGCAGGCCATAGCCGATGAGCTTGGCATGGATATGCAGGTAGAGGATATGCAGTTTGACGCAATCATTGCCGCTGTATCATCAGGCAAGGTGGATGTCGGGGCAGCAGGCTTTACAGTGACAGAGGACAGACAGAAAAATGTTGATTTTACCGATACATATATTACCACAAAGCAGGAGATTATCGTAAAAGACAGCCAGTCGGGTTCTTCTATCGGTATAAAGGAAAAGCTCTATGACAACTTTGTCAAGGACAATCGTTACATGTATATCGTAAAGGGTCTTGGCAATACAATAGTTATCACAATATTTGCCGTAATGCTTGGTATTGTGCTGGGATTTTTAATTGCGATAGTCAGAACCAGCCATGACAGAAACGGCGGTCTTGCCATATTAAACGGAATTTGCAAGGCATACCTGACTATCATCAGGGGAACACCTGTCATGATACAGCTTCTTATTATATACTATGTAGTGCTTGCATCTGTGACCAACAAGATACTTGTAGCAGTCATTGCTTTCGGCCTCAACTCAGCTGCATATGTGGCAGAGATTGTGCGTTCAGGAATCATGTCTGTAGATATAGGACAGTTTGAGGCAGGACGAAGCTTAGGACTCAACTACAGACAGACCATGAAGCTTGTTATCATACCGCAGGCTGTCAAAAATATACTTCCGGCGCTGCTTAACGAGTTTATCAGCCTCCTAAAGGAGACATCAATCAGTGGTTATATTGGTATGATGGATCTGACAAAGGGTGGAGATATCATACGAAGCAACACATACGAGGCATTTATACCGCTTATTGCTGTAGCCCTTATTTATCTGGTTATAGTGATGCTTTTAAGCCACGGAGTAAGCAAACTTGAGAGGAGACTGAGAAGCAATGAAAGATAATAACGTGATACTAGAGGTAAAAGACCTGCACAAGAGTTTTGGAGAGCAGGAGGTATTAAAGGGCATAAGCACAGAGGTGAACAGAGGTGATGTAATTGCCATCATCGGACCGTCAGGCTGTGGAAAGTCTACATTTTTACGCTCCCTCAATCTGCTCGAGACACCTACATCAGGACAAATCCTTTTTGAAGGAACAGACCTGACAGATAAGTCGACAGACATCAATGTGACCAGACAGAAAATCGGCATGGTTTTCCAGCAGTTCAATCTGTTTGCCAACATGACAATAAAAGCAAATATCATGCTCGCACCGGTGAAGCTTGGTGTGATGACGAAGGATGAGGCATCAAAGAAGGCAGATGAGCTTCTAACCAGAATAGGTCTCCTCGATAAGGCAGATGCATATCCGGCGCAGCTTTCCGGAGGACAGAAGCAGAGAGTGGCAATTATCCGTTCACTTGCTATGAATCCTGATGTCATACTGTTTGATGAGCCTACATCGGCACTTGACCCTGAGATGGTAGGTGAGGTGCTTTCAGTAATGAAGGAGCTTGCAGAGGCAGGCATGACAATGGTAGTCGTGACACACGAGATGGGCTTTGCCAGAGAAGTGGCCAACAGAGTGATGTTCATCAATGAGGGTACCATAGCTGAGGAGGGCACACCTGAGGAAGTATTTGGCGCACCAAAGAGTGAGAGATTACAGGAATTTTTGTCAAGAGTGTTATAGGAGAAATAAAGCATGGCATCAAAATACTATGCGGTAAAAAAGGGAAAGGTTCCCGGGATATATTTCAACTGGAATGATTGCAAAGCAATGGTTGACGGATATCAGGGAGCAGTGTATAAAAGCTTTAAGACGATAGAAGAGGCAGAAAAATTTATTAACGGAGAGAAAATTATTGCCGGAGAGAAAACCATTACGGGAATGAAATCATCCGGCGAAAATAGTACGTATGCGTTTGTAGACGGCTCCTTTAACAAGGTTACACAAACCTATGGCTATGGAGGCTTTCTTGTGACTGACCATGAAAAATACGTGCTGCAGGGGGCAGATAATGATGCCGAGATGGTCACAATGCGCAACGTAGCAGGAGAGATAAAGGGCGCGGAGGCTGCCGTAAAAAAGGCTATAGAGCTTGGAATTAAGGAACTGGTCATATACTATGACTACATGGGCATAGAGATGTGGGCAACAGGGGCCTGGAAGCGAAACAAGGCAGGCACTATAGCTTATCACGAATACATCATGTCAGTTAAGGATAAAATAAAGCTTACCTTTGTGAAGGTAAAAGGACACTCAGGAGTAGAGGGCAACGAAGAGGCAGATAAGCTCGCCAAGCAGGCTGTGGGGATACTGTAGCAGTTTCCCACATAAAAGAAACAAAAATATAGCATAACAGGAGAAAAAATGAGCATATTCAATGTAGAACTCAAAAAAGTAGTAGATGACACATATGATATTGAGATAGGCTACAACCTCTCAGACACCCTTGTATCTGACCTGGAAAATGGTCTTGCGGGCAAGATAAAGAAATTTGCAGTGATTACAGATACAAATGTGCGTGATCCTTATGCTCTTCCAATCTGTGAGAAGATAAAGCATGCGGGATACTCAGTGGATTTGTTTGTTTTCCCGGCTGGGGAAAAGAGCAAGTCACGTGAGACAAAGGCAAAGATAGAGGATGCCATGCTTAAAAAGGGGTACAGAAGAGACTGCTGTATTATTGCAGTCGGTGGAGGTGTGGTAACCGACTTATCGGGCTTTATTGCAGGAACCTACGGCAGAGGAGTACCGTTTATCAACTATGCAACCACCCTTCTAGCGGCGGCAGATGCATCGGTAGGTGGAAAAACAGCAATTGATACACCTCTTGCTACCAACACCATAGGTCTGTTCAATCAGCCCCAAAAGGTATATATAGACATAGCTGCCTGGAAAACACTGCCACAGCGCCAGATGGCAAGCGGCATGGCAGAGACTATCAAGCATGCATGCTTAGGCAGCGAGGATATGTTTGAATTTATAGAGGAAAATCTGGATGATATATATTCATTCAAGAAATTTGCATGTGAGTATATCGCAGAAAATAACTGTCGTATCAAGTACAATGTGGTTATGAAGGATGAGCGAGAGGCGGGACTTCGCGAAACCTTAAATCTGGGCCATACAGTAGGCCGGGCAATCGAGACAGTCAGCGACTACAAGCTGTTGCATGGAGAGGCACTGTCGATTGGAATGGCAGCACAGGCACTTATGTCAGCACGGCTTGGCTATATGTCGGAGGAGCAGGCAGAGCGCGTGATAAAGCTCTATGAGAGAGCCGGTCTTCCGACACGTATACCTGACTATATAGACAGGGAAGAGCTTGTAAAGAAACTCTACACCGATAAAAAGGTGAGAGACGGCAAGCTGCGCTTCGTGCTCCAAAAGGGCATAGGAGCCACTGTTGAGTTTGCACCGGGAGTGTATGCAAAGCCTATAGAGGAAAGTCTGGCACGAGAAATTATAATGGAGCTGTAGATTAAATAATTACAACCCCATGTGTAAACTCATTTTGCTGTGAATGACACAGCCTGCCATACAAATCAGCAGCAAAAATATCCTTGGAAATAAGCTCGTACGGAGCATCAGCGACTTTTGTAATAATAGGCACTGATGCTCTTTTTTTGAGGAGATGCATAAGCTCTCCTGATGATTTTTTGAAACCGAGTATGCGCAGATAAGGATTATTCATACATATGTTAAAATCATTATTCTCAATACCAAGTAAAATATGCGTGAGGACCCTCGAAATACGCGTATAAGTCAGATTTTTACTCTTCAGTAAGTTACAAAACTGCGTAAAACCTTCATATTTATAAATATTTTTAACTATCTTTGCAGAAAGCTCCTTTGTACAGTCTGCATACTGCGCAAAGCCTTTATCCTTCCCGGTCAGCAGGCGATAGTAAAGCATTTCAGAAATATCATCCGGAAATACAATATGACCGCCTAAAATACAATTGACAAGAATATCGGCGCAGGCTGATGGTATTAGCTGACTGAACTTTGTGGAAATCCATGAATTATCAAGCTGCATATTAGTAATAGTGTTGTGTTTGTCTATATCAATTAAGGTCGAAATCACCCCGCGCACAGCTGTAGCGGAAGAAAACTCACTTGTCGAATCAGTGCTGTGATATCCTTCACCGACGCGCTGAATAGGAAATCCTGTAATATCACAGTCCATCAAAGCCTTCTCATACTCAATGGCCAGAATATTATTGGGTGAAGCTATGAAAGCATCTAATTTCTCGGAAGCGCTGTCATAGGTATCTCGAAAATATTCACATAGCGCTCTGCTCCTGGCCGCAGGAAAGCTCATCCCGCCCTGAATCAGCCTGGCAAGAGAGGCGGAATACTCAGAAGGCGGATTCTTAAGCACGCCAGCAACAAGCTTTGTAAGCTCATGGTCCACAGACTCCACACCATAGCACAGCATGTCCACCACACCTGTGTTTTTGAGTACACTGACTCCGCCACCGGCAAAAAACTCGGCAGAAGCAGTGGCAAAGACCGATGGAAGTTCAAGCACCAGGTCGGCACCGCTCAAAAGAGCCATGCGTGTGCGCTCGTATTTGTCAATGATGGCAGGCTCACCTCTTTGCACGAAATCACCGCTCATTACTACGACGATATAATCAGCAGATGTCTGCCTTTTAATCTGCTCCAGCTGATATTTGTGCCCATTGTGGAATGGATTGTATTCGGTAATCACACCTGCAACCTTCATGTTTGCTGCTCCTTTAATCAATAATGTTTTTTTTAGAGTTCAAAACCATAATACCACAAAAACACCCTTGTCGCATTTGAAAAATAAGTTTATACTAACAATAGTATTGTAATTTTAAACCAAAGGAGACAAAACAATGAATGTATTAGTAATTAATTGCGGTAGTTCATCACTGAAATACCAGCTCATCAATTCAGATTCAGAGGAGGTACTTGCAAAAGGACTCTGCGAGAGAATCGGAATCGATGGCAGACTCGTATATCAGAAAGAGGGTCTTGATAAGGAAATCACAGAGGCACCTATGCCAACACATAAAGAGGCCATCCAGATGGTACTCGATGCACTTGTAAATCCAAAGACAGGCGCAGTAAAATCACTTGCAGAGATCGATGCAGTAGGACATCGTGTAGTGCACGGCGGAGAAAAATTCTCAGACTCAGTAGTCATCACAGAGGAAGTAATCGCACAGGTAGAGGAGTGCAACGACCTTGCACCTCTTCACAACCCTGCAAATATTATCGGAATCAGAGCATGCCAGGCACTTATGCCAAATGTACCAATGGTAGGAGTATTTGATACAGCCTTCCATCAGACAATGCCTGAGAAAGCATATCTCTACGGCCTTCCATATGAGTACTATGAGAAGTACAAGGTAAGAAGATACGGCTTCCACGGCACAAGCCACAGCTTCGTATCAAAGGAGGCAGCAAGCTACCTTGGAATGGACTTAAACAACTCAAAGATTATCGTAGCACACCTTGGAAACGGAGCTTCAGTCAGCGCAGTATTAAACGGTAAATGCGTAGATACATCAATGGGACTTACACCACTTGAGGGACTCGTAATGGGAACACGTTCAGGTGATATCGACCCATCAATCATGGAGTTCATTGCAAAGAAAGAAAACCTTGACATCGATGGTGTGATGAATGTGCTCAACAAGAAGTCAGGAGTAGCCGGCATGTCAGGAGTATCAAGCGACTTCAGAGATCTTGAGGCAGCCTACAATGAGGGCAACGAGCGTGCTATTGCAGCAGTAGAAGTATTCAGCTACAGGGTAGCAAAATACATCGGAGCATATGCAGCAGCAATGAACGGAGTAGATGCTATCGCATTCACAGCAGGAATCGGTGAGAACACAAGCTTTGTAAGAGAAAAAATCATGGCATATTTAGGTTACCTGGGCATAAAGATCGACCGTGTAACAAACGACAAGACACGCGGCGTGGAGGCACTTATCTCAACAGCAGACTCAAGCGTAAAGGTATGCGTCATCCCTACAAACGAGGAGCTTGCAATCTGCCGCGAGACAGTAAAGCTTGTTGGCTAATAAAAAGCAAAAAGTTGTGGATAAATTATAAAATTTTGTTGACAAACACCACTCCAATATGTATAATTGGTTAGGTGTGAATAGGAGAGAACTATGATTGATATATCAACCATTGTAAAATCTATCAATAAAGAGACAACAATTGAGACAGAGCTTACGCTCACATCATTTGAGTCGCGTTTAGGAGATTATCCTATTCTGAAAAAGCAGCCGATATCACTTCATATCTCAAACGTGGAGAATGCAGCAGTGCACATCACGGGAACAGTAGATATAGACATAGCGATACCGTGCAGCCGATGCTTGGAAGAAGTTCCAACAAACATGCATTTTGACATTGACAAGACTCTGAAAATCACAGACGGAGCATTAGTCGATGAAGAGATGGAGGAAACTGACTACCTGATTGGGTTTGAACTCGATGTAGATAAACTTGTCTACGCCGAAATTCTGGTGAACTGGCCAATGAGAGTTCTGTGCAAAGACGATTGCAAAGGTATTTGTAAAGTCTGCGGGATGAACTTGAATAAAGGCACCTGCAGTTGCGATAGTTTTGTACCGGATCCAAGAATGGCAGCGTTCCAGGATATATTTAACAAGTTTAAGGAGGTGTAAACAAATGTCAATTTGTCCAAAGAATAAATCTTCTAAGGGAAGAAGAGATAAGAGAAGAGCAAACTGGAAAATGTCTGCTCCTACTTTAGTAAAATGCAGCAAATGTGGAGAGCTTATGATGCCACACAGAGTTTGCAAGAACTGCGGATCATACAACAAAAAAGAAATCATTCCTCAGGACTAATAGTAGAAAACCAGTAAAATTAAGGATTGAACGATATCGTTCAATCCTTTTTTGATTGATTTTATCCCTTTTTTATCCCATAATAAAATGAAGGTACTTTTTGCTTGTATATAGCTTGCAGGGATGTTATTATACTGAGAGGATATTTAGATATTAAAGAAAGAAGGAAGCAAACTATCATGAATAATATAGACGATTTAGTTGAAATCTATGAGTGCCCGCTCTGTGGCGGTGCCGGGATTCTCGAGGAGGACTGCGGCAGCTCATATTATGTGACATGCCTTGAGTGCGGATGCCACTCAGTAAATATTGATTTCAAGTCAGACGATGACAGACTTGATGCAGCAAAGCGCACTGCTGATTTATGGAACTGTGGCAAGGTTATTTCAATGAGTCCGGGAGAATGATGGAAGCCATATAGAGTAGTGAATTGGTTATTGATTTATACCTATGATTATAGTATATTTTATTTAATCAATTAGTAGTTTGATTTTTAGCAGGCACAGGGAGGTCACAATGCAAAGTACAACAAGGGTCGCACTCGATGCAATGGGTGGCGACAATGCACCCGCAGAGGTAGTAAAGGGTGCGGTAGATGCGGTTAACAAAAGAAATGATATAAAGATATTTCTTGTAGGACAGAAGGTACCGGTAGAGAGGGAGCTTTCTTTGTATACATATCCTAAGGAGCAGATAGAGATAGTAGATGCGCCTGAGGTTATAGAGATGGCAGAGCCACCGGTTATGGCAATCAGACGAAAGAAGCAGTCATCAATCGTTGTTGGCATGAATATGGTCAAGAATAAAGAGGCTGATGCATTTGTTTCGGCAGGAAGCTCAGGTGCTGTACTTGTCGGAGGACAGGTCATAGTTGGCAGGATAAAGGGCATACAAAGGCCGCCTTTGGCACCGCTTATTCCGACTGAGAGGGGCGTATCTCTGCTCATAGACTGTGGAGCCAATGTGGATGCCAGAGCTGAGCATCTGGTACAGTTTGCCAAGATGGGCTCTATCTATATGGAGCATGTTGTCGGCGTGAAGAATCCAAAGGTTGCACTGGTCAATATCGGTGCAGAGGAGGAGAAAGGTAATGCCCTGGTAAAGGAGACCATGCCGCTTCTTCGAGAGTGCACAGATATCAATTTTGTCGGAAGCATTGAGGCAAGGGATATTCCAAAGGGAGATGCCGATGTTATAGTCTGCGAGGCTTTCACAGGCAATGTCATATTAAAGCTCTACGAGGGCCTTAGCTCCACACTTATCGGAGTCATAAAGAAGGGTCTCATGAGCACACTAAAGAGCAAGATAGGAGCTGCACTTGCACTTCCGGCTCTTAAGAATACGCTAAAGTCATTTGATGCGACCGAGTACGGCGGAGCACCGCTTTTAGGATTGAATGGTCTTGTGGTAAAGACCCACGGCAGCTCCAAGGCAAAGGAAATCACTAACTCTGTTTTCCAATGTGTTACATTTAAGGAAAAAGAGATTAATGATAAAATTAAAGAATATATTATTAATAAGCCGGCTGATTAGATAGCAGTACTGCTGTATGATTGGTCACTATAAACAGAAATGAGAGGTATTAAAAATGGAATTTGAGAAGCTTAGAGACATTATTGTCGAGGTACTTAATGTGGACGAGACCGAGGTTACTATGGAGTCAACCTTCATTGATGATCTTGGCGCTGACTCTCTGGATGTATTCCAGATTATCATGGGTATCGAGGAAGAGTTCGATATCGAGATTCCTAATGAGGAAGCAGAGAAAATCGTCACTGTAGGCGATGCTGTTGAGCAGATTAAAAAAGCTGTAAGCGAGCAGTAGTATGTTTAACTAATGAAAAGCCCTTTATTATGAGGGCTTTTCGTTATACTCACAGAACATGTAAAATGGATAGATATAGAAATAGAGGAAAAATTATGGCAGATTTAAATGAATTTCAAAGCAAAATAGGCTATACGTTCAAGAACCGACATCTGCTTGAGCAGGCGCTGACACACAGCTCGTATGCCAATGAAAAGCACATGAAAAAGCATTCTGATAACGAACGTCTGGAGTTTTTGGGCGATGCTGTTTTGGAAATAGTTTCAAGTGAGTTTTTGTTTATCAATTATCCGCAAAAGCCTGAGGGTGAGCTTACCAAGCTGCGCGCAAGCATTGTTTGTGAGCCGACTCTTGCACTTTGTACAAAGCCACTTGACCTTGGAAAGTACTTACGTCTTGGCAGGGGCGAGGATCATACAGGAGGAAGAAAGAGAAAATCGATTCTTTCTGATGCACTTGAGGCAGTGATTGGAGCAATTTATTTAGATGGTGGTTTTACTAATGCAAAGGAGTTTGTGCTTAGGTTTATCATGACTGATATTGAGAATAAGCAGCTCTTTTATGATAGCAAGACTATCCTTCAGGAGCTTATACAGGGCAGACACGAGCAGCTTTCTTATGAACTTATTGATGAGAGCGGTCCGGACCATGACAAGCAGTTTACAGTTGCGGTGCTTGTGGACGGCGAGCGTGTCAGCGAGGGAGAAGGCCACACAAAGAAGGCGGCGGAGCAGCAGGCTGCATATCAGGCACTTCTTTTGTACAGAAACAGGGAATAGGAGTTTTTAATGTATTTAAAGAGTTTGGAAGTACAGGGCTTTAAGTCCTTTGCCAACAAAATTGTTTTTGAGTTCCACAACGGCATCACAGGTATTGTAGGGCCAAACGGCAGTGGAAAGAGTAATGTCGCCGATGCGGTCAGATGGGTGCTCGGTGAGCAGAGCGCAAAGCAGCTTCGTGGTGCCAGCATGCAGGATGTTATTTTTGCAGGTACAGAGAACAGGAAGCCGCTTGGATACGCGTATGTTGCAATCACACTTGACAATTCAGATCATTCGCTTGCGATTGATTTCAATGAGGTTACGGTTGCCAGACGTGTTTACCGCTCAGGGGAGAGTGAGTATCTAATCAATGGCAATCCGTGCAGACTCAAGGAGGTTTCGGAGCTTTTCTATGATACCGGTATCGGTAAAGAGGGCTATTCCATCATTGGACAGGGCCAGATTGACAGGATTTTAAGTGGAAAGCCGGAGGAGAGGCGAGAGCTGTTTGATGAGGCTGCCGGCATTGTGAAGTTTAAAAAGAGAAAGCTTACAGCACAAAAGAAGCTCGATAATGAGCGAGAGAACCTTGTGCGTGTCAATGATATCCTGACAGAGCTTGAGAGACAGGTAGGTCCGTTACAGAGACAGTCCGAGAAGGCTCATACATATCTTAAAAAGAGAGAAGAACTGAAGAACTACGATGTCAACATGTTTTTGCTTGAATCAGCGCGCATTGAGACCGAGCTTAAGTCAGCTGATGAGAAATACACTATTGCTGATGACGAGCTAAAGGAGACCAACGCCACATACGAGAGCATCAAGGCAGAGTATGAGAGGCTTGGGAACGATATGCAGCAGATGGATGAGCGTATCGAGTCTCTTCGTGAGAGCATCACAAGCACTTCATCCACCAGACAGAAGCTTGAGAATCAGATAGAGCTTTTAAAGGAGCAGATTCACACGGCCGAAATGACGGATGAGCATTTGCAGTCGCGGCTTTTAGCTATCGAAAAGGAAAAGGCGCAGCGTCTTAAAAGCAGGAAAGAGTATGATGACAAAAAGGCTGCACTGGAAGCTGATATAGAGCAGATGAAGCAGAACGAGCTTCTTGCGGTAAACGAGCATGAGGCTGTACTTGCAGAGGTCAACCGTTGCAATGACGGACTGGAAAAGGGCAAGAATGAGCTTATCGCCCTGCTTCAGGAGCGAGGCAGTATCCAGTCAAGGCAGCAGCGTTTTGCCACTATGCTTGAGCAGATTAATATCAGAAAGGCAGAGCTTACCAAGCGTCTTTTAGATAGAAAGACAAGGGAAGCAGGGCTTGATGATATATTGGATGAGGCTAATAAGAAGCTTAATGCTGTCAATGAAGAGATAGCCGGTTTAAAGGAAAAGGAGTCGGCTCTTTTGGCAAAGGCCAGGGAGTGGAGAGATAAGTCTAGAGAGAATGCCCGCCTGATGGAGGATGCTTCCACAGAGTATCATAAGTCTGTTTCCAGGCTTGAGTCACTTAAAAACATTGCCGAGCGCTATGATGGCTATGGTAACAGCATCAAGCGTGTTATGGAGCAGAAGGCTAAAAATCCGGGCCTTCTCGGAGTAGTTTCAGATCTTATCCAGGTGGATAAGCGCTATGAGATAGCGATAGAGACAGCCTTAAGCGGCAATATCCAGAATATCGTCACTGAGGATGAGGCTACAGCCAAAAAGATGATTGGCTTTTTGAAGGCCAATCATTTTGGTCGGGCTACGTTTTTACCTCTTACAAGTGTGCGTGCAAACAGAAATACTAAAAATGAGGCGGCACTCGGCGAAAAGGGTGTGCTTGGCATTGCAAATAAGCTGGTGAAGTGTGATCCGAAGTTTGATGAGGTTGTTGCATACCTGCTTGGCAGAGTGATTGTGGTGGACACAATTGACAATGCCATTGCGCTTGCAAAGAAAAATCACTATTCACTCCATATCGTGACTGTCGAGGGCGAGTATCTGGCACCGGGAGGCTCTATGTCCGGTGGTGCGTTTAAAAATTCATCCAATCTGCTTGCGAGAAATCGTGAGATTGAGGAGCTTGAAAAGAGAGTTGATCAGACTAAGACAAAGCTTAAAGAGCTTAGAGCCAGAAAGGATGATATTGCGACTGCTATTGCGCTTGGCGAGGAGGATATAGCAGCCACAAAGACCTTGCTGCAGGAGAAGTATATTGAGCAGAACACAGCACAGATTTCTGTTGACAGGGCAGACCAGCAAAAGAAGGAGAGTGCGAATGTCTACGAGGATCTGCGCACAGAAAATGCCGAGATTGAAAAACAGCTCGAAGAGATAGATCAGGGCAAGAAGGATATTGCAGCGCAGCTTGAGGCATCAAAGCAGCGTGAGGAGCAGCTTGAGAAGGAAAACAGCTCATACAGTGAGATACTTGAAAAGCAGGGAGTACTTGAGCAGGAGGCTTCACACAAGGCCGCTGCCATTTCACTTGAGCTTGCAAATATTACAAAGACGGCAGAGTTTGCTATAGAAAATATCAATCGTATCAATTCAGAGATAGAGAAATTTGATGAGCAGAAGGAAAGTCTTGTGGAAGGGGCAGCTGCTGCAAAGGATGATATTAAAAAGAAGCAGGCTGATATTGATGCAATCACACAGACCATTCTGGCATCAAAGGACAACAATTCTAAGCTTGACGAGGAGCTTAGGGAGAGCCTTACAAAAAAGGAAAAGATGTCTGAGGATTACAGAGGCTTTTTTGCAAAGCAGGAGGAAGTTTCAAAGAAACAGGCTGATCTGGATAAGGAGCTTTTCAGACTGAACAGCCAGAGAGAGAAGCTTAAGGAGGCTTCAGAGACGCAGACTAACTACATGTGGGATGAGTATGAGCTTACTCCGCATGCGGCAGCAGAGCTTAGAAATGATGCATACGATGATCTGCCTTCATTAAAGAAGCTGATTGCAGGCATAAAGGACGAAATCAGACGTCTCGGCGATGTAAATGTCAATGCTATCGAGGAATACAGGGAGATTTCAACGCGTTATGAGTTCTTAAAGGGACAGCATGATGACCTTATCGAGGCTGAAAAGACTCTGGTTGGCATCATTGATGAGCTTGACAGTGGTATGAGAAAGCAGTTTACAGAGAAGTTTGCCGAGATTCAGAGAGAGTTTGACAAGTCCTTTAAGCAGCTTTTTGGTGGTGGACATGGTTCCCTGGAGCTTGTGGAGGATGAGGATATACTTGAGTGCGGCATAAGAATCGTCGCACAGCCGCCCGGAAAGAAGCTTCAGAATATGATGCAGATGTCCGGTGGAGAAAAGGCGCTCACCGCTATTGCACTTTTGTTTGCCATTCAGGCACTTAAGCCATCACCGTTTTGTCTGCTTGATGAGATTGAGGCGGCGCTTGATGATTCAAACGTTTCGCGCTATGCAAATTATCTGAACAAGCTTACAAAGAACACACAGTTTATCGTTATCACACACAGACGTGGTACAATGGCGGCTGCGGACAGACTATATGGTATCACGATGCAGGAAAAGGGTGTTTCCACACTCGTTTCAGTGAATCTAATAGAGAATGATCTGACACAGTAAAATTTTATTTATGGAGAGTTGAAATGGAAGAAAAAGAAAAGAAGCCGGGCTTTTTTAAGAGGCTCGTTTCAGGACTGACAAAGACCAGAGACAATATTGTTTCAGGCATAGATTCACTTTTCAGTGGATTTTCACATATAGATGATGATTTTTATGAGGAGCTTGAGGAAATTCTCATCATGGGAGATCTCGGGGTGAGAGCTACAGAGAGTATCATCGAGGATCTGCAGAGGAAGGTGAAGGAGCAGCACATCAAGGAGCCGGCAGAGTGTAAGGAACTCTTGATTGAGAGCATCAAGGAGCAGATGAAGGTGGAGGAGACAGCCTACAGATTTGAAAATGAAAAATCTGTTGTGCTTGTAATCGGTGTCAACGGAGTAGGAAAGACTACCACTGTCGGAAAGCTTGCAGGAAAGCTTAAGGAACAGGGCAAGAAGGTAGTTATTGCAGGTGCTGATACCTTCAGGGCGGCAGCAGGCGACCAGCTGAAGGAATGGGCAAACCGCGCCGGAGTTGATATGATTGGCGGTGCCGAGGGTGCTGACCCGGGAGCTGTTGTATATGATGCAGTTGCAGCTTCTAAGGCCAGAAACGCAGATGTGCTTCTCGTGGATACAGCCGGAAGACTCCACAACAAAAAGAATCTGATGAATGAGCTCGGAAAGATTAATAAAATCCTGGAGAGTGAGTATCCGGATGCGTACAGAGAGACGCTCGTCGTGCTTGATGCGACCACAGGCCAGAATGCACTGGTTCAGGCGAGAGAGTTTTCTGATGTGGCAAAGATTTCGGGCATCGTGCTTACTAAGATGGATGGTACGGCAAAGGGCGGTATCGCTGTAGCGATACAGTCGGAGCTTTCAGTGCCGGTCAAGTATATCGGAGTCGGTGAGACTATCGATGATTTGCAGAAATTTGATTCGGACGAGTTCGTGAATGCATTGTTTGATACTAAAACGGAATAATTTGAGAATATCTTTGAGCGTATAAGTTATATTGTTTATAATAATCTGATATATCAGTTTATATATATCTGTATGGAATTTTTGGTATAATATAATGAAAAATAACTATTCAGAACCACTGAGAACAATGCATTTTTGCGAATAATGTGTGGGTGGGTATGAATAGTTATACCGAAGAAATGAAAGGGAGAACAAATATGCTGACATTAGATAAATTTGAAGAAGCAAGTGAGAAGGTCAAGGAGGTCACCCTTGAGACAAAGCTCATTTACAGTGACTTTTTAAGTGACCAGACAGGCAATAAGGTATATCTGAAGCCTGAAAATATGCAGTTTACCGGAGCTTACAAGGTCAGAGGTGCGTACTACAAGATAAGCACACTCACCGATGAGGAGAGGGCAAAGGGACTCATCACAGCATCTGCAGGAAACCATGCGCAGGGTGTTGCGTATGCTGCAAAGTGCTATGGCTGCAAGGCTGTCATCGTAATGCCTACCACCACACCTCTTATCAAGGTAAACCGTACAAAGAGCTACGGCGCTGAGGTAGTGCTTTATGGAGATGTGTATGATGAGGCATGTGCCAAGGCATATGAGCTTGCAGAGAAAGAGGGCTACACATTTATCCATCCGTTTGATGATTTAGCTGTCGCAACAGGACAGGGAACTATTGCTATGGAGATATTTAAGGAGCTTCCTCTTGTTGAGTACATCCTCGTTCCAATCGGCGGCGGCGGGCTGGCAACAGGTGTATCCACACTTGCAAAGCTCTTAAACCCAAAGATTAAGGTTATCGGAGTGGAGCCGGCCGGTGCCAATTGTATGCAGGAGTCATTTAAGAACGGCAAGGTGACCACTTTACCAAGTGTAAATACTATTGCAGACGGAACAGCGGTAAAGACACCGGGCTCAAATATTTTCCCATACATAAAGAAAAATCTTGATGATATTATCACAGTGGAGGATGACGAGCTTATCGTGGCCTTCCTTGACATGGTTGAGAATCACAAGATGATAGTCGAAAACTCAGGTCTTCTGACTGTAGCTGCGCTTAAGCATCTCGGAGTAAAGGACAAGAGAGTGGTTTCTATCCTAAGTGGCGGCAACATGGATGTTATTACCATGTCATCAGTTGTACAGCAGGGGCTTATTTTCAGAGACAGAATCTTTACTGTTTCAGTGCTTCTGCCGGATAAGCCGGGCGAGCTTGCCAAGGTTTCACAGACTCTTGCCGATGTACAGGGCAATGTAATCAAGCTGGAGCATAACCAGTTTGTCACTACAAACAGAAGTGCGGCTGTCGAGCTTCGCATCACGCTTGAGTGTTTTGGTACAGAGCACAAGGAGCAGATTATTGCTGCGCTCGAGAAGAAGGGCTATAAGCCAAGAATTGTACGCACTATGATATAAAAATAAAAGTATCAAGTATTTTTACTTGACACCGGGCAAACTATGTGTTATTCTACCATAGGTTCGAGGGAAAAAGAGGATACTTGATATGGAAGAAAAACTTGAACAGGCATATTTATATGATTTCTACGGTGAGCTTTTGAATGAGCATCAGCGTCAGGTATATGAGGATTTTGTCTTCAATGATTTGTCACTCGGTGAGATTGCATCCGAGGAGGGGATTTCCCGTCAGGGTGTTGCCGATCTGATTAAGAGATGCAATAAGAAGCTGCTTGACTATGAGGCAAAGTTGCATCTTGTTGAAAAGTTCATGTCCATAAAGAGTGACATACGAAGGATTCATGAGCTGACAAATGATTTTAAGAAATCACATAATGAGCTATTAATGAATGAAATCGAAGCTATTTCGAATCAGATACTAGAGGAGCTGTAATATGGCATTTGACAGTTTATCAGAAAAACTGCAGAACGTTTTTAAGAATCTCCGCAGCAAGGGAAAGCTTACTGAGGATGATGTAAAGGCTGCTCTTAAAGAGGTTAAGATGGCACTCCTTGAGGCCGATGTTAACTTCAAGGTTGTTAAGCAGTTCACAAAGAGTGTTCAGGAGAGAGCAATCGGACAGGATGTCATGAATGGTCTCAATCCCGGCCAGATGGTCATCAAAATCGTAAACGAAGAGATGATTAAGCTTATGGGCTCTGAGACAACAGAGATTGCTTTCAGGCCGGGCAAGGAGCTTACCGTTATCATGATGGTAGGTCTTCAGGGAGCCGGTAAGACAACCACCACAGCAAAAATTGCCGGAAAGCTTAAGAGCAAGGGCAAGAAATCACTGCTTGTAGCCTGTGATGTATATCGTCCGGCTGCGATTGAGCAGTTAAAGATAAATGGTGAGAAGCAGGGCGTTGAGGTTTTCTCAATGGGTGACAAAAACAAGCCTGCCGACATCGCAAAGGCTGCTGTGGAGCACGCTAAGAAAAACGATTTCAATGTTGTTATCATCGATACTGCCGGACGTCTTCATATTGATGAGGATATGATGGCAGAGCTTATTGAGATAAAAGAAGCTACTGATGTTTTCCAGACCATCCTCGTGGTAGATGCCATGACAGGTCAGGATGCGGTAAATGTAGCAGGTACCTTTGATGAAAAGATAGGAATTGACGGAGTTGTCATCACAAAGCTTGATGGTGACACCAGAGGTGGAGCGGCACTTTCAATCAGAGCCGTTACAGGAAAGCCGATACTATACGCAGGTATGGGCGAGAAGCTTTCAGACCTTGAGCAGTTCTATCCGGAGCGTATGGCTTCAAGAATCCTCGGCATGGGCGATGTGCTTTCCATGATTGAGAAGGCGCAGGAGAACATTGATGAGGAACAGGCCAAGAAGCTTGAGCAGAAGATGCGCAAAAATGAGTTTGATTTTGAGATGTACCTTGATTCGATGAGTCAGATGAAGAAGATGGGCGGTCTTTCAAGCGTGATGGGCATGATGCCGGGCATGGGTATCGGTGGAGGCAAGATGCCGGATATTGATACAGATGAAGCTGAAAAGGGCATGGCCCGCACAGAGGCAATCATCTATTCCATGACACCTGAGGAAAGACGAAATCCAAAGCTTCTTAATCCAAGCCGCAAGGCTCGTATTGCAAGAGGAGCAGGCGTGGATGTATCAGAGGTCAACAGACTTGTAAAGCAGTTTGAGCAGACAAAGAAGTTCATGAAGCAGATGCCCGGTATGATGGGCGGCAAGAAGGGACGCCGTGGAGGCGGTGGTCTTGGAGGCTTATTCAAAGGACTTCCGTTTTAATGGATTTCATTAAAGGAATTTCATTAAAGAATTTCATGTTTTGTTAACAAAAGTATTTATTTTACTTTTGATATATATTATTCAATAAACCTATGAGGAGGTGAAACAAAATGGCAGTAAAGATCAGATTAAGAAGAATGGGACAGAAGAAAGCTCCTTTCTATAGAATCGTAGTTGCAGACTCTAGATCACCAAGAGATGGAAGATGCATCGAGGAGATCGGAACATACGATCCAACTAAGGATCCTAGCGAGTATCATGTAAATGAGGAATTAGCTAAGAAATGGTTATCAAACGGCGCACAGCCAACTGAGACAGTAGCTAGAATCTTCAAGAGTGCTGGTATCGAGAAATAGGATAAAGAGGTGGCGTAATGAAAGAATTAGTTGAAGTAATTGCAAAATCTTTAGTTGATTATCCGGATGAGGTTAATGTAACTGAGACCGAAAACGAGAAAGCAATTGTTTTGGAATTACGTGTTGCACAGTCTGACATGGGCAAAGTGATCGGCAAGCAGGGACGTATTGCTAAGGCTATTCGTTCAGTTGTTAAGGCCGCAGCCTCTAAAGAAGACAAAAAGGTTATTGTTGAGATAGTACAGTAACATAAAGGCATCTCTTATGAGATGCCTGTTTTTTTATAATTTATAGTAACTATTCAGAACCGGTATTGTATGGTTTTGAGAATGTGCGTGGGCTGAATAGTTATGATTTATATTAATATCAGGAGACAGAGAATGGAAGATTTACTACAGGTAGGTGTAATTACGAGCACACACGGCATTCGCGGTGAGGTAAAGGTGTTCCCAACCACTGACGATGCTGCCCGTTTTAAAAAGCTTAAAAATGTCATTCTGGATAATGGCAAAGAGCGCAGGGATTTGGAAATAACTTCTGTCAAATTTTTCAAGAACCAGGTTATCTTGAAATTTAAGGGCATAGATGACATAAATGATGTAGAAAAATATAAAAAGGCACCTCTTTTTGTGACAAGGGAAAATGCGGTGCCACTTGAGGAAAATGAGTACTTTATAGCTGATCTTATCGGGCTTTCCGTCACATCAGACGAAGGAGAGGAGCTTGGAGTTATAGATGATGTGCTCCAGACCGGTGCCAACGATGTGTATGTTGTTAAGAAAGCCGGTGCAAATGATCTGCTGATTCCGGCAATAAAGGATTGTATACTGGACGTTGATGTGGAAAATGGCACGATGAAGGTGCATCTGCTGGCAGGTTTGAGATAGCTACATCTCAAACTGCAAAAACCGTAAAATGAGATATAAAATTGAACAAAATCATACATTTTAAATCGTAAAACTGTAAAACAGGATGATATAGGAGATATAGGAAATGAGATTTCATGTGCTGACCTTATTCCCACAGATGATAGAACAGGGACTGTCAGAGAGTATCACAGGCAGAGCTTTAAAACAGAATATTATATCACTCAATACGGTAAATATCAGGGATTTTGCGCACAATAAGCACAATAAGGTTGATGATTACACATATGGTGGCGGTGCGGGGATGCTTATGCAGGCAGAGCCGGTGTATCAGGCTGTGCGCAGTGTGGTGAGTCAGATCAATAAATGTAATCAGGTCCATTCAGGTGATAATTCAGAGAAAAATATCGCCGATGAAAATATATTATATGAAAATACATCATATAAAAATACAGCAGAAGAAATAAAAAATCACAATGCGCGTATGATTTATGTTACTCCACAGGGCCGCGTGTTCAACCAGCAGATGGCAGCAGAATTTGCAAAGTGTGATGACCTCATTTTTCTATGTGGACACTATGAAGGTATTGACGAGCGCGTGCTGGAGGAGACGGTAACAGATTATGTTTCTATCGGTGACTATGTTCTAACGGGCGGAGAACTGCCGTCGATGGTAATGATAGATGCGATTTCACGTCTGGTTCCTGGGGTGCTGCACAATGATATTTCGGCAGAGACAGAGTCGTTTCATGGCAATCTGCTCGAATACCCTCAGTATTCACGTCCTGTTGAGTGGCATGACAAAAAGGTGCCTGAGGTACTCATGTCAGGCAATCAGAAAAAGATAGATGCATGGCGCCTTGAAAAGTCTATTGAGCGCACAAAGGAGCGCAGGCCGGATTTGTATGCCGGGTTTAAAAGACTTGATAAATGCAGAGAGTTTCTGATGAAAAATAAACTGCTTCATATTGATATGATAGAGCTCATAAACAGGGGCTGCGCCGAGATACTGTTTGAGGCAGATGGCGAATATCTGCTTCGGGACATGGTCTCAAAGGTATGCTTTCATACAAGACCGGATGAGGGCGAGTCGAAGCTTATTGATTTGGTGCAGGAAAATGTCACAAAGTCTGTTGATAAATACAGCAGTCAGCGTATTTCAAAAAACGTTACAGATCAGATTGTAAATGGCATAGTGCTTCACCAGCAAAGATATGTTGAGCTCTTTACAGCAAATGGCTTTAATGAGACTGTAGAGTGCAGGCAGGCTGTGTATACAAACAAAGAAAAGCTATCTGTCAGCGGACTGTACAGACCGGATGGAAAGCCGATGCCAAATGGCTTAACTATAAGAAAGCTGGATGCAGCTGATATACAGGAGGCTGCGCCAATGTACCCGGGCTTTGATAATCCGGATTATATCGTAGACAGGATAGAGGCAGGTGCTGTCTACGGAGCTTTTTTGAGTGATAATACTGCTGATGGTACCATTAATACCCTCGCGGGAATTATCGGAATCCATGAGGAGGGCAGCATAGGCATGCTCTATGTAAAGCTGCAGTACAGGCATCAAAAGCTTGCCACAGCACTTGAAACATATGCTTTCAACAGGGCACTGGAGAACGGATGGATACCATATGGACAGATAATCGTGGGCAATGAGGCATCTATGAAGTTGCAGGAGAGTATGGGATTGCATTTTTCAAAATCATCCGTATACTGGATGACTAAAAATAATGCATAAGGTAGGCAAAAGATAGTAAAAAATACTTGCAAATCCCATGAATCTGTGGTAAAGTACCAATGTTGTGAATAAAAGAGATGGTCCTCTGTTGTGAAAATAGTAGTAGCATTAAGAACGTCAAAATAATTAGGAGGTCACAAAATGAACGCAAGTGAAATTATTAAGAGCATCGAGAACGAGCAGTTAAAGGCCGAGGTACCTGAGTTTTCTGTAGGAGATACTGTAAAGGTATACGGAAAAATCAAAGAGGGTAACCGTGAGCGTATCCAGGTATTCGAGGGAACAGTAATCAAAAAGCAGAACGGATCAAACCGTACAACATTCACAGTTAGAAAGCTTTCTAACGGTGTAGGTGTTGAGAAGACATGGCCACTCCACTCACCAAACGTAGAGAAGGTTGAGATTGTACGTAAAGGTAAAGTACGTCGTGCTAAGCTTTACTACTTAAGAGACCGTATCGGAAAAGCTGCTAAGGTTAAAGAGCTTGTAAAATAATATTTTTACGCGAAAGAGACCATTTTCTGCGAGCAATCGTATGAGAATGGTCTTTTTAGTTTTCAGGGTTACAGCTTGCAACAAACATGAAAACAATATATAATTAGGATTACGCAATAAAATATTAGTTAGCAAGAGGTGTAAGATGTCCAGAAGACGAGCAGGACTTAGCTTTAGAAGGCAAAGAAGAAAATTTAATCTGCCATTGTTCAAGGAAATTGTTTCGTGGGTAGTGGAGCTGATTGTAGTGATAGGCCTGGCATATGTGCTGGTGTCATTTTTCGGTATACGTACAAATGTGGTGGGCCAGGCTATGGAGCAGACATTGGAGAACGATGATAATATTCTTGTGAACAGGTTTGCATATATCATGTCAAAGCCAAAGGCAGGAGACGTGATAGTATTTCTGCCAAACGGAAATAATAAGTCTCATTATTATGTCAGGAGAGTGGTAGCGGTGCCGGGAGATACTGTTCAGATAAAAGACGGCGCACTGTACGTGAATGATGAGCTGTACAAGGAATCAACAGACGTTGCCTCAATGGAGGATGCAGGGCTTGCCTCAGATCCTATAGAGCTTGAAAAGGACGAGTATTTTGTACTTGGAGACAATCGAAACAACAGTGAGGACAGCCGCTATGCCAATATTGGCAATGTAAAGAGAGACTATATTATCGGCAAGGCATGGTTTAGATTTTCAGGCCTTGGAAGCTTTGGAACAATCAAGTAGCAATAGTTATAACATATATAGATAAAGGACAGGTGAATTATGAATTTTCAGTGGTACCCTGGGCATATGACCAAGGCAAAGCGTCAGATGCAGGAGGACATTAAATTAATAGATCTGGTTATAGAGCTTGTGGATGCAAGAATTCCACTATCCAGCCGTAATCCGGACATTGATGAGCTTGGAAAAAACAAATACAGGCTTATTCTGATGAACAAGGCGGATCTGGCCGACAAGGAGCGTACCAGGGAGTGGAGTGCATTTTTCAAGGAAAAGGGCTTTTTTGTAGTCAGTCTTGATGCTAGAAGCAAGTCAGGCATGAAGAGCATCACAGATATCGTGATGGAGGCCTGCAAGGAAAAGATTGAAAGAGACCGAAAGCGTGGTATCAAAAACAGACCGGTAAGAGCTATGGTGGTTGGTATTCCAAACGTCGGAAAGTCCACATTTATCAACTCATACGCCGGAAAAGCCTGTGCCAAGACAGGAAACAAGCCGGGCGTGACAAAGGGCAAGCAGTGGATCAGGCTCAATAAAAGTGTTGAGCTGCTCGATACCCCGGGCATACTGTGGCCGAAATTTGAGGATCAGACAGTGGGACTTAGACTTGCGCTCATCGGTTCGATAAAGGATGAGATTTTAAATGTTGATGAGCTTGCCGTGGAACTTGTAAAGTTCCTAAAAGCAGAGTATCCGGGGCTTTTGGCACAAAGATACGAGGTGAGCGAGGAAAATGATATCATAGAGCTTATAAGAGCTGTCGCTGTCAACAGAAAATGCCTTTCAAAGGGAGGGGAGCCTGATTACAGCAAGGCGGCTGCACTCATCATAGATGATTTCAGAAGTGGTAAATTAGGTCATATCACTTTGGAGAGACCGGAGATATAGAAGAATAGTTACGAAAAATAGACGATAGGACAAGGATATGTCAGCAGAAAAAATAGGCGATATTAAGGAACAACTGAAAAGTATCACAGATTCACAGCTTGCACAGTTCATTGAGGCATACGGCTCAGATGAAAGGGGCGGAGTGATTAAGCTTGTAGACAGTGCAAAAAAGCGTCTGGACAAGTATGAGAAGGAGCTTATCCGCACAGAAGGTCTCAAGAAATATGAGCGTGAGTACGCATCATATGCTCATATTTGCGGCATAGATGAGGTGGGACGCGGACCGCTTGCAGGTCCGGTTGTGGCATGTGCGGTTATTCTGCCAAAGGACTGTGATATTTTATATATCAATGATTCAAAGAAGCTTACGGCTGCAAAGCGCGATGAGCTTTACGATGTCATAATGGAAAAGGCGGTTTCTGTAGGAATAGGTATGGCATCGCACGAGCGGATAGATGAGATAAATATATTGCAGGCTACATATGAGGCGATGAGACAGGCAATCGGAAAGCTTGATCCGGCACCGGATTTGACACTTAACGATGCAGTCACCATCCCGGGGGTGGATATAAAGCAGGTCCCGATTATAAAGGGAGATGCCAAAAGCATATCAATAGGGGCAGCCAGCATTGTGGCTAAGGTCACAAGGGATCGGATGATGGTTGAGTATGATAACATATATCCCGGCTATGGATTTGCATCAAACAAGGGCTATGGCTCGGCAGAGCATATCAAGGCACTAAAGAAGATAGGACCATCACCGATACACAGGGCATCGTTTATACACAATTTTATCTAATATAATACAATTGTGCGGTTTTTACGAAGGTGCCTGGGCGCTGAATAGTTACACATTCTGCTAAAAACCGTCAGTTCACAATAGGAGAGAAAATGACACTTCAACAACTCAGACAGGTACTTACAATTGCAGAATCCAATTCCATGAATGAGGCGGCAAAGAAGCTTTTTGTTTCACAGCCAAATCTGTCCGCCACAGTACGAGAGGTGGAGGAGGAGCTTGGAATCACGGTATTCATGAGAAATAACCGTGGAATTACAGTCACAGCGGAGGGCGAGGAGTTTTTAGGATACGCCAAACAGGTTGTGGAGCAGTATCATCTGCTTGAGAACCGGTATCTGAATGTGGAGTCCAAAAAGAAATTCTCGGTTTCCATGCAGCACTATTCATTTGCAGTAAAGGCCTTTGTACAGCTTGCTAAAGAGGTGGGCATGGATGAGTACGAGTTTGCTGTCCACGAGACAAAGACGAAAGAGGTAATAGACAACGTAAAGAACTTAAAGAGTGAGATTGGAGTTCTTTATTTAAGTGATTTCAATGAAAAGGTTTTAAGAAAGCTTTTTAAGGAATGTGACATCGAGTTTAAAGAGCTCTTTACATGCAATACATATGTGTATCTCTGGAAAAAACATCCGCTTGCCGGCCAAAAAGAGATTACACTTGATGATTTGCAGGAGTACCCATGTCTGACCTTTGAACAGGGTGTGAACAATTCCTTTTATTATGCTGAGGAGATGATGAGCACATATG
Source organism: Agathobacter rectalis ATCC 33656 (assembly GCF_000020605.1). Taxonomy (NCBI): domain Bacteria; kingdom Bacillati; phylum Bacillota; class Clostridia; order Lachnospirales; family Lachnospiraceae; genus Agathobacter; species Agathobacter rectalis. The sequence goes on from NC_012781.1 coordinate 1,394,332, forward strand.
AGTACAAGCGTGTCATAAAGGCTGATGACAGAGCCACAATGCTCAATCTCATGGTGGGGCTCAACGGATTTACACTGTGCTCAGGTATTATTTCTGAGGATTTAAACGGTGATGACTATGCGGCAATTCCACTTAAGGAAAGTGAAAAAATGCATATAGGCTATATCAAGCACAAGGGCACGAAGCTTAGCAAGCTCGGTGAAATATATATAGATGCGTTAAAGAATTACGAGAATAAAGTTTTATAAATGAAAAATTGTAAAAAATGAATTTAAATTAATTAAATATCGTACCATTTTTGTAAGAATTTCACAGTTATATTGTTTTTTTGAAAAAACATGCATGAAAATATAGTGAAAAATCGGTTACGCAAAAGTTATTTATTAAAATAAATGACATGAATTGACGGAAAATGACGGATTATGATTTTTTTGACAAATGAATATCAAATGTTATAATAGGCGCAACAATTGATTGGCATGTGCGAAAGCACTATGTTTTAGATTATAAAGGTGGTGTTAACTATGTACAATAAGGAAACAGTAATCAGACTTAACACATTGGATGATGTTCAGGAATTTGTTGGGGCTGCTTCTAAGTGCGATTTTGACATTGATCTCAAATATAGACAGATTCTTATTGATGCGAAATCACTTCTTGGAGTGATTGGAATTGGTACAAACAATGACTTTAAGGTCTGCTATATGGGCGATGACCAGGCATTTGATAATGTGGTTGATAAATTCACTGTAGCGTAATACAATTGAATAAGGTCCTTTGGGAGAGTTTCTTCTTGGAGCTCTCCCTTTTTTATGTTCAGTGTATTAAAAATGTTTGGAGTTAGACTGAAAATATTGCCGGAACACAAAACCGGTAACATAATCCGGAATATGCAGGGAGAGTACATGACAGAAGCTGGAAATAACTATAGTGAAAAGAAAACACAATTACATATTTCGGTCAGAAACCTTGTGGAATTTATTTTCAGGGAGGGTGACATAGACAACCGGTCATCCAGAGCTATGAGTGCTGATGCCATGATGGAGGGAACACGCATTCACAGGAAAATCCAGGGCAGCATGGGGAAGGAGTATCAGGCGGAGGTGCCGCTTTCACTTGTTGTTGAAGGTGATTTGTATGAGCTGACTGTCGAGGGCAGGGCAGATGGCATCTTTACGGAGGATGGCAAGTGTTTTGTCGATGAGATTAAGGGAATGTACAGAAAGGTTGAGCTGTTTGAAAAGCCGGTTTTTGTGCACCGTGCGCAGGCTATGTGCTATGCATATATTTTTGCTCTGCAAAATAATATGGAAACGATAGGCATTCAGATGACCTACTGCAATCTGGAAACGGAGCAGACTAAGTATTTTCGCGAGGAGTTCTCATTTGAAGAGATAAAAAAATGGTTTGATGACCTGATGGAAGAGTATGGCAAATGGGCAACGTTTCAGTGTGAAATGAAAAATCAAAGACAGGCTTCAATCAAAGAACTCGATTTTCCATATGAGTACAGACCGGGGCAGAAAAAGCTTGTTTCGGATGTCTACAGGACAATTATGCGTCAGAAGCTTCTTTTTATGCAGGCTCCGACCGGTGTGGGAAAGACTATCTCTACTATTTTCCCGGCAGTGAAGGCGGTTGGTGAGGAGCTGGCAGACAGAATCTTTTACCTGACAGCGAAGACCATCACCGCAACAGTTGCAAAGGAAACGTTTGCGCTGCTTGAAAAAAATGGTTACAGGGCAAAAACTATTCAGATAACGGCCAAGGAAAAGCTATGTCCGTGTGATGAGATGGAATGCAATCCGGTAACCTGTCCGTATGCAAAGGGGCATTTTGACAGAGTAAATGATGCGGTTTTTGACCTGCTTCACAGATGTGAAATGATTGAGAGGGATGATATTTTATCACAGGCGGATAGGTATACCGTTTGTCCGTTTGAGCTTTGTCTTGATACGGCTAGCTGGTGTGATAATGTCATCTGCGATTACAACTATGTGTTTGACCCGAATGTTTATCTTAAGAGATTTTTTCAGGAGGGGATAAAGGGAGATTATATTTTTCTCATTGATGAGGCTCACAATATGGTCGAAAGAAGCAGGCAGATGTATAGCGCTCAGATTTATAAGGAGGATTTCCTTACTGTGAAGCGCATTATGAAGGAGCACAGCCGCTCTATTGAGAAAGCGCTTGAAAAGTGCAATAAGATACTGCTTGGGATGAAGCGGGAGTGTGAGAATTACACGGTATATGATACATTTGGCAATATGGTATTTTCCTTTATGAGGCTTATGACACTTCTGGATGAGTTTTTGCAGAAGGCTAATGAGTTTCCGGGGAAAAAGGATGTTATGGATTTTTATTTTGAGCTTCGCAATTTCCTGAACATTTATGATCTGGTGGATGAGCACTACGTGATGTATTCCGAGCTTGAGGCTGATGGCAGGTTCATGCTAAAGCTTTTTTGCGTGGACCCGTCGCTTAATATACAAAAGAGGCTGGATAAGGGCAAGTCAGCTGTGTTTTTTTCGGCGACATTTTTGCCTGTAAACTATTACAAGAGCCTGCTAAGCACAAAAAAAGACAACTATGCCATATATGCTGACAGTACGTTTGACAGCAAAAAGAGGCTGCTTGCGATGGCAACCGATGTGAGCACGAGGTACACGAGGCGCTCAAGGAGTGAGTATGAGCGGATTGCAGGATATATTAATGCTGTTGTCACGCAAAAGACTGGAAATTATATGGTTTTCTTTCCGTCATATAAGATGATGAATGATGTGGCAGATATTTACTGTGAAAAATATGCAGACGAAACAGAGCTTATGCTGCAGAAAAATAATATGTCAGAGGCTGAGAGGGAGGAATTTCTGGACAGGTTTAGTGAGGAATCGGACAGAACACTTGTGGCATTTGGTATCATGGGAGGCATATTCGGTGAGGGCATTGATTTGAAAAACGACAGACTGATAGGTGCTATTGTTGTCGGAACGGGGCTTCCGCAGATCAGCAATGAGAGAACTATATTAAAGGATTATTACGATGCCGAAAACGGCTGTGGCTTTGACTATGCTTTCAGGTATCCGGGCATAAATAAAGTCCTCCAGGCGGCCGGAAGAGTAATCAGGACGACGGAGGACACAGGTGTCATTTTGCTATTAGATGAGAGATTCTGGCAGAGAGAATATGATTTGCTCTATCCACGCGAGTGGAGTGACAGAAAGCCATGCAATATAGCAAATGTCGGAAAACTAGTTGCCGACTTCTGGGAGCAGATTTAAAAATTCCTCAGTGGATGCTGACACGGGCATTGTAGTGTTTACAGACACAACAATCTGGCGTGGAGGCATCTTTTCTTTTGTCTTCAGCACGAAAAGCTCCTTATTCTCATGGTTGATGCAGTAGTCAGGCACGAATGCTATACCCAGTCCGATTTTGGCCAGGTCTATGAGCAGATCGTTACTGCTTAGCTCAATTTCCGGGATCAGGTCAAGCTGGTGCTGTAAAAACAGATTATGCAGGAATTCACTGGTGGTGCTGTTTCGGTCAAGCATCATGATAGGATATTTATTGAGCTCGGAAAAAGCTATCTCCTGCTTGCGAAGCTTGAAATAATTGGGATTTGCCACAAAAACATCGGAAAAGTTGCATATGGTTTTCTGTCTGTATGAGTGATTGAGGTGCGAGTTTGGAAAATTCGTGACAATCAGGTCAACCTTCCTTTGCTCCAAAAGCTCCACACACTGGATAGATGTGGCATTTGTGACTTTGATAGGCACATTCGGGAACCTCTGATGGAACTGCTTTAAGTAAGGAACCAGCAGATAACGGCATATGGTATCGCTTGCGCCGATGTGAAGCTGGCCAAGTCCAAGTGTGCCTGAGTCTAAAAGCTGGCTTTCACCGCGGGCAATAAGATTCATGGCAGGCTCAATGTGCTTTAAAAGCAGGGCGCCGGCTGCGGTGAGCTGTACCTTCTTTGTGCTTCTGATGAAAAGAGTCTGTCCCAGCTTCTTTTCGAGAGTCTTAATAGACTGGCTTACCGCGGACTGTGAAATAAACAGCTTCTTGCTGGCTTCAGAGAAGCTTAGGGACGTTGCCACGTAGTAAAAGACCTTGTAAAGCTCATAATTTATATCCATTTTGTTATCCTCCGTATAAATATATGGTTATTTGCATCTGTTTTTATCAATGAGGGGCAAAATACCTTTTGACCCTTATATCATTATATAAGAAAACTATAATTAACGCAACTTATAAAACAAATTAAATATATTAATTATACTTATCATAACTAAAGTGTTATACTACAACCATAGTTTTAAAGTCCGATTGTGCAAAAAGCCGGACGGTAACGAATAATGGGTTACATACTCTCGAATTGAAAGGAGAACATATGAGTAACGTACGTCGTGTATATGTAGAGAAAAAACCTGACTTTGCGGTGAAGGCAAAGGAATTAAAGCATGAGATTAAGCATTATCTGGGAATCACAACTGTGGAGGCAGTACGTGTATTAATCAGATATGATGTGGAAAATATATCAGAGGAGACATACAAGAAAGCCTTGTATACAGTTTTCTCAGAGCCGCCTGTAGATGATATCTACGAGGAGACATTTGACTATGGTGATGCAAAAGTATTTACAGTAGAGTTTTTACCGGGACAGTTTGACCAGAGAGCAGATTCAGCCGAGCAGTGTGTGAAGCTTCTCAATGAGAATGAGGAGCCGATTATCAGAAGTGCTATCACATATGTGATTGAGGGTGCTATCACAGATGAGCAGTTTGCTGCTATTAAGAAGCACTGCATCAACCCTGTTGATTCGCGTGCTATTGGCATGGAAAAGCCTAAGACACTTGTGCAGGAGTTTGATGATCCTGCTGATGTCATCATATTTGACGGCTTCAAGGATATGGCAGAGGACAAGCTGAAGGAGCTTTATTTATCATTGAACCTTGCCATGACCTTTAAGGATTTTCTTCATATCCAGAATTATTTTAAGAATGAGGAAAAGCGTGATCCTTCAATGACAGAAATCCGTGTGCTCGATACATACTGGTCAGATCACTGCCGTCATACAACATTCTCTACAGAGCTTAAGAATGTCAAGTTTGACGATGGCTTCTACCGCACACCGATTGAAAATACCTACAAGGATTATCTCAATACATTTTCAAATATCTACAAGGACAGAAATGACAAATTTGTCTGCCTGATGGATCTTGCACTTCTTGCCATGAAGAGATTAAAGGCAGAGGGCAAGCTTGATGATCAGGAAGAGTCTGATGAGATCAACGCATGCTCTATCGTGGTACCTGTTGAGGTGGACGGAAAGACAGAGGAGTGGCTTGTAAACTTCAAGAACGAGACACACAACCATCCTACAGAGATTGAGCCTTTTGGTGGCGCTGCTACATGCCTTGGCGGAGCAATCAGAGATCCTCTCTCAGGACGTACATATGTATATCAGGCAATGCGTGTAACAGGTGCAGCAGATCCTACAGTACCGGTTTCACAGACAATTGAAGGAAAACTTCCACAGAAGAAGCTTGTCAGAGAAGCAGCTCACGGATACAGCTCATATGGAAACCAGATCGGACTTGCAACAGGCTATGTCAAGGAGGTTTACCATCCAAATTATGTTGCAAAGCGTATGGAGATCGGTGCAGTTATGGGTGCGGCTCCAAGACGTGCTGTCCAGAGACTTAACTCAGATCCGGGAGATAAAATCATTCTTCTCGGAGGACGCACAGGACGTGACGGAATCGGTGGTGCTACAGGTTCATCAAAGGCACACAATACAAAGTCTACATCAGTATGCGGAGCTGAGGTACAAAAGGGTAATGCACCTACAGAGAGAAAGCTTCAGAGACTTTTCAGAAGAGAAGAGGTCAGCCATATCATCAAGAAATGTAACGATTTCGGTGCCGGCGGAGTTTCGGTTGCTATCGGAGAGCTTGCTGACGGACTTCGCATAGAGCTTGACAAGGTACCAAAGAAATATGCAGGTCTTGACGGAACAGAGATTGCTATCTCAGAGTCACAGGAGCGTATGGCAGTTGTAGTTGCGCCTTCTGATGTTGAGCAGTTCCTTGCATACGCAAAGGAGGAAAACCTCGAGGCAACAGAGGTTGCGGTAGTTACAGAGGATCCAAGACTTGTGCTTGAGTGGAAAGGCAAAGAGGTAGTAAATATCTCTCGTGCATTCCTTGATACAAACGGAGCTCATCAGGAGACAGATGTTGAGGTTGAGATGCCTTGCGAGAGTGACAATTATCTGGACAAAATCAGCACACCTGCTGTAGCCAGGATGGTTGAGGCAGGAGATATGAAGGGTGCCTGGGAGGCAGAGCTTGAAGATCTTAACGTATGCTCACAGAAGGGACTTGTTGAGATGTTCGACAGCTCTATCGGAGCAGGCAGTGTATATATGCCATATGGTGGACGTTACCAGCTCACAGAGACACAGTCAATGGTTGCAAAGCTTCCTGTATTAAAGGGCAAATGCGATACAGTAACAATGATGGCTTACGGCTTTGACCCATATCTTTCATCATGGAGCCCATACCACGGATCTATATATGCAGTGCTTGAGTCTATCTCAAGGATCGTTGCAGCAGGCGGAGATTACAGCAAAATCCGTATGACATATCAGGAGTACTTCCGCAGAATGAATGAGGATCCAAAGCGCTGGAGCCAGCCGTTTGCAGCACTCCTCGGAGCATATGATGCTCAGATTGGCTTCGGACTTCCTTCAATCGGTGGAAAGGATTCTATGTCAGGTACCTTCAATGATATTGATGTACCGCCTACACTCGTATCATTTGCAGTGGATGTGGCAAAGGAAAAGGATATCATCACACCTGAGCTCAAGAAAGAGGGCAACCAGCTTGTTCTATTTACAATAGATAAGGATGAGTTTGATCTTCCAAAATATGATCAGGTTATGACACTTTATACAGCAATCAGAAATCTTATCCAGGATGGCGCAATTGTTTCAGCATATGCACTTGACGGAAAAGGACTCGCAGCAGCAGTATCAAAGATGGCATTTGGTAACAAGCTTGGTGTAACAATCGAGGATGAGGTGACAAGCGATACACTCTTTGCACCTGGCTTTGGTAATATCGTAGCTGAGGTTCCTGTTGATGCACTTTCAAAGGTCAGAGAAGTAATTGATGCAGCAGGTATTTCAGATGCAGCCTCTGTAGTCGGCTATGTAAACGATAAGCAGACTATCGAGTGTGACGATATGGTGCTTCCTGTTGAGGAGGCTGTCAATGTATGGACAGCAAAGCTTGAGGGCGTTTTCCATACAAAGGCAACAGACGATACAAGCAAGGTAAATAGCGGTCTTTACGATGCAAAGAATATCTATGTATGCAAGAATAAAGTTGCTAAGCCTACAGTATTTATTCCGGTATTCCCTGGAACAAACTGTGAGTACGATAGTGCTAAGGCATTTGAAAGAGCAGGCGCTGACACAATCGTAAAGGTATTCAAGAACCTCACAGCAGAGGATATCCGTGATTCGGTTGATGAGTTTGTAAAGGCAATCGACAAATCACAGATTATCATGTTCCCTGGTGGATTCTCAGCAGGAGATGAGCCTGAGGGATCAGCTAAATTCTTTGCAACAGCATTTAGAAATGCAAAGATGACAGAGGCTGTTGAAAAGCTCATCAATGAGAGGGACGGACTTGCACTTGGTATCTGTAACGGTTTCCAGGCACTTATCAAGCTTGGACTTGTACCATATGGAGAGATCAGACAGCAGGATGCACAGTCACCTACACTCACATACAATACAATCAACCGCCACATCTCAAAGATGGTATATACAAAGGTTGTTTCAAACAAGAGCCCATGGCTTGCACAGGCTAAGCTTGGTCAGACCTACTGCAATCCGGCATCACATGGCGAGGGACGTTTCGTAGCACCGAAAGAGTGGCTTGATAAGCTCTTTGAAAACGGACAGGTTGCCACACAGTATGTTGATCTGGACGGAAATGTATCAATGGATGAGGAGTGGAACGTAAACGGCTCATACATGTCTATCGAGGGTATCACATCTCCTGACGGAAGAATCCTTGGCAAGATGGCTCATTCAGAGCGTCGCGGCGAGTCTGTAGCAATCAATATCTACGGAGAGCAGGATATGAAGATATTCGAGAGCGGTGTGAAATACTTTAAATAATTCATAACTGAATAATTACAATATCTTATATATTCATTGGGTTATTATCTCTGCAATATAAACAATTAAGCTTCCATGGAGGTCACGGTTAGTGGCTTTCATGGGAGTTTTTATTTTGGAACCAGTGAATATGCTGACGGAAAAAAAATAAATTGAAGGTAATTAAACACGTGTGTCTGCTTGATATTTGATAGTCGCAGTGGTAAAATCAAGACTAAAATTACCGGTAGCAAATGGTTTGAAAGAAAAGAGGACATAAAACAGATGAGATTGCCACAAATAATAAACAGCCTTCTTGAGACTGATATGTATAAATTCAGCATGGGACAGACGATTTTCCATCAGTTCACAAGCTATAAAACGACATGGACCTTCAAGTGCCGAAATAAAGACGTGCATTTTACAGATGAGATGGTCGAGGAGATAAAGGAACAGGTGCAGGCCTTCTGTCAGCTTCGTTTTACGGAGGAAGAGCTTGAATATCTTGATAACATCACCTGGATAAAAGGTACATATGTTGATTTTTTAAGACTCTGGCAGCCGAGATATGAGGAGTTTACCATCACAACAGATGCACCGTGTGGGCTGGCAATCGATGCAGCCGGCACGTGGCTCAATACTTCGATGTATGAGATTCCGGTGCTTGCTATTGTAAATGAAGTGTACTTCCGTATGGCATATGATTATGATGTGCTGCTTAAGCAGTTTAAGCGCAGGCTTGATGAGAAGGTGCGTCTGCTCGAGGAGGATACCTACAGGCTTAGCGATTTCAGTGAATTTGGACTAAGACGCCGTCTGTCTGCTGAGGCGCAGGAGATGGCTGTAAAGGCAATCGCAGAGGTTGAGCTGCCAGCAGATTCACACTTTATTGGTACATCAAACGTATATCTTGCGAAGAAATTCAATTTAAAGCCGGTTGGAACAATGGCTCATGAGTGGATTATGTGTACAGGACAGGGCAATCACAAGCATAATCCGGCATATTCAAACTGGTACGCACTCGATGCATGGGTTAAGGAGTATGGTATATTAAACGGTATTGCGCTTACTGACACCATAACAACAGACTGCTTCCTGCGTGATTTTCAGCTCACCTATGCGACACTTTTTTCGGGAGTGCGTCATGATAGCGGAGATCCGTACGAGTGGGGAGACAAGATGATAGCCCACTACAACAGTCTGGGAATTAATCCAAGGACAAAGACACTTTTGTTCAGCGACAGCCTGGATTTCGAGCGTGCGACTGCATTGTATGATTATTTCAAGGATAAGGCAAAGGTTGCATTCGGTATAGGAACCTTTATCAGTAACGACACTGATGAGGAAGCACTCAACATAGTTATGAAGACCACCAAGTGTAATGGCATGGATGTGGCAAAGATTTCCGACGTGGCAGGCAAGGGTATGTGCAAGAATCCGGATTATGTCGATTACCTGAACAGGTGTATTGATTACAGGATGAAGAATGATAAATGATAAATGATGGCATGAGGGGGCAAAGATATTTTGCCCCTTTAATTATGTGATTGAATTGCAAGAAATGTGTAAACAAAACAAAAAATATATAAAATATCAGACAATTTAAAATAAAAATGAAAATTATCAAAAAATATATTGACAAATAGGTGAAATTGGTGTAATCTTAAATCAACAAAAAGAGATACGAAAGGAACAAAAATAAAACACAGGAGGTACAGTCCAATGGGGATTACATAATTTAAGTCAAAGTACTATAAGGATGATTGAACGGAATATTTAAATCTGTAGGGCGAGCCGAAGAGCAGTAATCGCACAGATATATTAGCAAATAAATAATATCGTTGAAAAAGTTCTTGTAGATTAAAAGTGAAAGATAGAATCTCTCATAAGAGTTTACATAGATAATGTAACCAAAAGGAGTGATTTTATGAAGAAGGGTAGAGGTCCATAGCTAAGCTAAAAGAATAAGAATCCTGTCATAAACAGAATCATATTTATAGCAAAGCAATATGGAAATGCCAAAACAAATTCATATAGCGAAAGCGGAACTTGGAGGTTATACAGTGAAGCTTACGGAACCAATGCTTTAGGAGCCACTTGATGTAAAATGTAGATCAGGTGGCTCCTATTTTTTGACATTTGCGAATGCATGTGAGGTTTAATAGTTAGATAGAATGGCAACGTAAGCCTTTAAGGCTGGGCTATAATTTGATGAAAGCAGGAACGCGGTTTTCAAATACTGTATAGTACATAAACCCGGCATCCTTGAGGATATTTGAAACCTTGTCAAAATCATATGCCACATGCTCCGGCTTGTGGGCATCTGCTCCGACTGTGATTATTTCTCCACCAAGCTCATGATAGCGCTTTAGCACATCTTCGGTCGGATTTGAGTGGCCAAGCCCGTATTTAAAGCCGGCGGTATTGAGCTCGATGCCTTTTCCCTGTGAGATAATTTCCTTTAATATAGCATCAATTATGTCGGCATACCGTTCATATGAATAGTATTTATTTTTGTCAGGACCGTATCTGACCACGTAGTCGATGTGACCGTACACATCAAAATCCGCGCCGGAGTGCAGATTGTCAAGTATCGATTCAAAGTATTCGGTGTAGGCTTCGTGCTCTGTCTTACCTTTGTAAAATGCAGGATAGTATGGGTCAATGCCGTTTACTACATGGCTTGAGCCGATCACGAGGTCAAACGGATATTTTTTGGCGACCTCATTATTTTTGTCTGTAATATGAGGCTGTAAACCGATTTCAATGCCCCAGTGGATATTTATCGGGCAGCCCTTTTCTTTAAGAACAATTGCAAGTCTTTTGATGCGCTTTTCATATGCTGCTATATCAAGGTCGAAAAGCCCAGGCTCCTCTTTATAGTCATAGTCCAGATGGTCTGTAAAGCAGATGCCGTCCAGCCCTTTGTTGATTGCTGAGTTTATCATCAATACCGGGTCGGCATCGCTGTCACCCGAAAACATGCAGTGCATGTGCTGATCCCACATATAAATACCTCCGTAAAACTGATGTATTGTTGTTAAAAAACTTTATAAGTTACATGATTTATAATTGTCTGCTGCTGGCTGCCGGAAAGTGCGAATTACAGCAATTAATTAAGTGTAGCCGAGATTATAATAAAGTGCAATATCTAAAAATAAAAATTGTGAAGAATGATAAAAAATGTGTGTAAATGAAAATATTTAGTGAAAATTTTAACAAACGCAAATAAAGTACTTGAACCTTTGAGAATTATTCGCTATAATAAAAGCATCTTAGGGCATGTCCCTAAAAATACTTTTTACAATTCTAGGAGGAATTAAAATGGCAGTAAGAGTAGCAATCAACGGATTTGGTCGTATCGGACGTCTTGCTTTCAGACAGATGTTTGGAGCTGAGGGATACGAGGTAGTAGCTATCAACGACTTAACAAGCCCAAAAATGTTAGCACACTTATTAAAGTATGATTCATCACAGGGTAAATACGAGCATGCAGATGAGGTTTCTGCAAGCGATGATTCTATCACAGTTTGTGGTAAGGAAATCAAAATTTACGCATTCCCAGATGCAAACAATTGCCCATGGGGAGAGTTAAAGGTTGACGTTGTACTTGAGTGCTCTGGATTCTATACATCAAAAGAGAAGGCTCAGGCTCATATCAATGCTGGAGCTCGTAAGGTAGTTATCTCTGCACCAGCAGGAAATGACCTTCCTACAATCGTTTACAATACAAACCATGAGACACTTAAGGCTTCTGATACAATCATCTCAGCAGCTTCTTGTACAACAAACTGCTTAGCACCAATGGCAGATGCACTTAACAAGTACGCTCCAATCCAGTCTGGTATCATGGTAACAATCCATGCTTACACAGGAGATCAGATGACTCTTGACGGACCACAGAGAAAGGGAGACCTTCGTCGTTCACGTGCAGCAGCAGTTAATATCGTTCCTAACTCAACAGGAGCAGCTAAGGCAATCGGCCTTGTTATCCCAGAGTTAAACGGAAAGTTAATCGGATCTGCACAGCGTGTTCCTACACCAACAGGATCTACAACAATCCTTACAGCAGTTGTTAAGAAAGCAGGCGTTACAAAAGAGGATATCAACGCAGCTATGAAGGCAGCAGCTAACGAGTCATTCGGTTACAACGAGGATGAGATCGTATCTTCAGATATCGTTGGAATGAGATTTGGTTCATTATTCGATGCAACACAGACAATGGTTAACCAGGTTTCTGACGATCTGTACGAGGTACAGGTTGTTTCTTGGTATGATAACGAGAACAGCTACACATCTCAGATGGTTCGTACAATCAAGTACTTCTCAGAGTTAGCTTAATTCTTGTACCCACAAGAACAGTATATCTCAAGACTACTCAAGGGGCGCGGTCTTAATTGAACCGCGCCTCTTTTTTAAAGCATGGCTATTTCTTTTGAATATCTGTGAATTGTAGAATTAATTATATTTTTTAATATGCACAATATGGCGTGGCCACATGGCTTATGCCTTGAAATAAGGGAGGACATATTATGTCATTAAACAAGAAATCAATTGATGATATCAACGTAAAAGGCAAGAGAGTTCTCGTTAGATGTGACTTCAACGTGCCACTTAAGGACGGAAAAATCACAGATGAGAACCGTATCAACGGAGCTCTTCCAACAATCCAGAAATTAATCAAGGACGGTGGAAAGGTTATCCTTTGCTCACACCTTGGAAAAGTTAAAAACGGACCAAACGAGGGTGAGTCACTTGCTCCTGTAGCTGCAGCTCTTGAGGCTAAGCTTGGACAGAAGGTTACATTTGTAGCTGACTACAACGTAACAGGAGAGGCTGCAACAAAGGCTGTTTCAGAGATGAAAGAGGGAGATGTAGTTCTTCTTCAGAATACACGTTTCAGAGGCAAAGAGGAGACAAAGCCACAGGAAGCCGGAGATGCATTCGCAAAAGAGCTTGCTGACCTTGCTGATGTATATGTATGTGACGCTTTCGGTTCTGCTCATAGAGCACATGCTTCTGTAGCAGGTGTTACAAAGTTCATCACAGCTAAGGGTGGAGAGAATGTTGTTGGATACCTTATGCAGAAGGAAATTGACTTCCTTGGCAAGGCAGTAGAGAATCCTGTACGTCCTTTCGTAGCTATTCTTGGTGGAGCTAAAGTAGCTGACAAGCTCAATGTTATCGACAATCTCCTCGAGAAGGCTGATACACTTATCATCGGTGGTGGAATGGCATACACATTCCTTAAAGCACAGGGCTATGAGATTGGTATCTCAATGCTTGATGAGACAAAGATTGATTACTGTAAAGAGATGCTTGCAAAAGCAGAGAAACTTGGAAAGAAGATTCTTCTTCCTGTTGATGCAGTTACAATCAAGGATTTCCCAAATCCAATCGATGCTCCTGTAGAGACAGAGACATATGATTATGACAAGATGCCTGCAGACCGTGAGGGCTGTGATATCGGACCTAAGACACGTGAGCTTTTCGCTGACGCTGTTGCATCAGCTAAAACTGTTGTATGGAACGGACCAATGGGTGTATTTGAGAACCCAACACTTGCAGCAGGTACACTTGCAGTAGCAGAGGCACTTGCTAAATCAGATGCTATCACAATCATCGGTGGTGGAGATTCAGCTGCAGCAGTTAACCAGATGGGACTTGGCGACAAGATGAGCCACATCTCAACAGGTGGCGGTGCTTCCCTTGAGTTCCTTGAGGGCAAGGAGCTTCCTGGCGTAGCTTGTGCTGATGATAAATAAGCCGAAAGCAGCTTAATGAAATCAAGCCGCAGGCAAAAAATATTTGTATATAAATACAAGGAGATATAAAATGGCAAGAAAGAAAATTGTAGCCGGCAACTGGAAGATGAACATGACTCCAAGCCAGGCTGTTAAATTAGTAGAAGAGTTAAAACCACTCGTAGTTTCAGATGATGTTGAAGTTGTTTACTGTGTACCTGCAATCGACATCGTACCTGTTGTAGAAGCATTAAAGGGTACAAATGTTGCTGTTGGAGCAGAGAATATGTACTTCGAGGAGAAGGGTGCTTACACAGGAGAAATCTCAGCAGAGATGCTTCTTGATGCAGGTGTTAAGTATGTTATCATCGGACATTCAGAGAGAAGAGATTACTTCAAAGAGGATGACGCACTTCTCAACAAGAAGGTAAAGAAGGCTATCGAGGCTGGACTTACACCAATCCTTTGCTGTGGTGAGACACTTGAGCAGAGAGAGAGCGGTGTTACACTTGACTGGATCAGACTTCAGATTAAGTCAGATCTCGCAGGTGTTGCTGCATCAGATGTTGCAAACATGGTTATCGCTTACGAGCCAATCTGGGCAATCGGAACAGGAAAGACAGCTACTTCTGACCAGGCTCAGGAGGTCTGCGGTGCAATCCGTGAGTGTGTAGCAGAGATCTATGATCAGGCTACAGCAGATTCAGTTCGTATCCAGTACGGCGGATCTGTAAATGCAGGAAATGCAGCAGAGCTTTTTGCAAAGCCTGACATCGACGGTGGATTAGTTGGTGGCGCTTCACTCAAGGCTGATTTTGGAAAGATCGTAAACTACAAGTAATTATTAAATCATAATTTAATATTTGATTTGACAATCACAATAACTAAATGTCACTAAATTCACCAGCTTAGCTGCATTTAGTGGCATTTATTATGTAATGAAATTTTTTGTGAGCTTGCATATGTCGCTGTAATAGAGCATTTTGCAAGCCTCATATGAAGAATAGAGGAAATATAAATGAGTAAGAAACCGGTAGTATTAATGGTACTTGATGGTTACGGCTTAAGTGACCACAAAGAGGGAAATGCCATAGCTATGGCAAATACCCCTGTTATGGATAAATTGATGGCAGAGTGTCCTTTTGTAAAGGGCGCAGCTTCAGGTCTTGCAGTTGGACTTCCTGACGGACAGATGGGAAACTCTGAGGTAGGACATATGAATATCGGCGCAGGCCGTATCATATATCAGGATCTTACAAGAATCACAAAGGCAATTGCTGATGGTGATTTCTTCAAGAACAAGGTATTAATTTCTGCAATCGAAAACTGCAAGAAGAATGACTCCGATCTGCATCTTTGGGGACTTCTTTCAGATGGTGGAGTTCACAGCCATATCGAGCATCTTTACGGACTTCTTGAGCTTTGCAAGAAAGAAAATTTTGACAGAGTATATGTACACGCATTCCTTGATGGTCGTGATACACCTCCTGCATCAGGCAAGGACTATATCGAGCAGCTTCTCGCCAAGATGAAGGAAATTGGTGTAGGAAAGATTGCATCTCTTTCAGGACGTTACTATGCAATGGACAGAGATAACAACTGGGACCGTGTGCAGAAGGCTTATGATTCACTCACTAAGGGTGAAGGCGTAAAAGCTACATGCCCTGTAAAGGCTATGGAGGAGTCATACGCAAATGACGTTACAGATGAGTTCGTGCTTCCTACAGTTATCACAAACGAGGATGGCACACCGGTATCTGTTGTAAAGGACAATGATTCTGTTATCTTCTTCAACTTCCGTCCGGACCGTGCTCGTGAGATGACAAGAGCATTTTGCGATGATAAGTTTACTGGCTTTGAGCGCCCATTCCTTAAGACAACATTTGTATGCTTCAAGGATTATGACGAGTCAATTCCTAACAAGCTTATCGCTTTTGAGAAGGAAGAAATCAAGAATACATTTGGTGAGTATCTTGCAGCAAATGGCAAGAAACAGCTTCGTCTCGCAGAGACAGAGAAGTATGCACACGTAACCTTCTTCTTCAACGGTGGAGTAGAGGAGCCGAATATCGATGAGGCACGTCTTCTTGTAAACAGTCCTAAGGATGTTGCAACATATGACTTAAAGCCTGAGATGAGCGCTCCTGAGGTTGGAATGGATCTTGTTGAGGCTATCAAGTCAGATAAGTATGATGTTATTATCATCAACTTTGCTAACCCTGACATGGTTGGACATACAGGTGTGATTCCGGCTGCTGTAAAGGCTGTTGAGAGAGTTGATTCACTCGTAGGTGATGCAGTTCAGGCAATCAAGGATGTGGATGGAGTATTATTCATCTGTGCTGACCACGGAAACGCAGAGAAGATGATTGATTATGAGACAGGAAAACCTCATACAGCTCATACAACCAATCCTGTTCCTTTCATTCTTGTAAACGCTGACCCTTCTTACAAGCTTCGTGAGGGCGGATGTCTTGCAGATATCGCTCCAACACTGCTTGAGATTATGGGACTTCCACAGCCAAAAGAGATGACAGGAAAGTCACTTATCGTTAAATAAAATTTGTATTATATAGGCTCCGGCGCAGACAAAGGGTTTGAACCGGAGCTTTTGTTTTGATATATTAAAGATATAATAATAAATATAAGAATTGCTTATAAATGACGTAAAATTATTTAAAAAAACTTATAATATACGTTGACTTTACAAATTGAGCTGGTATATAATTTAAAAGTAGCATTTGATTTGTAAAATAAATTACACATAAGATGGAGGACAATCATGCAGGAATTTAAACCATTCAAAGAAGGAAAAGTAAGAGAAGTATATGATAACGGGGACAGCCTTATTATGGTCGCAACAGATCGTATTTCCGCTTTTGACCATATTTTAAAGAATAAGATTACAGACAAGGGAGCCATCCTCACACAGATGTCTAAGTTCTGGTTTGAATTCACAAAGGATGTTGTTCCTAACCATATGATTTCAGTAGACGCAAAGGATATGCCGGAGTTCTTCGGTCAGGACAGGTTCAACGGAAACAGTATGCTCTGTAAGAAGCTTGAGATGCTTCCAATCGAGTGTATAGTTCGTGGATATATCACAGGAAGCGGCTGGGCAAGCTACCAGGAGAACGGTACAGTCTGCGGAATCAGACTTCCGGAGGGACTTGTTGAGTCTGATAAGCTCCCTGAACCTATTTATACACCATCTACCAAGGCTGATCTTGGAGATCATGATGAGAATATCTCATTCGAAAAATCAGTAGAAGTATTAGAGAAGATTTATCCTGAGAAGGGCAGAGAGTACGCAGAGAAGATTCGCGATTATACAATTGCTCTCTACAAGAAATGTGCAGAGTATGCTCTTACAAAGGGTATCATCATCGCAGATACCAAGTTTGAGTTTGGCTTAAATGAGCAGGGTGAGGTAGTGCTTGCCGATGAGATGCTCACACCTGACAGCTCACGCTTCTGGCCACTTGATGGATATAAGCCTGGACAGGGACAGCCTTCATTTGACAAGCAGTATGTAAGAGACTGGCTCAAGGCAAATCCTGACAATGACCTTCTTTTACCTGATGAGGTTGTTGTGAAGACTGTAGAGAAATATAAAGAGGCATTTGAGCTTCTTACAGGAAGCAAATTCAGCCGCTAATATATTATTTATTCCGCGTTACTATTTCGCAATTATAAACGGAGATATTATGAACCAGGACAATAACATAAATCAGTATATAAATACTAGTATAGATACAAAAAGTCATACCGGTACAAAATTAAAAAGGTGTTCTGATATTGACGAGCATAACCATGTATTTGATGAGCTTCATGAGGAGTGTGGTGTGTTCGGCATGTATGATTTTGATGGAGGAAATGTCGCATCCACTATCTATTATGGCCTTTTTGCGCTTCAGCACAGAGGACAGGAAAGCTGTGGTATTGCAGTGAGTGATACACACGGACCAAAGGGAAAGGTGACCACACACAAGGGTATGGGCCTTGTAAATGAGGTATTTACTCCTGATATTTTAGAGCCTATGAAGGGTGATATCGGAGTGGGACATGTGCGCTATTCAACAGCAGGCTCATCAACACGTGAGAATGCACAGCCTCTCGTATTAAATTATGTCAAGGGCACACTTGCCATGGCACACAACGGAAACCTCATTAACGCAAAGGAGCTTCGCAAGGAGCTTGAGTATACAGGAGCAATTTTCCAGACCACAATCGACTCTGAGGTTATAGCTTATCATATCGCCAGAGAGCGTCTTAACTCAAAAACAGCGGAGGAGGCGGTCAGACGTGCCTGCCAGAAGCTTAAGGGAGCCTATGCACTTGTGGTTGAGAGCCCGAGAAAGCTTATTGCAGCCAGAGACCCATTTGGTTTTAAGCCTCTTTGCATTGGAAAGAGAGACAATGCATATATCGTTACATCTGAGACCTGTGCGCTTGATACAATCGGTGCAGAGTTTGTCAGGGATATAGAGCCGGGAGAGGTTATCACCATCACTCCTGAAAAGGGCATTGAGTCTGATATGACTATGGCACTTGCCCCTGAAAAACAGGCCAGATGCGTGTTTGAATACATTTATTTCGCAAGACCTGACAGCCATATTGACGGAGTAAGCGTGTATAGCAGCCGTATCAAGGCTGGCAGATTCCTTGCAATGGATTCACCGGTTGAGGCTGATATCGTGACAGGAGTACCGGAGTCAGGAAATGCCGCTGCTCTTGGTTATTCACTTGAGTCGGGCATTCCATATGGCACAGCATTTGTCAAGAACGGTTATGTCGGCAGGACATTTATCAAGCCTAAGCAGTCAAGCCGTGAATCAAGCGTGCAGATAAAGCTCAATGTATTAAAGGAGGCTGTTAAGGGCAAGAGAGTTGTTATGATTGATGATTCAATTGTGCGAGGAACAACCTCAGACAGAATAGTGCGTATGTTAAGAGAGGCGGGTGCCACAGAGGTGCATGTGCGCATCAGTTCACCGCCATTCTTATGGCCTTGCTATTTCGGTACAGATATTCCTGCAAGAGAGCAGCTTATCGCTTACAACAGGACTATTGAGGATATCAGACAGATTATAGGTGCAGATTCTTTAGGCTACCTTGGAATTGACAGACTTCATGAGATGGTAGAGGGATTGCCAATCTGCATGGGCTGTTTCACAGGAAAATATCCGATGGAGCCACCGAAGGATGATATCAGAGGCGAGTATTTTGATAAAGAAATAGACCTCGAGAGAAAAATGCTTAATCGCTAATAAAGGAGAGAATATGAGTACAGACAGATACACAAGTCCTCTTTCTGAGCGCTATGCCAGCAAAGAGATGCAGTATATTTTTTCGCAGGATATGAAATTTACCACTTGGAGAAAGCTCTGGATTGCTCTTGCAGAGACTGAGATGGAGCTTGGGCTTTCACAGGATGGCAAGCCGGTTATCACACAGGAACAGATTGATGAATTAAAGGCACATGTGGATGACATCAATTATGATGTGGCAAAGGAGCGTGAGAAGCTTGTGCGTCACGATGTAATGAGCCATGTCTATGCATATGGACAGCAGTGCCCTAAGGCAGCAGGAATTATACATCTTGGAGCAACCTCATGCTATGTAGGTGACAATACGGATATCATCATCATGAATGAAGCATTAAAGCTCGTTCACAAAAAGCTTATAAGTGTTATTGCAGAGCTTGCAAACTTTGCTGATAAGTATAAGAATCAGCCAACTCTTGCATTTACACATTTCCAGCCGGCACAGCCGACAACAGTTGGAAAGCGTGCCACACTGTGGCTAAATGAGTTTATGCTGGATCTCGAGGATTTAGAGTATGTGCAAGGCACATTAAAGCTCCTTGGCTCAAAGGGCACTACAGGAACACAGGCCAGCTTCCTTGAGCTCTTCAACGGAGACGATGAGACAATAGACAAGATTGATCCGATGATCGCAAAGAAGATGGGCTTTAAGGATTGTTATCCGGTGTCAGGCCAGACATATTCCCGTAAGGTAGATACAAGAGTGGTAAATGTGCTCGCAGGCATTGCTGCATCGGCTACAAAGATGTCAAACGATATCAGACTGCTCCAGCATCTTAAGGAAGTAGAGGAGCCGTTTGAGAAGAATCAGATAGGTTCATCAGCCATGGCATACAAGAGAAATCCTATGAGAAGTGAGAGAATTGCATCTCTTTCAAGATATGTTCTTGCAGATGTAATGAATCCTGCAATTACTTCAGCTACACAATGGTTTGAGAGAACACTTGACGATTCAGCAAACAAGCGTCTTTCAATACCTGAGGGCTTCCTTGCAATAGACGGAATCCTTGACCTCTGCCTCAATGTGGTGGATGGATTGGTAGTATATCCAAAGGTTATTGAAAAGCACTTTATGGCAGAGATACCATTCATGGCAACAGAGAACATCATGATGGATGCTGTAAAGAACGGCGGAAATCGTCAGGAGCTCCATGAGAAGATCAGACAGCTCTCAATGCAGGCCGGAAAGACAGTCAAGGAAGAGGGAAAAGAAAATAACCTCGTAGACTTAATCGCTGCAGATCCTGCATTCGGACTGACAAAGGCTGATATCGAAAAGAACCTTAAGCCTGAGCTTTATGTGGGACGTGCACCACGCCAGGTAGAGGTATATCTGCGTGATGTAGTTAATCCGGTGCTTGAAGCACATAAGGACGAGAGTGGAGTAAAAGCAGAGATTAACGTATAATATCGAAGTATAGATAACGGTAATTTGCTTGTTTTAACATATTTATCTAAATGAAAAACCCCGGCATATAAACCTGTTTCATGGTTTATATGCCGGGGTTTTATATATCCGTCAAGTATGAAGTTAGTTTAAATTAATTCTCTTTGACATCATTTCAGGATTGGTGGCCTCGCTGATTGCCACATGCTTGCTGATTACACCGGCCTTGTACAGATTGAAGATGCTTGTATCCATTGCAATCATATTCTCAGCTGCAGAGGTGTAGATGATACCGTCAATCTGATGGACCTTGCCTTCACGGATTAAGTTCCTTATTGCAGGCGTGAGTACCATGATTTCAAAAGCAGGTACCATCTCACCGTTTGTGGCAGGTAAAAGCTTCTGGCAGACAACAGCCTGCAGTACAGATGCAAGCTGGATGGCTATCTGGTGCTGCTGGGAAGCAGGAAAAGCATCGATTATTCGGTCAATGGTATTTGCGGCACCAATTGTGTGGAGTGATGAAAATATGAGATGACCGGTTTCAGCTGCTGTGACAGCTGTATTGATGGTCTCATAGTCTCGCATCTCTCCAAGCAATATGACGTCAGGACTCTGGCGGAGTGCGGCGCGAAGTGCAGTGAGATAGCTTTCTGTATCTGTGTTGATTTCACGCTGTGACACAATACATTTGTCATGACGATGTAAAAACTCAAGCGGATCCTCAAGAGTGATAATATGCTCTTCCTTCTCATGGTTGATCTGATCAATAATACATGCTAGTGTGGTAGATTTACCGCTTCCGGCTGGGCCGGTAACCAGCACCATGCC
The DNA here is from genome assembly GCF_000020605.1 of Agathobacter rectalis ATCC 33656. NCBI lineage: Bacteria > Bacillati > Bacillota > Clostridia > Lachnospirales > Lachnospiraceae > Agathobacter > Agathobacter rectalis. Next base: position 1,415,800 of record NC_012781.1, read on the forward strand.
GTTGTTTGTTTCCGCAAGCTCCATAACAGAGTCCGGTATATGTAAATCGCTTGGCTTTGGCAGTGTGAATGAGATAACACGGATGACAGCAGAGTAAGAGCCACGCTGTTTGAAAGTGCTCACTCTGTAACGCGATACTCCCGGTATAGCGAAGGAAAAGTCATCATCTCCGGTTTCCTCGAATTTTGAAATATCTCTCTCGGCAAGAGCATAGATTGATGTGACAAATTCAAAGGTTTCTTTTGGAATCATTCTGATTTCATTGAGGCACTCCATTACTCCCTTTGATTTGTATGTGAGAGGGCGGCCGGCCACTATGAAAATATCCGATGCTCCGTTGTCAGTCGCTTCTTTTAATATCTTTTTAACATCCATTTTAGTTTCCTCCAATTAAGTTTAGTGTATCATTTTCCTCGAAAGCTGTGTCGGTATTGAGCTTCCATTGTTTTATTTTATAAAAAGCATCCTGCCTGTGGACAGGATAGTTGATATCAAGCTTTACAGTGAGAGTCTGCGTATCGCTTACAGTACAGGTGATAGTATAGGTCAGACCGGTAACCTTGCCGTTTGATTCATTTTCAGCGAGGTTTTTATTTATTGCAGTATCGTTGTCTGATAGAGCAGTCTTTATGGCCTCATAGTATGCTGCTTTATCAGGATTGCCCTCGTAGGCGGATGCAAGAATGGCATCAATCTGTGATATCTCATCCCATACCTTTTCGCATGCACGGTAATACGAGCTGTTGTTATCAGCAACGCGTTTGCTCAGCTTATAGTCGGAGTTTGCTGTGACAAAGGCGAGTGCCGAGAACGTGACAATGCATATCATGGAAAAAGTAAGCAGGATGGTCGAAAAACCGAAATTTGAAAATTCTCTTCTTTTTTTCATGGGGTGCTCACCGTCCTTCCATCAGAGGAAAGTGCAGTATAGCTGCATGCAGTAATGCTGTATACACAGTGGCTGTCTGCTGCTATAAACTCTATGTCAGCCTTTTGTACTCCGTAGGCATCCTGCCCAAGCCTGCTTACAATAACCTTGTATGCGGCATCATCCTTATCACATGGATGATAGCTTTTGTCAAGATAAATGAATAGCTTTTCATCTGCACAGATGGAGCCGTCAAAGAGCGATGATACGGCGTTTAAATCGCCATGCTCCTGTTCGTATGCGCTTGCTGCATTGCTGCATGCATTAACAGCCTCATGCAGCACCTGAGTTTCTTCTGTCAGCTTGTGGGTCTTTATGAAGAAAAGCAGTCCCACAATCAAAAGAGCTGAAAAAAGCAGCAGATTAATGGTAATCTCAAGCAGGAATATTCTGTTTTTCGATTGTTTAAGCTTTGTTGAAATCATGGTTTATTCCTTGTGGTATGTAAGTTTGTGTGGCATCGAGTGGCATATCGGGGAGCGGTGTACGTGATATTGCTGCATTTATTGTCGGACGATGATTAGTCGGAATTGACGGAGCAGTAGGTATCGGTAGTGCCACCGGATGTATCGGTGATAGTTACGGTAATCATTTTGTCGGTGGTTTCTGCCATGTCAAGTCCCCCGATTTCGACAATCCTTTGTCCACTGTCCAGACTGTATGAGGAACCATCCTGTACATAGAGCTCTCTTAGAGAACCGCCATAATAGTATATGAAGGTATTATACACGATGTCATTTATTGTGTTTTTCAGACATAGAGCCTTCGTGCCATTTATTGTTTCTACACTGATTGCAGCGTCAGAATCATTCTGTCTGACTTTTTCGCGCAGATAAGATGTGACAGTGCGTACCTCGTAGTTGTAATTCATGGCATTGGCAGTGGACTTGTATTGCTTTACGCCAATCAGCACGAGGATAAAAGCAGTCAGCGCAAAAAGAAAAAACAGCAGCATCACAAAAAAACTGTCAGCCTGATGTGATCTTGATTTTAGCTTGAACATGGGTTATTTCCTCTCTATTATTGTCACATCGGGACGCAGATTGGAGCCGATGTATTGATAGTCTATGTAATAATAGTCGCTGTCGTAGGTGAGACCATAGTGGTCTGTTAGATAATTTATGTCCGGAGGGTATGTTCCCTCAAGAGCATAGCACTGTGTGATACTTCGTGTGAGGGCGCGTTCCAGCGTGCTCTTGCTTCTTTTGGTATTGTCATCTGACAGCTTTGAAGAGAAAGCACCAAACAAAACAGTACATGCGGCTAAAAGCACAATTGGTATGAATTTCCATATGGTTGATTTCTTTTTCTGAACAAAAAACAGCATACTGTGCCTCCGTAAGCTATCCTATGCTTGATATAATTCCAAGCAGTGGGAGTAAAAATGATACTAGTATGAAGCCAATGAATATACAAAGCAGGATAACCATGGCAGGTTCAATCACTGATATGAATCGTGACAGCCTTGCATCTGTGTCATCCTCACAGGATGTACATATATGCTGCATGACCTCGTCCATAGACCCGGTTTTGCTGCCGATTGCAATCCAGCTTGAGTACATCTTTGAAAAAATATTGGAGTGCAGCAGTGCCTCCGAAAATGTCTCGCCGTTAGATATATTTTTACGGCAGTCATTTATTTTAGAATCAAGGACAGGATTGTTTACAAGAGCCTGTGCCAGATCAAGACCACGGTCTGTGTCGAGTCCGCTTGAGAGTGCTAAAAACATGCAGTTTGCAAAGCGGCTGGATGCGATTGACATGGAAAGAGCAGTTTTCATAAGAAACTTTTTTCCGAAGAGTGTCTTAAAAAATATAAAAAGAACCAGTGCGGCAAAGAGCATGAAAGCTATAATGACAAGCAAATATCTATTGATGTATTCACTGAGCTTCATGAGCACGGCAGCAGTGCCGGTAAGCTCACTTCCAAGCTCTGCATATATCTGTGAAAATACAGGTAAAACCTTGGCAATCATTACGACAATAACGGCAATCATCACGGCAGAAAGCACGAGAGGATAGGCAACGGCACTTTTGATGCCTGAAGCTATTTCGTCTTCGCGGTCATAGTACTTTGAGAGTGAGTTTAAGACCTCTTCAAGACGGCCGGTTTCTTCACCCAGCTGTATCATATTTATCATATATTTTGGAAAGTATCCTGTATCTTTAAGTGCACTGTGAAGCGTTGCACCAAGCTCCATTGGCTTATATATCTGCTCAAGTAGATCACGTGTCTGCTTATCAGGTGCTTCATCACATAATATGGAAACACCATAGTATGTAGGAAGCCCGGCTGCTATGATAAGAGAAATCTGCTGACAGAAGGCAGAAAGCTCTGCATTGCTTAAAATCTTGGATTTTCTAGACATTTATGTCCTCCTAATAGACGTATTTGGTAATGTAATCACTTTTTTGTGCTATGAACTTCTTTGGCGAATCACTGGTAGATGCAAATGTTGGATCCAGCATGTTCCATGAGGTACCATCAAACTCGATGATGCCGTTTATCCAGCCCTTGTCCTTTATATAAGTACTGATCCAGGCATGATATTCTTCACCGGCATATCCTACCTCTAAACGTGTGGGAATAGCCTGAGTCCTTAGCATAGTGGCCATGACTGCCGCATAGTCAAAGCATATACCGGTATTTTCGGTAAAGACCTTGTCCACATCAGGCAGATAGCCGCTTTTGACATTTTTAGCCTTGTCATAGTCGTATTTGAAGTTTGAAATGATATAATTGTATACACTTTCCACGACCTCAGTATCGCTGCTGCAGTAGTACGCCAGTGAGCTGCCTTCCTTCACAGCCGGAGAATCGGCAGTGAAATTTACATACTGGTTAGGGTACAGATACGGTCCGAATTCATCGGTGATGGAGACAGAAATCACCTGCGACAGCACGGTGGCATATTGTGTCCCCTCAACATTTTCAAACACGGTTACAGTATACGAACCACTTGAAGCAACCAGAGGAAACACTTCATTTCCTCCATGCAGATCAAAGGTGTACGTGACACTGTCAGGCCCGGTTATCTGAAGCTTGACCTTTTGATTAGAACCGTGATAATTCACTATGATATAGCCGCTGCCGCTGTTTGAAGCATCGATACTGGCTACATCACATGTATAGGTTTGTGTGCCGTCGGCAGTTGGAGTAAGCACCTTTGGAGCAGAGTCCCAGGTGCCCTTTTCGGTAGAAGTATGGGAAAGAGGCTCCTTAGATACACTGTCATTTTTGGAATTACCGCATGCACCAAGCAAAAGGCATGATAATAATATGAGTGGAAGTGCTTTTTTATACAGTATGCACTTCATAAAAATCTCCTAAATATAAAGTTGTTTCTTTTTTTAATTATATTATAATGTATTTTCTTGTAAAATAAAATGGAAAAATGTATAATATTAAAAATGGTTTAGATTATCAAAAGAAGAGAGCAAAAAGAAAGGATACTAGTGATGAAAAGTTTCTTACCGCAGTAGTCAATTTCCTTATCATGGCACTCATCGTATTTTGCATAGTAAAGGCTATGAATGCAGCAGGAGAGAGATTTGGACACAAAGAGGAAAAAGAGCCTGACACAAAGGAATGTCCATACTGTAAGAGCAAGATAGCCATTGCATAAAGTGTGAAAATCTGTTACATACAGTATAAAACTCTTGACTGTGCAATAAAAACGTAGTATATTAGTTCTGTTATTTAGAATTGAAATTAGGAGGTCTTATCGTGGCAACTTTAAAAATTGTTTTATCGGTATTATTTATAATCGTCAGTGTAGTAATTACTATAGTTATTCTTTTCCAGGAGGGTAAGTCAGCAGGACTTGGCACTATCGCCGGAGTTGCTGATACATATTGGGGCAAGAACAAGGGACGTTCAAAGGAAGGACGTCTGGTTAAGGCGACCATTGTATGTGTTGTTCTTTTCTTTATTATTTCAATTGCTTTAAATATGGGAATATGGTAAATACTTAGACTGTCGAGAAATCGGCAGTCTTTTTTATCGCATCAACATCCAGATGATGAAATTCGAGGTTTTCGTTGCAGGTTGATGTGATATAAAATCAACATTCATAGGATGAAAATGTCAATGGAGGAAATTTTATTTAAAGTCTGTGCATTTGAAATCAGATGGGGCAACGAAAAGGAGAGATAATGAGTAATATAGATAAATATGAAACACGAAAAAAGATGGTCTATGACTTCATGTGTGATGACATGTATGTTCCGATGAAAATCAAGGAACTTTGCATAGTACTAGGAGTAAAAAAAGAGGACAGACCTCAGCTTGAACAGATTCTTTTGGATTTGCAGGCAGAGGGAAGGATAACACTCTCAAAGCGCGGGAAATATTCAAAGTCGGAAATCAAAAAGACAGTCGGCGTATTCACAGCGCATCAAAGGGGATTTGGCTTTGTCACTGTGGAGGGAGAGCCTGATGATATTTTTATCCCGGCAGAGTATGTAAATGGTGCGATGCACATGGATACTGTTGAGATTACAATCTCACCTGTCACAACAGGACGCCGCAAGGAGGGAAAGGTTGTTTCCGTCATAGAGCGAGGCATGAAGCAGGTAGTCTGCACCTATGAGGCAAGTGATAATTTTGGTTTTGCAGTGCCTGACAATACCAGATTTGGCACAGATATTTTCATACCAAAGGAACGCTCAAAGGGTGCTATGTCGGGCCATAAGGTAGTGGTTGAAATCACAAGCTATGGTAAAAAGGGCAAAAAGCCGGAGGGCAAGGTTGTTGAAATAATCGGACATATAGATGACCCGGGTACAGATATTCTTTCTATAGTAAAGGCTTATGATCTGCCGGTGGATTTTTCGGAGAAAATCATGCATCAGGTGCAGAATGTGGCAAAGGATGTGACACCTGCGGATATGGCCGGCAGGATGGATTTACGCGACTGGATGATGGTCACGATAGACGGAGAGGATGCAAAGGATCTTGATGATGCCGTGTCTTTATACATGGATGGCGATAATTATGTACTTGGAGTACACATAGCAGATGTGTCGAATTATGTGCAGGAGCACAGTGCCCTTGATGTGGAGGCTCTTAAGAGAGGAACATCGGTTTATCTTGTAGACAGAGTAATTCCTATGCTTCCAAGAGAGCTTTCAAATGGCATATGCTCCTTGAATGAGGGATGTGACAGGCTGGCTCTTTCATGCATTATGACAATAAATAAAAAGGGTGAAGTTATCGATCATAAGATTGCAGAGACAGTCATAAAGACAAACCGCAGGATGACGTACACAAATGTAAAAAAGATTCTTGCAGATAAGGATGCCGCTGTGATTGAAGAATATAAGGAGCTTGTGCCTATGTTTGAAAAAATGGCAGAGCTTGCAGCAATTCTACGCAAAAAGAGAATGAAACGGGGTTCTATAGACTTTGACTTTCCGGAGACTAAAGTCGTGCTCGATGAAGATGGTCATCCGATAGATATAAAGCCGTATGACAGAAATGTGGCAACAAAGCTCATTGAGGATTTTATGCTTATAGCAAATGAAACTGTGGCTGAGGATTATTTCTGGCAGGAAATACCTTTTGTATACAGAACACATGACAAGCCAGACTCAGAAAAAATCGCAAAGCTTTCCACATTTATCAATAATTTTGGCTATACGCTTCATATTGGAGCTGATGAGGTACACCCAAAGGAGCTTCAGAAGCTTTTGATGAAGGTGGACGGCACAGACGAGGAATCGCTGATAAGCAGACTGACACTGCGCTCTATGAAACAGGCACGATATACAACAGCATGTACAGGACATTTTGGACTGGCAGCGAATTATTATTGTCACTTTACATCACCAATCCGCAGATATCCTGATTTGCAGATACACCGTATCATCAAGGAAAATATCCGCGGCAGGATGAATGATAACCGTAGGGAGCACTATGAGTCTATACTCGATGCTGTTGCAAAGCAGGCAAGTGAGACCGAACGACGTGCAGAAGAGGCAGAGCGTGAAACAGTCAAGCTTAAAAAATGTGAATACATGTCAAATCATATTGGTGAATGCTTTGAAGGAGTTATATCAGGTGTCACGGAGTGGGGCTTTTTCGTGGAGCTTCCAAATACAGTTGAGGGTCTTGTGCGCGTGACAGACCTGACAGATGATTTCTATGAGTTTTACGAGGATACCTATGAGCTAGCCGGTACAGCCACCAATAAGAGATACAAGCTTGGACAAAAAATTAAGGTTGTTGTGGACAGTGCTGACAAAATTATGCGTACAATTGATTTTAAACCGGCGGAATAATATGACAATAATGACGAAATTTTTTTATGATTTAAAAATACTTATTTGATTATCTGTTATTTGTCGGTCGTTGTGCGATAGATTTATTGAAAAAGATGTCATAATATATTATATAGTGTAAATAAAAAGAAATGTGAACCAGCGGTTTACAATAATTTACGTTTTAGATATTGGCAATTGTAAAAAAATGTGTTAGTATTGTAAAGCAGTTTGAGGAAAGGAGATACCGACATGGCTAAGGAACCAAAGAAATTAATAGCCAACAACAAAAAGGTCTATCACGATTACTTTTTGCTTGAGAAATACGAAGCCGGTATTTCACTTGCAGGAACTGAGGTGAAGTCACTTCGAATGGGAAAGGGCAGCATAAAGGAGTCATTCATCCGTATTGAGAACGGTGAGATTATCCTGTATGGCATGCATATCACACCATATGAGAAGGGAAATATCTTCAACAAGGATCCACTCAGACCTAAAAAGCTTTTGCTCCACAAGAAGGAAATCGAGAAGCTTTCATCAAAGATGAAGGAAAAGGGTTTCACAATTGTGCCGGTGGAGGTATACTTTAAGGGGAGTCTGGTCAAAGTAGAGATAGCACTTGCCAAAGGTAAGAAGCTTTATGATAAGAGAGCAGACATAGCCAAGAAGGACCAAAAGCGAGAGGCACAGAGAGATTTCAAAATCAGAAATCTTGGTTAGCAAAAAATGAATATGGGCTAGTAAAGGTTTCGACGGGGTACATGCAGCTGGAGAAGCGAGTCGTATGGCGATGCGTTAAATGGCCAAATTAAAATTAAACGCTGAAGATAATTTAGCATACGCTGCCTAATGGCAGCAGTCTGACCTAGAGCACTCACACTTTAGGACCCAGGCTTCGACTATGTGAGAAACGACGTTGGCAAAGCTTTGAGCCATCGGGCGTATCATGAAGCTACTGAAACCACAAGGTTGTTTGTTATCGTGTGGCAGAGGGAATGTTAAATAATAAACTACACTCGTAGAAGGACAGGGAATTGTATTTCGGACACGGGTTCGACTCCCGTCTAGTCCACTAAAAGGCGGTTTGTGATAAAACCGCCTTTTTTTCTTGCAAAACCGCACCTCTTTCTTGTCCTTTTGAGCATGCCTGTATACAGACTTGAGCACGTGGTCGGTCTTCCGGCCGCCGGCGGTCATGACATAGCTGTCTGTTCCGATTTCATGCAGCAGAAAGTGAGGTTAATAAATCATTTAAGGAGTCAGTAAAACTGTTATTTCAGGTTATCGAAAACATTGTAAAAACGCGGGATGTGTCGTATTTGAAAAATTAATTTCAAAAAAATGTAAAAAAGTGTTGACAAGTATAGAATAGGGTGATATTATATCGAAGTCGCTTCGGTGAGGCAACAAAAACGAAACAGCAAAACAGCATATCGGGGTGTGGCTCAGCTTGGCTAGAGCGCCTGGTTTGGGACCAGGAGGTCGCAGGTTCGAATCCTGTCACCCCGACTTGTGAACAATTAAATATGCGGGTGTAGTTCAATGGTAGAACACCAGCCTTCCAAGCTGGATACGTGGGTTCGATTCCCATCACCCGCTCTCGTGCAGGGGTATCGAAGTGGTCATAACGAGGCGGTCTTGAAAACCGTTTGTCCGCAAGGGCGCGTGGGTTCGAATCCCACCCCCTGCGCTTCATATAGGGCTATCGCCAAATGGTAAGGCAACGGACTCTGACTCCGTCATTTCAAGGTTCGAATCCTTGTAGCCCTGCTTGATAAAAAAACTTAAAAAAGTTGTTGACAAACACTTGAAAGTTTGATATCATATCAATCGTTGTCGCGAGGCAATGAACTAAAGAACATTGATAACTGAACAGTGAGAAACCTTGAAAGATTTTGAGAATCAATCAGAACGCTTCAATGAAAATTGAAGACCTTTAAAACAGTAAATTCAGAATTTGTGCGAAAGCGATGAAAACAATCTGCTTGCAGAATTGTTTGAGGAGCTACGGA